>JBBQXV010000580.1:0-1553 GCA_038209335.1 Polyangiales bacterium | reverse complement strand
GAGCGGGTCACGCGCGTTCGCGAGAGGGCCACCGCGTAGGTCCATGTCGTTTGTTTCTCACTGTGTCGCCGTCTTCTTGGTGCGCCGATCCTCTTCGGTATTTCCATGATGATCGATTGCGTGCATGGTGCACAACCATGGCGTTCTCGGACGACAACGCGATGGAATGCAGGCTCGGTGAGTTTCTCAACGGCCGGATCGGCCGTTACCTCGGTCGCCGCGAGCAGAAGGAGTCGTTTGCGGTGTACGCGTACGGCATTCTGGCCGACGGCGAGCGCAAGAGCGTCGAGCCCATCGCGGCCCGTGCGACGGGAAGCGGCGACGGCGCCGAGAAGGACGGCGCGGCGTGCGAGCGCATGCAGGCCCGCCTCCTCAACTTCCTCCGCGACAGTCCGTGGGACGACCGGAGCGTGCGGCGGGAGGCTGCGCGCTACGTCATCGAGGCGCTCGAGAAGCAGGAGCCCGTCACGACGTGGATCATCGACGACACGGGCTTCCCGAAGCAGGGGAAGTACTCCGTGGGCGTGCAGCGCCAGTACACCGGCACGCTCGGCAAGATCGGCAACTGCCAGATCGGCGTCAGCCTGACGGTCGCGACGAAGCATGAGCACGTCCCGATCGACTTCGCCCTCTACATGCCCACGTCGTGGACCGACGACGCCGTCCGCCGGAAGAAGGCGCGCGTTCCTGCGGAGCTCACCTTCAAGACCAAGCCGGACCTCGCGCTCGACCTGATCACGCGCGCTCTCGAGGACAAGATCCCTGGCGACGTGGTGCTCGTCGACGCCGCGTATGGCGCCTCCAGCGAGTTCCGAAACACGGTGCGGATGTTCGGCTTGGACCTCGGCGTGGCCGTCACGGCGAGCACGAAGGTCTGGCAACTCGACACGCGCGAGCGCCGTCACGGCGCCCCGCTCGGTGCGCAGGACCTCGGCGTCAAGCTCGGTAGGCGCGCCTTCCGGCGCCTCACCTGGCGCGTCGGCCCCGGTGGCAAGCTCTCCTCGCGCTTCGCCTTCCGCCGCGTCAAGGTCGCTCACGACGACGGTACCGACGCCGGTGACCGCGAGCCGATGTGGCTCATGATCGAGTGGCCCGACGGCGAGAGCAAGCCGACGAAGTTCGTCCTCACGACGATGCCCCGCCGCATGAGCAAGAAGCAGATCGTTCGCATCGTCAAGGAACGATGGCGCACCGAGCGCGCGTACGAGGAGCTCAAGGGCGAGCTCGGACTCGACCACTTCGAAGGCCGCTCGTTCCCGGGTTGGCACCATCACATCTCCGTCGTCCTGAGCTGCTACGCGTTCATCGTAGCTGAACGGGTGCGGCGTTTTCCCCCCTCGGCGGGACGGAACGCTGAAGCCAATTCGATCGCGGTCGCGGCCTGAGCGGCACTTCGTCGACTCCTTCATCACGATTCGCCTCGCTCTCGCACGCGCGATCGCACGGTGGCTACCCCGATGCCCGCTCTGTCATCGCGAGAATGCCGACCCCGAACACGCTCACCGCGGCCATGCCGCCGCTCGCGTCAGGCCGCACCTCTCGCAGTAGTGCTA
>JBBQXV010000579.1:0-1555 GCA_038209335.1 Polyangiales bacterium | reverse complement strand
CTGGACGAAGTGGACCGACACGCTCGCGATCGTGAAGCCCGAGACGGTCATCGCGTGGCACCGGCGTGGGTTCGCACGATTCTGGACCTGGAAATCACGACGCCAAGGGCGCCGACCGATCTCGGCGGAGATCATCGCGCTCATCGTGCGCATCGCCGCGGAGAATCCTCGATGGAGCCGACGGCGAATCGCAAACGAGATCGCGAAGCTCGGCTACCGCGTCGACAAGGACACCGTCGCGAAGTACATGGCGAAACCCGCTGGACGCCCTCGGCATCCGCCGTCGCAGACGTGGGGAACGTTTCTTCGCAACCATCTCGTCGGCACGTTGGCGATCGACTTCTTCACCGTGCCGACGGTGAAGTTCGACGTCCTCTACGTCTTCGTCGTGCTCTCGCTCGAGCGCCGTCGCGTTCTGCACGTGAACGTGACCGCGCATCCCTTTGCCGAATGGGCCGCGCAGCAGATCGTCGAGGCGCTCGGGTTCGACGACTACGAGCGCTTGATTCGTGACCGCGATGGCATTTACGGCGTCGCCTTCGATCGACGCGTGAACGACCTGGGCATCACCCAACTCCGCACAGCTCCGCGAAGTCCATGGCAAAATGGTTTCGTCGAGCGTCTCGTCGGAACCCTTCGTCGAGAGCTGGTCGACCATCTGATCGTCTTGAACGAGCGGCATCTGCTGCGATGCCTCAAGGAGTATCTCGGCTATTACAACGCCGATCGTCCGCACATGTCCCTGGACGGTGATGCTCCCGCGCGACGCGCCGTGGAACCCCCTCACCTCGGGACCGTCGTCGCGCTTCCGCGACTCGGTGGACTCCACCATCGCTACACGAGGCTCGCCGCGTGATGACGAACGACATTTTCGTCACGACAGCCTCCGCGCTCGCCGCGCTCCAAGCGGCTGGGGTGAAGGTCGATGTCGTCGCCTTCGCCAAGCGTTTCGGCGTGCCGCTGGTCGCGAGCCAACCCGACGAAGACGACGCGCAACCGCCTACGCCGCTGCCAGCATCGCCCTCCGACAAAGCTGCGTGAGGTCGGACCGCGAAGGGGAAATCATGTCCGGTAAGAAACACGCAGCACTGTCCAACGCGCTGCCGGGCAGCGCACCGCCGACTGAGTTTCGCATCTGGGCCTACGGCGAGGTGCAGACCACGAAGGGGATCTTCCTCTTCGACGAGGCCGCGGCCCGTTCGGTGATCGACGCCTTCTCCGCATACGGCAACCGACTCACCATCGACTACGAGCACAAGGCGGTCGATCCGAATCGACGCGCCGGAGACGGCAAGGCCGCGGGCTCGTTCACCTTGGAGCTCCGCGGCGATGGTCTCTGGGCCACCGACGTGCGGTGGACCCCGCCGGCCGCGAAGGCGCTGCTCGACAAGGAGTGGCTGTACTTCAGCCCGTACTTCAGCGCCGAGGAGGACACCGGGCGAATCCTCGAGCTCATCAACATCGCGCTCACCAACATCCCCGCAACGCTGAACCTGCAGCCGCTCGTCGCGGCGCAACGGAGCCTCTCTGCCATGAGCACCACCGAAAGCGAAGA
>JBBQXV010000578.1:0-1560 GCA_038209335.1 Polyangiales bacterium | reverse complement strand
TCTGATTGGCGCGGAACGCTTTGGCATCGATGTCGCGGCGTTTGCCCGCGTGGCGGCGGTGAGGGCGTCGCTCTTCGAGGTGCCAGAGATTGAATCGTCGCATCCGCGTCATCAGGTGGGGGCGATTGGCGTGTAGGTGCTTGCGGATCTCGCCCCGACGTGGACACGAGGATCGCCGGCACGTGGACACCGAGATCGCGCCGACGTGGACAGCGGGATCGGCGCCACGTGGACACCGAGATCGCGCCCACGTGGACGCCGGGATCGCGCCTCGGTGATCCCGCCGGCCGAAGCGACGTGACGCCCTGAGTCGCACCTGCTCTCGCGTCCCTTCGAAAGGGACGCGAGGCACATGGAGCGACTGCCGATGAGCAAGACCAGAGAGATTCTCCGCGTGCGGCTCGCACTCGGACGGAGCGTGCGGGAGACGGCCCGAGCGACAGGAACGAGCCACGGCGTGGTCTCGAAGGTGGAGAGCCGCGCGCGTGGCGCGGGTCTCCATTGGACGGCGATCGAAACGCTCGACGACCGCGCGCTCGACGCGCGCCTGTACGGGGGGCCGAAGCATTCGCGAGGACCGGAGCGCCCCGCGCCGGACCCGGCTTGGATGCACGCTGAGCTTCGTCGGGTCGGAGTGACCCTCGAGCTTCTGCACCTCGAGTACCTACGAGAGCATCCGAGCGGGCTCCGATACACGGCGTTCGGGGACGTCTATCGCCGATGGCTCTCGGGCCGCGGTGCCGTGATGCGCCAGTTCCACAAGGCTGGCGAGAAAATGTTCGTCGACTACTCGGGGAAGAAGGCTCACTTCGTCGAGCCGACGACGGGCGAAGTCGTCGACGTCGAGCTGTTCGTCGCGGTCCTCGGCGCATCCAACCTCACGTTTGTTGAGGCGACGCGGACGCAGACAATCCCCGACTTCGTCGCCTCGCACGTACGCGCCTTCGACTTCTTCGGCGGCGTCTCCAAGATCACCGTGCCCGACCAGCTCCGGAGCGCGGTGCGTCTGCCCTGCAGATACGAGCCGACGATCGCGCGGTCGTACTCCGACCTTGGAAAGCACTACGGAACGGCGATCGTTCCTGCGCGGCCTCGTAAGCCGCGCGACAAGGCGAAGGTCGAAGTCGCCGTCCAGATCGCGCAGCGATGGGTTCTGGCGCGTCTCCGCAACGAAACGTTCTTCTCGCTCGCATCGCTGAACGAGCGAATCGCGGAGCTCACCCGCGAGCTCAACGCCCGTCCCATGAAGAAGCTCGGCGGCGTGAGCCGGCGAGATCTCTTCGAGCGCGTCGAGCGCGACGCGCTCCTTCCACTTCCCGCCGAGCGATTCGTCGTGACCGAGTGGGTCCGCTCGCGCGTGAACGTCGACTACCACGTGGCGGTCGACCATCACTGCTACTCGGTTCCCTATCGGCTCCTTCACGAGGAGGTCGAGGTCTGCCTGACCCGGGCGACGGTCGAGATCTTCCACGTCGGCAGCCGCGTGGCGTCGCACGTGAGGAGTGGGCGCCGCTACGGCTTCACGACGGCGCCCGAGCACATGCCCGAAGCGCATCGGAA
>JBBQXV010000577.1:0-1569 GCA_038209335.1 Polyangiales bacterium | reverse complement strand
GACGACGACGCCGCGTCCCGCGCACGCGATCGCCATGACCGCGCCAACGTCGACCGGCGCGCCGACCGATTCCCAAGCTTGCGGTGCCCGCGCGAGCGGTTCTCGCTCTTGGGCCAGGCCCAAGTCGATCAGATCGGCTTCGTCCATCTCGCCTTCTTCGTCGGCGTCGAGCTGCGGGAGATCCTGCTCGCGCAGCTCTTCGTCCGCGGCGATCGGTCCTTCTTCGCCGGCGTCGAGCACCTCCGCGTCGTCGTTCGCGCCGAGACCGAAGTCCTCGTCGCCGACGCCGAGCTCTTCGAAGTCGAGCCGCGGATCGCGCGCGCCGGACTCCTCGAACGACGCGATCTCGTTGCCGCCGACGTCGAGCCCCGCCGCGTCCTCCGCGTCGACGAGCCATCCCGACTCGCCCCCCGCGGCGTCGATGTCTTCGGTGTCGACCGGATCGCCCTCGCCCGTCGCGTCGTCGAGCGGATCGCCGCCGTCCTCGAGATCGTCGAGCGCGTCGCCCTTCTCGATGTCGGCGTCGCCCTCGTCGCTTCCGTCCAGCGGCGGCAGCTCGTCGAGCGCGTCATCGGCGGGCGGGATCGTCTTCGGCGGCTGCAGGTCCGGCATCGGCGGTTGGAGCTTAGTCGATTCGAGCGGCGCACGCCGCCGGTGCGGCTAGGCTACCGCCGTGTCGCTTCGGCCCGGCGATTCGATCGATCGTTTTTCCATCGAAGCCCTGCTCGGCGAAGGCGGGATGGGCGAGGTCTACCGTGCGCACGATCCGCGGCTGCAGCGAAAGGTCGCGCTGAAGGTCGTGCGTGCCACCCTCGGCCTCGGGACCGGGAGTGGCGGCTCGTCCGAAGGGACCGCGCGGATCCTTCGCGAAGGGCGCGCAGCCGGCGCGCTCGATCATCCGAACGCGGTCGCGATCTTCGACGTCGGCGAGACGGATGGGATCGCGTGGCTCGCGATGGAGCTCATCGAAGGGCAGACGCTTCGCACGTTCGTTGGCGATCTCGGCGTTCCGATCGAGCGACGACTGCGCTGGCTGACCGACGTCGCGCGCGCGCTCGCAGCGGCGCATCGACGTGGGCTCGTGCATCGCGACATCAAGCCCGAGAACGTGATGGTGCGCGACGACGGCGTCGTGAAGGTGTTGGACTTCGGGATCGCGCGGCGCACGTCGGCGCCGATCGACGCGACCGCGGCGACGACGCCCGAGGGACTGCCGACGATCACGCAAGAGGGCGCGGTGATCGGGACGCCTCTCTACATGGCGCCGGAGCAGCTGAAGGGCGAGCCGCTCGACGGACGCGCGGATCAGTTCGCATGGGGAGTGATGGCGTACGAGGTGCTCGCGGGGTTCACGCCGTGGCGCGACGCGCTCGTCGCGCGGGGCGCCGAGCGCAATGCGTACAGGCTCGTCGCGGCGATCCTGACGGCGGATCCGGACGCGCTCTCGAACGTGGCGCCGGCGGTGCCGCCGGAGATCGTCGAGACGGTGACGCGCGCGCTCGCGAAGAAAGCCGACGCGCGGTTCGCGACGATGGATGACGTCGTCGCGACGCTCGAGCCGTTTCTGTC
>JBBQXV010000576.1:0-1575 GCA_038209335.1 Polyangiales bacterium | reverse complement strand
CCTCGCGATCGACCTGCGCACGCGACTCCTTCGGGATGGCCGCGCCGACCTCGCGGACATACTGCTCGAGCGTCCGGAGAGCGTCGGCGTACTCACGGAGCTGGTAGTACGAATTGCCGATGTTGAAGAGCAGCGTCGCGTTCGGCGAGAGCTCGTAGGCGCGCTTGAACTCGATGAGCGCGGTGCGAAAATCGTCTTCCTCGTACAGCTTCACGCCGCGCTGGAAGTGTTCGCGCGCCTGGCCCACCGCCGACGACGCTGCAGGCTTGTCCGCGGACTGCGCCTGGGCGCCGAGGGGAAACGCGAGGGCGAAGGAGAGGACGATGCCGTGGAGGAGACGACGGGGAGTCATGAAAGATCCGTTCACTGGTCGCCCGGCAGCTCGCAATAGCCGACCGCAGGCGTCCCGAAGAGGTTGCATTGGGTAGCCCCGCCCGGCGCGCTCGCGCAGTCCGCGTTCGTCTTGCAGGAAGCGCAGCTCGTCGCGCCGGTCGACAGGACGTCGAAGTAGCAGCTGCACGAGTTCTGGGGTCGGAACGCGGTGTACTCGCGAGAGTCGGCCTGGCGCTTCACGTGCATCGCGCAGTTCGGGATGACGTGGCCCTGGGCGTAGAGCTGGATGATGTCGAGCCCCTGCAGCGCCTGCGCGCCCTGCATCACGTCGACGAGCTGCTTGGCGAGCGGGTTCAGCGCCGCGCCCTGCGCGTTCACCCGACTGAAAAAGTGCGTCGAGCTCCAGATCGGGTAGTGACCATCCCGGACATTGGACTTGTCGTTCGCGGTGCCGGTCGAGTCGGCGTAGTAGCCGCACGTCTGCCCGTAGTCCTGGAACGCGAGCGGCTTAATCTGGTTGCGATGCGTATCGAGATCCGTCGACGCCAGGATCCCGATCGTCTTCTCGGCCGTATCGCCGCCCGCCGTGTTGGAGGCCGCCATGTCGGCGAGCAGTGTCGCCGAGGTCTTCTGGACCTTCCCCTTCCAGCGGTTCGCGGGGACGCCGATGATCGGCGCGGGCGTGATCACCACGCCGGCCTGGGCGCCGCGAACATTGACGAACCCGAGATCGGTCCAAGGCTTGACCGCCGAAGCACCGCCGAGGCCGAACGTGACGTTCGCGGCCTCCGCGCTGATCGACGTCTGGGTCGAGGTGAGGGGGACGGCGAACTCGACGACGAGCACGGGACCGAGGGCGTCGCTGAAGCCCGAAGGCAAGCCCTGGGGCAGCGTCGCGCACGACGTCGCGAAGGCGTTCGCGATGCTGAAATCGGCGACCCGATCCGGGTCGGACATCTGGCACGTCTTCTGGACGACGCCGCCGTTGGAGTCGGTCGCGGGCTCGAAGTAGAACGCGGTGGGCGAGATCGTCGCCAGCGGCGTCGAGTTCAGCATCGCCGTGATGTTGAGGCACGAGACACCGAGCGTGTAGATCAACGTCGCGACGTTCTGGGAGCCGGCGAGCTGCCCGATCCGCGACGCGAACGGGAGCATCGCGTCGCCGCCGATCGCGTACACGGGATTCGGCGGATAGGGGGTCGTCGCGGACGCGCTTCCCGGGATATCGGAGCAGCGTGGAAG
>JBBQXV010000575.1:0-1577 GCA_038209335.1 Polyangiales bacterium | reverse complement strand
GCGCCCAGTGCGCAGCTTCGCGGCGTGAAGCCGACGCTCTCGTAGAGCTTCTTCGCGGCGTCCATTCCGGTGAGCGTCTCGAGGTAGACGCGCGTGAACGCGCGCTCGCGTGCGGCGTCGAGGCAATGCAGGAGGAGCTTGCGACCGAGGCCTCGTCCGCGAAGCTCGGGGAGGAAGTACATCTTGCGGAGCTCGCACGTCGCGGCGTCGGCGCCGGCGAGCGGCGCGATCCCGCCGCCGCCCGTGACGCGATCGCCGAGCTCGATGACGAAGTAGATGCTGCGCGCGTCGGCGTAGGCGGCGCTCATCGCGTCGACCTCGGGATCGTTGATCGCGAAGCCGGGTCCCTTCGCGCCGAACTCGGGCATGACGCTGCGAATGATGGCTGCGACGGCGGAGTCGTCCGCGGCGCGGATCGGGCGAAGGACGGCGGTGGTGTCGTTCACGCCGAAGATATAGCGCGCCCCTTTACGGCGCGCGCGTGAGGTCGCACGCTGTTCGCATCATGAGCGCTCCCGACAAAGACGAAGTGATCGAAGTGACGTGCCCCGAGTGCGGCGCCAAAGTGCGCGTCGCGAAGCGCGAGGCGGACAAGAACATGACGGCGCGCTGTCCGAAGGGGCACGAGGTCGGGCTAATGAAGTTGATTTAGCGGCGCGCGCCGATCACGGCAGGACGACGCGAAACGCTTCCCACTCCGCGTCGCCGCGCGCTGCTGCGGCGGCGAACGCGGCGCGCATGGCGCTCGGGAGATCCGCGCCGGTCGCCATGCGCGCGTAGGCATCGCGCGCCAGGGCGGCGGTCGACTCGTCTGCCACCACGCGCGACGCCGCGACGACGGCGCGCGAGCCGGCGATCAAGAACGCTTGCGCGATTCCGAGGCCGGACGCATCGGCCTCGCCCGACTCGCGCGCCGTTTCGCAGCCGAGCAACATGACGACGCTCGGCGGGTGCTCGAGCGCGAGGATGTCGGCGACCGACAGCTCGCCGTGATCGGCGAGTCGGAGCGCGCTCGCCCATCCGTCGCGTCCGGCGAATCGTCCGTGGCCGGCATAGTGGAAGAGATCCGCCTCGCCCAAGGCGGCGCGTACGACGTCGCCGCTCGCGCGCTTGTCGCGCAGGATGGTGAGGGTGATGCCCGACGCGTCGGCGAGCGCGTGCTCGATGGCGTCGATCTCGGCGCGAGCGCCGCGCAGATCGGACGTGGGATCGGCGACGACGAGGACGCGTCGGATCGGCGAGTGCGGCGCAGAAGCGCGTCCGACGCGATCGAGCGGGTAGACGACCGGGACGATCGTGCCGAGCGGCGCGCCGTGAAACGGGAGCGCGTGGACGTCGACGCCGCGCGCGGCGCCGAACGCGATGACCGCGACGCGTGTCGCTCGTCCGAGCTCGGCGTCGAACGGCGCGAGCAGATGCGATGCGAGGGCGCCGCGCGCCTCGTGCGCGTCGACGTCGCCGAGCGCGACGCTGCGCACGCGGCCGCCGTCCACGGCGAAGGCATGCCATCCCTTGTGGCCGAGGAAGAACGCGAGCGTGAGCTCACCCGGCGTGTCGAGCGGCGGCGGCTCGCCGCG
>JBBQXV010000574.1:0-1598 GCA_038209335.1 Polyangiales bacterium | reverse complement strand
GGGGCGGCATCTACCAGTACTCGGCCGCGAGCGACTGGAAGCACGCGCACTTCGAGAAGCTGATGACGTGGCAGGCCGGCGCGATCGACAACTACGCGACCGCGTTTCTCCTCACGAAGGACGCCGCGATGATCGACAGCGCGCGCGCCGTCCACAAATACGTCACGGCGTTCATGACGAGCGGCGAAGGGGGCTTCTACACGACGCAAGACGCTGACCTGAACGCGCACGAGCCGGGAAAGCCGTTCGTCGACGGGCACGTGTACTATGCAAAGAACGACGCCGGGCGGCGCGCGCTCGGATTTCCGCGCATCGACACGCACGAGTACGCGCGCGAGAACGGGCTGATGATCGCGGCGTACGCGACGCTCTTCGAAGCGACGGGCGACGCGTCGGTGCTCGCCGCGGCCAAGCGCGCGGCGCTTCGGATCCTCACGACGCACGCGCTCGCGAGCGGCGCGGGCGGGCTCACGCACGACGTCGCGACACCGACGACCAAGGACGCTTACCTCGCGGACAACGCGGCGATGGCGTGGGGCCTCGTGCGCCTTCACGAGGTGACGCGCGAGCGCGAGTGGCTCGACGGCGCCACGCGGATCGCCGAGTACGTGAAGAAGGATCTCGCCGACGCGGTGCGCGGCGGTTTTTTCGCGACGACGGTCGATCCGAACGCGGTCGGCGTCTTCGCGATCCGGCGCAAGCCGTTCGAAGAGAACGTCCTGGCGATCCGCGCGTTCGCTCGCATCGCGCGTTTGTCTGGGGCGGACGCCGAGGCGGCGTGGCGTCCCGTCATCGCGGCCGCGCTTCGCACCGTCGCGACGCCCGAGATGATCAAATCGCGCGGACGCATGCTCGGCGATTTTCTCCTCGCGCTCGAAGAGACGCGCGGCGTGCGCTGAGCTTCACGTTACGGGTCGGTATTCCATCTGCGTCGCGATCTTCGTCGCGACGTCGTCGCCGTAGATTCGGCGGACGACGTAGAGACCGAGGTCGAGCGCGCTCGTGACGCCGCCCGCGGTGACGAGTTGCCCTTCGTCGACGACGCGCTCGTGCACGGCGATGGCGCCGTAGTCGGCGAGCCGCTCCATGGCGCTCGCGTGCGTCGTCGCGCGCTTTCCGTCGAGGCGACCGGCCGCCGCGGCGAGGAACGCGCCGGTGCACACCGACGCGACGAGCCGATTCTTTTGGAACGACGCGAGCCACGTACCGACCTCGACGTCGCGCTCGAGCGCGCGGGTCCCGAGGCCGCCCGGCAAGAGGAGCACGTCGACGTCATCGAGCAGGGGACGCACGCGGTCGACCGCGATCGTCACGCCGTCCGACGCCCAGACGCGCGCGCTCGTCGCGCCGACGATCTCGCACGTCGAGGTCGCGTCGAACCCCATCGTCCGCACGCGCGAGATCGGATCGTACATCCCGACCAGATCGAGCAGCGTCATCCCTTCGAACGCGACGAAGGCGATCCGTGTGCCGGTGACGGGATCGGGGTGAGCGTCGAACGCCTCGAGGTCCATCACACTGACCGCGTCGACCGGGATCGCTCCACACACGTGAGGCATGGGCCCGCGCGGCGTGTCGGCGACGTCGATGGCCACGTC
>JBBQXV010000573.1:0-1657 GCA_038209335.1 Polyangiales bacterium | reverse complement strand
CATCCGGACGGCACGTCGATCTCGTTCGGCGAGGTCTGCGCGATCATGGGGATGCTCGGCGCGACGATCTTGATCCCCGGACCGCCCGGCATGGTCGGCGTCTTCCAGGCCGGCATGTACGCGGGCATGGCGATGTACTTCACGCGCGACATGTACAACGGCCCGGGCGAGGCCTACGTCTTCCTGCTCTTCGTCACGCAGGTCGCGTGGACGTTCGCGGTCGCCGGGTTCTTCCTCGTGAGCGATCGCAAGAGCCTGCGCGCGCTGAAAGACGCGAACGACATGATCCCGACCGACGCGCCGACCACCACCTGAGACGACGCGAACTTGGCCCGCGCTCGAGCGGGTCGATATTGGAAGGGATCATGGTTTCCCTTCTCGCGTGCTCGTGGCGAAAGGTCGCGTTCGGTGCGGTGCTCGGGTTGACCGTCGCGGCGGCCGCCACACTGGCGGCGCCGAGCGCGTCGGCGAAGGCGACGTACGAATCGCCGTACTCCTACGATCGAACATGGAACGCCGCGCTGCGCCTCGTGCGCGTCGACATGGGGTTCAAGGTCGTCGAGAAGGACGTGGACAGCGGGTACTTGCTCTTCGAGTACCGGTCGACCGAGTCGGGCAACAAGGCGACGCCCGGATCGTTCGAGATGGTGCGCGGGCGCGACGCCGACTCGCCGGTGCGCGTCGTCATGCAGTTGCCGCAGATGCCGCAGTACCACGAGCAAATGATGATCGACGCGCTCGCGACGAAGATGCGAAGCGAGTACGGCGAGCCGCCGCCGAAGAAGAAGCCGCAGCCCGACGCGGGACCGCCCGATGCACCCACGCAGCCGCCGCCCGTACCGCCGGTTGCTCCGCCGCAGTGAAGCGGAGACTTACGGGCAGTCGCCGACGGCGCCGGGCGTTCCGTCGTCCGCGCCCGTGGCCCAGACGGTCGCCGCGACGCACCACGAGGCCTTGAGCTGCGCGCCCGCGTACGTGAGCACCTTGAGCTCGAGGGTCTTGCCTGCGGACGCGAGCGCGAACGATCCGTACGGAACCGTCGCGATCTTCGTCGCGCCGTCGGACAGCTCGATGGCGCCGGTCACGCCGTTCGCGAGGATGATCCCCGTCGTCGCCGCGAGGCCGGTGCCGTATTCGTACGCGATGGCCGCGGCCGGAATCTTCGCGGTCGTGGCAGCCGTGCGAAGCCGCACGAAGACGACGTAAGCGTTCGGCGCGATCGTTACGCCGGTACCGATCGTGTGCGTGCGCGCAGCGCCGTCCGTGAGCGTGAGCCCCGTCAGGATCTTCGGCGACGACGTCGTGTTGTGAAGCTCGAACCACTCGGCGTCGGGTTCGGTGCCGGTCGGGTTGAACATCACCTCGGTGATGAGCACCTCGCCCTGCACCGGCTTCGCCGCAGGTCCCGCGTCGGCCGACGAAACGTCGGCGCCCGAATCGCTTCCACCGCCCGAGTCGCCGCTCGTCGCGTCGAGCATCGGGCTCGCGTCCGCGCCCGGCGACGCGTCGTCCCCGCTCGCCGCGTCGCCCTGCCCCGACGCGTCGACGTCGTCCCCTCCAACGCTGCTCGTTCCGTTCGCGCAGGCCACTGCAGCAGAGAGCGCGAGCGCAAAGAGAATGCGGAACCTCATCGTTACCCATTTGTGTCACGAGCGCG
>JBBQXV010000572.1:0-1663 GCA_038209335.1 Polyangiales bacterium | reverse complement strand
GCTCCGGCGTCACGAGGACGTTCGACGGTTTCACGTCGCAGTGGAGCGTGCCGCCCGCGTGGAGCCGGGCGAGCCCGCGGACAAGCTGCGCGAGGGCGCCGCGCAGCAGCGCTTCGTCGATTCGCGGTCGAGTCGCGAGCGGGATCCCTGCGTCCTCGCCTCCCGCGCCCGCCGCCGGATCCGGGGCCCGACCGCCCCGTCGGTCGCGTGCATCGAGGGGCATCGCGAGCGCGTCGGTGCCGAGCGTCGGGTCACGCAACGTTGGGTCTTGGGGGGGCCACGCGCCACCCACCATCCGCGTGTCGCCGTCGAGATCGCTCATCGAGCCGCCGGTCGCGGCGTCGTGCGGACCGATCGCGGGACGCCACACGTGCGTCAGGAAATCGACTCCGGACAGGAGCTCCATCGTGAAAAACCACTGCTCGCCCTCGGAGAACAGATCGTGCAGCGCGACGATGTTGTCGTGGTGGACGTCCGAGAGGGCGCGAAACTCGCGCTTGAAGCGGTAGAGCGCGTCGGCGTCGAGCCTCGTGAGCGTCTTCAACGCGACGCGCGTGTCGCGCTCGTGATCGAGCACTTCGTAGACGATCCCGAACGCGCCCTCGCCGAGCCTTCGCTGGACTTCGAACCTACGAGTGCCGGTGAATTCCATGCTGTGCATGCCCCTCGGGAGCGTTCGCCCCACAGCCTAGCTGTCTGCATCGTGGTGCACGCGCAGATACGATGGAACCTCGAGCGCCCTGGGCATACGCATTTGCTAATGTGATGAGATGGACGTCGCGAACTGGCGCGAGCTCGTGCGGAAAGTAAGTCGGTCGGAGTTCATGCGAATCGCGCCGACGCACTTTCTGCTCGTGTTTCAGGTCGACCCGGCCGGCTCGCGAATCTCCTTCCGTACCACCACAGATCCGAACACCCGCGAGCAGCCGCCTTTGGCCACTTCGCGGTCGACGTGTGACGTTCGCGCTATTGCCAAGGCGTCCGGTAATCCCTATCCGGACCACATCTCGGTGGGCCGCGCGCTGAACTGCGACATCGCCCTCCGCGACGCGACGGTCTCCAAGCTCCACGCGCACATCTTGGGGGACGATCCGCTCGCGCTTCGGCTCGTCGATCTCGGCGCCGCCAACGGAACCTACGTCAACGGCGGGGCGCTCGTCCCGAACGAGCCGCGGACCCTCGTGCGCGGCGACATGCTTCAGTTCGGCTCGGTGCTCTGCGAGCTCGCCGGCGCGGGTGAAGCGTACGACGCGTCGCGGGGTCTGCGCTCCGGCCCCTGAACCTTCGCGCGACCCACCAAAGCCTCGCGCTAGCGGACGCGCTCACAGACCCGAAGACGAGGTGATCTCGACCCGTGAGGGCGACGGCGTGCAAAACGTATTTGCCCCAAGGCAGCCGGCAATGTCGGTTGCTGATTGCGGATGACCCACGGCGCCGTCCGTGTTGTTGCCCCACGCCCACACCGTTCCGTCACCGCGAATCGCGGCGGTGAAGGCTCCGCCGGCCGAGACCTTGAGCGCCAGGAAACCGGGTACCGCCGTCGCCGAGAGGGCGACCGAGGTGGGGCCGACCCCGACGGCGCCGGTGCCGATCTGGCCGGCGTTGTTCGGCCCCCAGCAGTAGAGCGCCGAGCCGGCCTTCGCGATCCCACATGCATGGCCCT
>JBBQXV010000571.1:0-1687 GCA_038209335.1 Polyangiales bacterium | reverse complement strand
GAGGCTTCCGCGGAAGCAGTCGATGCCAGCTGCGTGCAGGTGATTCGCGAGCGGATCGTCGCTGCGTTCATCGCTGGTCGCGACGACGACTGGACCGTCGGGCAGCGCGCGTCGCGCCGCGCCGACGACGCACTCGATGATCGGCACGCCTCGAAACGGCGCGAGCACTTTGCCAGGGAAGCGCCGTGACGACATGCGCGCCTGGATGAACGTCCCGAATTGCGGAGTCACGGCGTGAGGTGTTTACCGCTGTGTGGAGCATGCGGCAACTCGCGAGTCTCAGCCCGGATAGATGAGCTCGATCGGCACGTGCCGGACGAGCTCTCGAATCTTGCGCCGCTCCGCGCGCGCGCTCCTCGCGACGAAGAGCGGCAGCAACGGCAGCCAGCCGGCCGGGAGTCGACGTGCCATCGCGATGGCCGCCGCAGGCCGCCCCAAAATCAGCTCGATCGCGATGTGAGCGCCCGCGGTGCCGAGCGGCTTGAGGTTCGCTTTCGCGATGTCGGACCATCCGAGATCCAAACGCGCTCGATTCTCCCGAGCGAACTGCCGCCAAAACGCCCGCTGATCGGCGACCGAGCGCTGCGATTTTCGCGCATCGATCGCGACTTGCGCGCCGTGGATGCGGTTCGTCGTGAGCACCGCCGGGACGAACCGGTAGTCCCAATCGACGAGGAGACGCAGCCAGAGGAAGATATCGAAATGCACGAAGCGCGGATCGAACTCGCCGGCCGCGCGCCACGCCTCTTTGCGAACCATAGCGGTCGTCAACGACGGGATCGGAGCCGGCGCGCGCCCACGCATGACGCGCCGTACGAAGTCAGGCCCGGACCACGCCTCGAACGGGACGGGCGGATGCGTATCCGGCGCTCGATGTCGGTAGCCGTTCCCGAAGAGCCACTCCTCCGCGTTGCCGACGAGCCCGACGGAGCTACCGTCTAGATCGGCGACGCTCGCCGCGAGCGCGCCCAAGCAGCCGGTGACCATGAGGTCGTCGTGGCACAGCAGCTTCACCCACGGCGCGTCGCAGAGGTCGACGGCGCGGTTCACGTTCTCGGCTTGGGAGAGAAACAGCTCCGAGCGACTCACGCGCACGCGCCGGTCGCGACGCGCGTACTCGTCGAGGATGCGGGGCGTCGCGTCCGTCGAGCGGTTGTCGGAGACGACGAGATCGAAGTCGCCGAAATCCTGCGAGAGGACGCTGTCGAGCGCCTCGCGGATGTAATTTGCGCCGTTGAATACGGGGAGCGCTACGGAGATGCGCGCGCTCACAGCGACTCGAAGGTACGCGAGAGGCCGTCGGCGAGCGCCGTCTGCGCGCGCCAGCCCAGGACCTCGCTGGCGGCTTGCGCGGCTCCGACGAGGCGCGCCGGATCGTAGCCTCCCGCCGGCGAGCGCCCGCGGAAGTCATGGTGAAACGTGGGAGCACCGCACGCTTCGGCCGCGAGCGTCGCGACGGCGCCGAGCGACGTCCCCTTCCCCGTCGCGATGTTGAGCACGCGGCGGGGTACCTGGTCGCTGCGCGCCAGGTGGTCAGCGGCGACGAGGATCGCGTGCGCGACATCGTCGACGTACACGAAGTCGCGAATCAACGTCGAATCGCCGAAGGCATTCGGCGCACGTCCGCTCGGCGCGAGGAGCGCCGCGATCGTGAAGCGCGCGGAATCCTCCCCGGGCCCATAGACTT
>JBBQXV010000570.1:0-1693 GCA_038209335.1 Polyangiales bacterium | reverse complement strand
TGCCGTGCTCGGCGCGATCTTCGCGCTCGCGGCGCCGCCGACGAATCTCTATCCGGCGATGTGGCTCGGGATGGCGGGGCTCGCGTGGCTGCTCGAGGATGCGGGCGGTCACGACGCGCGGGCGCGTGGACGATGGCGAACGGTGTTCACCGGGGCAGCGCGCGGGCTCGCGTTCGGTTTCGGCGCGAACATGATCGCGCTGCGGTTCGTGCCCGCCGTGATCGCGCGCTTCACGCCGCTCCCGTGGGCCGCTGGGCTCCTCGCGCTCGCGCTTCTGTCGCTGTTCGAAGGAATGCGTTGGGCCGTCGCGGCGATGGTGTGCGAGGGCGCGGCGCGGCTGCGTGCTCCGCGATGGGCGGCGATCGCGATTGGCGTGTACGCGGGGACGTTCGTGCCGACGATCTTCCCGTGGTCGGCGGCGGGAGGCGTGACGCCGTGGCCGGCGATGGTGCAGCTCGCGGACGTCGTGGGCGAGCGCGGCGTGACGTTGCTCATGGCGTTGTCGGCGGGCCTCCTCGCGTCCGGCGCGCGCGCGTTCGTCGCGCACGCGAACCGACGACACGGCGTCGCCTTGGTCGCCGCAGCGATCGCGATCCCACTCGCGACGCTGGCGTACGGCGCCGTTCGCATTCGCCAGATCGATGCGCTGCGTGCGCGCGCGCCCACCGTGAAAATCGGTCTCGTCCAGCCGTCGATTCAAGCCACCGAGCGATGGGACGAAGCGCGCGCGCCGTCGATCCTCACGAAGCTGACCGAGCTGACGAAGAGCTCGGAGCGCAAAGGGGCCGAGCTGACGATCTGGCCGGAGGCGGCGTATCCGTATCCGGTGCCGCACGCGACGCGGCGCGCGCCGATCGGTCGGTACGAGGTTCTCCCGTACGGCGTTCGAGGCCCCGTGCTGACAGGGCTCGTGCTCGTCGAAGAGGCGGGAGTGTCGTTCAACTCGGCGACGATCGTGACCGCGGACGGTGCACTCGCGCCGCCGCAAGACAAAGTGCATCTCCTCTGGTTCGGCGAGACGGTGCCGTTCGCGGATCGATGGCCGTGGTTGAAGCGAACGTTCGCGCGCGGCGTAGGGCTCACGCCGGGGGACACATTCGTCGCGTTGAGCGTCGGCCCGGTTCGCGCCGCGGTGCTCAACTGTTTCGAGGACACGCTGCCCGACGCGGGGCGCGAGGCGATGACCGCGGCGCCGAACTTGCTCGTCAACATCACGAACGACGCTTGGTTCGCCGGGAGCGCGGAGAGCGAGCTCCACTTACGACTCGCCGTTCTTCGCGCGGTCGAGCTCCGTCGCGATCTCGTGCGCGCAGTGAACTTCGGTCCGACGTCGTGGGTCGACGCCAGCGGCCGCGTGCGCGCACGCTACGCGAGCGATATCGCCGGAACGCTCCTCACGCAGCCCGCGCTCCTGGACGGTCCGCGAACGGTCTACGCGCGCTTCGGCGACGCGCCGCTCGTCGGGTTGCTCTTCGTCGGAAGCATCGCGCTCTTCGTTCGGCTCCGTCGCGCGCGCGTGACGACGGACAAAAGGACGAAGGGCGCACGCTCGTAGGAGCACGCGCCCTTCACCGCATCGAGCCTCTTGCGAGGCGGGACGACTTACTGGATGAGATCCTTGAGCGCCTTGAGGGCGGTCGCGCGGATCTTCTTCGAAGCCGGCTTCCCCTTGATGGTGATCGGCTGCTTGGTG
>JBBQXV010000569.1:0-1711 GCA_038209335.1 Polyangiales bacterium | reverse complement strand
CCGATCGACATGGCGGCGCGCGCGCGTGCGACGTGCCTCTCGCTCCTGACGAAGGCGCGACGCGCCACCGACTCGTCCGCGACCGGTCAGGCCTCTGGCCAGGCAGACAGCCTCCTCTCCGAGCTCTCCGCGAGCGGCGGTTGGGATCCGTCGCGCGACGAGCGCGGCGTCGTCGTCACGCTTCGCGAGGTGTTCAACGGCACGTCGCTCACCGCAGACGCCGAGAAGAAGTTGCGCGAGCTCGGGCGCGTCGCGGCCGCGCATCCGACGTTCGCGGTGCAGATCGTCCTTCACGACGCGACGACGCCGAGCGCCGCCGAAATCGCCGCCGACTCGCAGCGCGCCGACGCCGCCGCGAAGGCGCTCGTCGCCGGCGGCGCGACCGCCACGAAAGTGAAATCGGAAACCGCGGGAGCGAAGGCGCCCGTCGCCGATCCGACCGACGCAAAGGCGCGCCCGCGAAACGCGCGCCTCGAGATCGTCTTCGTCACGCCAGGAATTTGACGGCTACTTCCCCCCGCACTGCGATCCAGCCCCTCCGCACGAGAGCATGACCAGCGTCCCCGGCGTCGGCACGCCGAGCGGCGAGAAGATGACCGCTTGCGGGCACTCTCCCGCCGCGGCGCCGCTCACGTAGCACCAGCCGCCGCTGTTCGACGTCGCGCACGTTCCGTCGGCGAGCTCCGATCCGCTGAGCTGTCGCACTTGGCAGACCGTCGCCGTCGCCGCCGCGTCGCCGAGCGTCGCGTGCAGCTGATCGCGCATCGCCTTCGCGACCGACGGCGATGCCGGCGTCTGGCCGAGGTTTGCGTTGCACGGCGCGCCGCCACGCGGAACCTCGAGGACGGTGCACGACGCCGCACCCGCCGCGTCGCGCGGCAACGGCTGCGGCAAACACTGGTTCGAGAGCGCGAGGCCGAGCCGATCGACGAGCGCCGACACCGCCGGCCGAAACCCGAAGAGCGGATCGCCCGGCCCCTGCTCCGTCGTGTGGATCGGACAGATCGACGCGACGGCTCCTTGCGGCCCGAGCATCCGCGCGAGCTGCGCCTCGCGAATCGTCGGATACGCCTTCGCGCGAACCTGCTTCGTCGGATCGTTCGCGTCGCACAGCGGAGAGATCTGATCGTGCGCCGCCCCTTGCGCCGTCGCCGGACAATCGCAGATGTCACCGTTCGACGGGAGCGAGCAATCGCGCGGCGTCGCGAGCGGGTACGTGCACGCGTACTGGAGATCGGCATAGTTGCTCTGCGCGTTCGTGACCCACTCACGACCATGAATCGGATCCGCGTCGTTCACTGCCGACGGCGGCGGCAGCCCCGCGCGCGGCAACACCGACTCGATCATGTGCGAATCGATTCCGGAGTAGTCGTACGCGAGCGGATTCGCGCCGAGCATCTTCGTCCAGTCGCCGTCGGTCAGCGCGCTCCCGGCCGGATCGCCCGCTCGGTAATGGAGGAGCTGATTGGGCACGCCGCCGATGTGCATGTAGAAGACGAGATCCGGAGTGCGCGATCCCAGCGGGAGCTTGCAGAGCGCGCCGGTCCTCTCGTTGAAGTCGAGGTTGCTTCCATCGGGCAGCTTCGCCGCGAAGAGTGGGTTCGTGCAGTTGTTGGTGCCGACGTAGTTCGCCTTTCCCGGCGGGTACTCGCCATCGCGATTCGGCACTTGGAGCGATTTGAGCCCGTTCGCGTAGCGCTGCATCGGGAAC
>JBBQXV010000568.1:0-1762 GCA_038209335.1 Polyangiales bacterium | reverse complement strand
CGTCGCGCGATGGTTCGCACTCATCAATGCGAGCAAGACTCCCGCCGCGGTGATCGCGAAGTCCGCGGACGGCGGAGAAACCTGGCACGGCAAGATCGCGCTCGATCGCAAAGTCGGCGAGGGCGAGGGTCCCTTCATCTGGATCGACTCGGGGCACGAGATGCCGTACTCGGCGACGATCCTTCCCTATGCGACCGCATCCGGAGAGAAGTGGCAGTCCGTGCTCCTTGCTCGGCCCGATGCTACGGGCGTCATTCCCGAGCGCACTCTGATCGATCGCCCCGTCTCGATCGAAGCGCGCGTTTCCGCCGCGCGCTGTTCCGATTCGATGTTGATTGGATTTCGTCATGTCGAGTGGCGCGGGGCACAGCCCGGCGAAACGGATATCGCGCTCGCGAATTTCCGCATCAACGGCGGCGTGCTCCAGTCCGGCGGTGTCGGGCGCCACGACGGCTGGCACATCCCCAGCGACGTGCGTGGGATCGGGCCCGTCGTCGCATCACACGACGATTACGCGGGCCTCCTCTGGTACAGCGAGGTCGGCGGCCCCACACTGAGCGCGATGTTCTCGCGCGACCACGGCCGCCTCTTCCACTGGCGCACACGGCTCGACGTCGAGAAGGGCGTTCGCGACATTCGCCTCATCCTGGGCGCGAACGGCGCCGCGCTCGCAGCGTGGACGACCCCATCGTCGATCGTCGCGCAGCGCTTCGACGTCACGAACGACACCTACGGTCCGATGGTTCCGGTCGCGACGAATCTGAAGGATCCGGCGCTGGCGTGGATCGGCTACGTCGGCGACGTGCCCTGGCTCGCCTGGACTGACGGAACCGGTTCTCACCTCGCCCGCGCGCAGTGAGGGGACGGACGTTGCGTTTGCGTTATCTGCAGGCGGAAGCCGGCGAGTACGCATCGCGCTCGCGGTTCGCGATCCGCGAAAGTGGCTACGACTTCCTTTTTTTGTATCGAGCAATCACTTCCGCGCGCGTGATCACGCGACTGCTCTCGCTGTAATTTGCGACGAGCGCCGCGTGATGCTTCGCCGCGCTCTCCGGCGTCGCGAAATGGCGAACGTCCTGGAGATTGCCGTAGGTGCGGCCCCACGCGCCGCCGTCCTCCGACACCGTCGTTCCGTCGAGCAGCACGCTGCGCAGGATGTATCCGCTCTGCAGGAAATAATTCGCCCGCGCAGGGAAAGCCGCGATGCGTCCGCCGTAGGGCGCGCCCGACTTCGGCCATGGCCGAGGCCGTCGGGAAATTGTGCGTGACCGAGCATTTGTACCCCGGCGCTTCGAACGCCGTCGACAGCACGTTCCCGGCTGCGTGAAGCCACCAGAACGTCCGGCCCTTCGCGAAATAGTGGAGCTTCGGCCTGGGCTGCCGTGCAACGCGGGCCTCCTCGCGCGCGACTTCCTTCGCGTGGCGCTTCTCGCTCGCAATCCGATCGCGAGTCGCTCCGGCAAGGTCGTCGCCAAAAAAATCGGCACTGCCAAAGCCCGCCTTCTTCGCGAGCGTCATCAGTCGCGGCGCGTCCTTGCTCGGAAGAGCGACCAGACAATACGAATCCGAGTCGATGTCGAGCGCCGCCAGCTGAATCCCGCGTGTGCGCAACTCCCGGCCCGAGAGCTCGAGCAGCTCCCACGTCGAGCGATCCTCGAGATCCTCGACCTGTTTCATCCACGCGAACGCACCGCGCGGCACGCCCCGCAGCGTGCCGATTGCCCACGCGACATTTTCGGAGTCCGTCTTCCAGTCGATCTCC
>JBBQXV010000567.1:0-1776 GCA_038209335.1 Polyangiales bacterium | reverse complement strand
TGTCGCGTGATCGTCGGGCTGCGCGAGACGAACGAGCGCGAAGGCCGGCTCGACGCCGATCGAAAAGACGTCCTGATAGAGCTTCGCGTGGAGCGCGCAGTCGACGCCAGCGCGAGCGCCATTTTGTCCAGCGAAGAGGGTCGGCTCGACACTCAACGTGCAACCGAAGAGCGCGCCCTCACCTTCGCCCGCGAGCGAGAGATCGACGGCGCCGCGCGCCTTCGAATCCGACAAGTACGCCGCGGTGGAGCCGGTCGGCGCCCAGACGCGCCCGCCGAGCGAGAGCCCGAGTGACTTTTCGTCGAGCGGTCGAAGCCGAAGCCCGACTCGAAAATCGCCGAGCCCAGGCGAGCTCGCGGGATCGACCGAGACGCCCCCGTAGGGCGCAGCCAGGTCGCCACGCTCGTAGAGCGCGATCGGCAAGCTCGCCTCGAGCGAGAGCCAGTGCAGCGGCGTGATCGACGCGCCCAAGCGGCCGATCACCCCTTGATCGACCAACGTCGCGAGCGCGGTCCGATTGCCGTTCGTGTCGACGCCGACCTCGCGCAAGAGACCGCGCCCGTACTCGACGCCGAGGCCGAGCGCGTACTCGGTCGACCCCTCGGGCACGGGAGTGTGCGGCCCTTCGGCGCGGAGGAAGGGGCTTTCAGGGCTCGCCACTGGGACCGTGTCGATGCGTGCACCGTCGATAGGCGGGGCACCGAGCGCGGACGCGGGTCGCAGGAGAGCGAAAAGCGCCGCCAGGGTCGCCTCCTTGAATCTCCCCACGAGCCGACAGTACGCGAGAATCCTGCCCGTGTTCATCGACTTTCAGCCGACGAACGTCGAAGCTTCAGAAAGTTGAAGCGCGCGGACGATGGCCATCGAAGATCGAACGAAAAGCTCGCTCTTACAGAACGGAACGGCGATTGCTCTAAGCAGACCGACTCGGTCGCGAGCAGACCTTCCTGAACCACTCGAGGCTGGCGCCGCTCTCGGAGAAGAACCATCATGATGCCCATGCCGAACCCCGAAAAACCCGTCCTGCGACGCACCCTTTGGGCCTCTGCCCTGGCGATGACGGCGAGCGCCCTCGTCGGGTGCGGCGGTGGCGGCTACTACGGCGAGGCGCAGGCACCGAACGCTGCGGTTCAATACGACGTCCAGGTGCAGGCGCAAGCTCAAGCGCAGCCCGCGCCGGCCGCGCAGAACGACGCGTACGAAGACACGGATCCGAGCGCCTTGACGGAGTTTCGCGAGCCGCTCGCGCCCTACGGCGCGTGGGTCGAGGATCCGAACTACGGAACGATCTGGGTCCCCAACGCGACGGTCGTCGGCGCCGACTTCGCGCCCTACCAGACCGCAGGGCACTGGGCGCTCGACGACGCAGACGAGTGGATTTGGGTCAGCGACTACGACTGGGGCTACGTCCCTTTCCACTACGGTCGTTGGGTTTGGATCGGCGGCACCGGCTGGTCGTGGATCCCTGGTCGCGCGTACGCGCCGGCGTGGGTCTCGTGGCGCGTCGGCGAGGGCGGCTACATCGGTTGGGCGCCCATGCCTCCCACGTATTACTGGGGAAATGGATACGCGGTCGGCCTCTGGATCGTGCCGCCTGCGCCGTACGTCTTCTGTTCGTCGGAGTACATCTTCCACGATCACGTCGCGGGCTACGTCGTGCATGATCGCGGCACCATCGCGGCGGCCGCTGCTTCGACGCGTCCCTATCACGGGGCGACGCCATCGGTCGGAGGCTCGAACGCGCCGCGGCGCTTCTCGCCGACGATGCGCGACGCT
>JBBQXV010000566.1:0-1789 GCA_038209335.1 Polyangiales bacterium | reverse complement strand
GCGCACGAGGCGATCGCGCTCGAGGATCGACAAGAGACGTCGCTGCCCTGCCCCCTTCACGTCGAACGACGACACGTACTCCGCGAGCTCCGGACGGTTCGCGGTGAACCAACGCATCCGCTTCACGAACTCCGGAAAGCGCTCGGAGAGCCCGGGCGGGAGCGTCTCGACCGCGAAGAGCGGAATGAGCCCGACCATCGACCGCACCTTCATCGGCACGCTCGTCCCGTTCGGCAAGCGCATCACGTCGTAGAAGAAGCCGTCGTCGTCGTCCCACAGGCGAATGCCTTCGCCGGCGACGTCGTTCATCGCGTGCGCGATGTAGAGGAAGTGCTCGAAAAACTTGTTCGCGACGTCTTGGTAGCTCGGGTTCTCGCGCGCGAGCTCGAGCGCGATGGTGAGCAAGTTGAGGCAGTACATCGCCATCCAGCTCGTCGCATCGGCTTGCTCGAGAATGCCTCCCGCCGGGAGCGCGTTCGACCGATCGAAGACGCCGATGTTGTCGAGGCCGAGGAAGCCGCCTTGAAACACGTTCTTTCCGGCGGCGTCTTTGCGGTTCACCCACCACGTGAAGTTGAGCATCAGCTTGTGGAAGACGCTCTCGAGGAACGCGCGGTCGGCGCGACCGGTCATGCTCCGCTCGATTTGGTAGACGCGCCACGCGGCCCACGCATGCACGGGCGGGTTCACGTCGCCGAACGCCCACTCGTACGCGGGGAGCTGCCCGTTCGGATGCATGTACCATTCACGTAAGAGCAGCTGCAGCTGCGCCTTCGCGAGCTCGGGATCGACCAGCGCGATCGGGATCGAATGGAACGCGAGATCCCAAGCGGCGTACCAGGGGTACTCCCACTTGTCCGGCATCGAGAGCACCTCGCTGTTGAAGAGGTGCCCCCACTCCGCGTTGCGTCCGCGTCGGCGCTCGGGCGGCGGCGCGGGCTGCGAGGGATCGCCGCGCAGCCAGCGATCGACGTCGAGCGAGTAGTACTGCTTCGACCACAAGAGCCCCGCCATCGCTTGCCGATAGACGCGGCGCTCGTCGTCACCGAGCGCATCGGGCATCACGGCGGCGTAGAACTCGTCGGCCTCGCGAAGGCGCGTCGCGAAGACGTCGTCGAAGTCGGCGAACGGACGCGCGAGCGCGCACTTCGAGTAACGGAGGTGGATCGTCCGCGACGCGCCGGGCGCGATTTCGAATCGGTACGTCGCGCAGCACTTGGTGCCGCGACGCGCGGGGTTCGTCGCGCCGAGCTCGCCGTCCACGACCGCGCGATGGAACGCGTCCTTCACGTAGAGAGACTCGTTCTTCGCGCCGAAGAGCGTTTTCGCGTTGGTCTCGTTCTCGGTGAAGAGGAGATCGTTCGGTCCGTCGAAGTAGAGCCAAAACCTCCCCAGGTGACCTTGCGTCGCGCTCACCGCGGCGAGCGGATCGCCGACCGCGCGCGGCATCGCGACGAGCTCCGGCTTCGGCGGCGTCGGCGACTCCCAGCTCCACGTGTTCCGAAACCAAATCGTCGGGAGGAGCGTGATCGCGTGCGCCTCGGGGCCGCGGTTGGTGACGGTGACGCGGACGAGGACGTCGTCCGTGTCGTCCTTCGCGTATTCGATCTCGACGTCGAAGTAGCGGTCTTCGTCGAAGACGCCGGTCTCGAGGATCTCGGGCTCCGGCGCGCTTCGACCCGCCGCGCGCGATCGCGTGAGGAGCTCGTCGTACGGAAACGCGGCGTGCGGGTACTTGTAGAGTGCCTTGCAGTACGAATGCGTCGGCGTCGCATCGAGGTACCAGTAG
>JBBQXV010000565.1:0-1826 GCA_038209335.1 Polyangiales bacterium | reverse complement strand
CGTAGGTCGCGACGACGTGGTAGTAGACGCCCGGTGCGATCGGCGGGACGCCATTGTGCGACGAGTTGGCGCCGTCGCCGACCCCGTTCGCAAAACGCTCGGAGCCCCAACCGTCGTCCGACTGAATCCAGACCAGGTAGCCGTCGCGAGGACCCGCCGCCCGCTCTTTCGTGAAGATACGCCGGTACCCGGTGTCGACGACCGCGGGCTTGACCCACGCCTCGAGCGAGTAGGTCGACGTGCCGTCGAAGGCGTAGTTGCTCCCGAGGGACATGCTGCCTTTCATTCCGTCGAAGCTCACCGCCGTATCGGGATCTCCGGCGATAGCGCCGGGCACGCCGAACGTTACGCCTCCGCTATAGATGCCCAGGGGCGCGCCTTTGATCTCGTTCGCTCCAGTGGTGGTCCCTTCCGGATCCCCCATGCGCGAGTACCAGAGCGGCGAATCGGCGAGGACCGCATCGCGATAGGGCCGCTGACCTCCGTCCGCTTCCGACACTGCGTCCCGCGGCGCATCTGCTGCACCGGAGTCTGGCGCGTCCAGTGTCGATCCGTCCGTCGAGGGGAGCGCGGGGCCGTCGGCAAGCCCGTCGAGGGACGTCGTGAGCGTGCACGACGCGATCGACGCGACGATCGCCGCGCCCATCGCGAGGAGCACGCACGCGGCGATCTGTCCGGCTCCCATCGACCGATAGGATAACGCGCACGAGCCGCGTGCGCGCCCGAGCATTTCTTCGCCGTCGTACGCCGCTTCCCTCTGCCTCCTCTCAACACACCTGCGCTAAGGTCATGGCGTGCGCGTTCATCTCGTCGGCGTATCGGGCACCGGAATGGGGCAGCTCGCGCTGCTGTTGCGCGACGCAGGACACGACGTCAGCGGTTCCGACATGGCGTTCGATCCGCCCATGGGGCCTGCGCTGGAGGCGGCGGGGATCCGCTGCGTGATGGGCTACGCCGCGGAGCACATCGACGCCTCGCTCGGGCTCGTCGTGATCGGCAACGCGATCCGCAAGGAGAACCCCGAGGCGATGCGCGCCGAAGAGCTCGGCCTCCCGCGGTCGAGCATGTCGGCCACACTCCGCGAGCACTTTCTCGTCGGCCGGCGCCCGCTCGTCGTCGCCGGCACGCACGGCAAGACCACGACCTCCTCGATGTGCGCCTGGATCCTCCAGGAGGCGGGGCTCGAGCCTGGGTTCTTCATCGGCGGCCTGCCGAAGAACTTCCCGTCCGGCGCCGCGATCGGCACCACGAAACGAAAGCTGGTCACCACGGCGCTCGGTGCATCCGCGAAGCCCGCGCCCTTCGTGGTCGAAGGCGACGAGTACGACGCCGTCTACTGGAACAAGAAGCCGAAGTTCTTCGACTACGTCGGCGTCGGCACCGACGACGTCGCGATGATCACGAGCATCGAGCTGGACCACATCGACATCTACCCTTCGGCAGGCGTCTACGAGGCGCAGTTCGAGGAGCTCGTCGCGATGATCCCCGGCGACGGGCTCCTCGCCTGCGACGCTCGCGACCCGCGCGTTCGCCGGATCGTGAGCGAGCACGCAGAGTCGAAGACGCTCTTCTACGGCCTCGAAGGCGACGACACCGGCGACGTCACGCCGACGTGGCTCGGCGCCATGGTCGCGCCCGATCCCGTCACCGGCGCGCAGCCGTTCGATCTCTATGCCGGCGGATCGTACTGCGGGCGCTTCGCCCTGAAGGTGCCCGGCGCCCACAACGTTCGTAACGCGGTCGGCGCGATCGCGGCCTGCGCAGAGGGCTTCGGCGTAGGCGTGCAGACTGCACGCACTGCGCTCGCGTCGTTCGAAGGCGTTCGG
>JBBQXV010000564.1:0-1854 GCA_038209335.1 Polyangiales bacterium | reverse complement strand
GACGAATGACGCTCGCGTCGGCCTCACCGCGTCGCACCGCGCGCACGTCGAGCGCGCCGTCGGTGACGACGAAGAACGCGTCGGCCGGCTCTCCGGCACGAAACAGAACCTCACCCGCCGCGAGCGATCGGAGCGCGCCCGCGGCCTCGACGTCTGCGCGACCACGCGCGTCGAGCGCGCGAAGCACCGGCGAGTCCCACACCGACGACGGCCACGCCGTCACTCGACCCTCGTGCTCGCGAACGCGAGATCGACGATCTCGATCCGGCGCATCATGTCGAGCGTCACCTGCGCCCCGCTCGGCCGACGACGCGCGGCGACCTGCTGGCGCTCGTAGTCCGCGAACGCGCGCACGAGGAACGGCGGGAACGATCGAAATCGAAGACGCGCTTCGGCGGTGAACGGCGCGGTGAACGCAGACGATTCGAGCGCGTACGTGTACCTCAGCGTCACACCCGGCGGCGCGGAGCGCGTGTCGATGATCGCGTCGGGCGCCTTCGTGATCCCGCGCGTCGCGTCGAGCGCGCCGATCGGGAAGTAGGTCTCGAAGAGCTCGTTGCCGTCGCGGAGGTTCGATCGGCACTCGCCGGTGTCGAGGTCGTAGGCGCCGTCGTCGAAGCGATCCGCGCGCGTCGTCCCCTGCCCCGGCGCGGCTTGGCAGCGGCCACTCGCATCGATGAAGCCGATGCACTTCACGCAGCGAAGGAAGCCGTTTTGCATGTTGATGAGCCCCTTGCCGCGAAACGTCGTGCCTCCGCGCAGGGGATTCGGCGACCAGGCCGGAACGTCGGGACCGTCGACGATGTCCGCGCCGAAGAGGCCGAGCGGGCGCCCACGATCGTCGGTGATGGCGTCGCTCGTGCTCACGCGCAAGAACGTCTTGTCGCGGAGGTCCGCGTCGTTCGCCGCGACCTTGCCGACCTCGTAGACGACGCGACCACGCGCGTCCTTCACGATCAGCTCGACCCAGATTTCGCGCTCCTGGCTGAAGCCGGCGGGGACGCGATGACCGGCGCCGACGTTCTCGATCTCGATCGGGATCTCGATCTCGGCGCCGCGTCGTCGCGATTGACCGATCGCGAAACGAAACGTGTGGCGCAAAAGCGTGTCGCGACGCGCGCGCAATCCGAGCGGAACGCCGTCGGCGTCGAGCGTCGGATCCGCGGCCCACGCTTCGGGGAACGACGGCGTCAGCGGCAAGTCGACGCTCGTGAAATAGTGCGACGCAACGCGGGTCGCTTGCGGAGACGACGGCGCGACGCGCGCAGTCGAGAACGATCCCGGCGGGCGCGCCTCGAAGTGCGTGCCCGTCGGGCAATCGGCGTCCGGCGATGCGCCCGCGCCGTCGACGCACACGCCGGGGTAGCGGCTCATGTGGCAGTCCTGGCAGCTCGCGGGCGAGCGACCGACGCGGCGCTCGGCGTCGGACCACGTCTTCCATTCGGAGTACGCGTTGCGAAGGCGCTTGAAGTGCTCGCCGCGATCGCGCGCGCCGATCGCGTCGCTCCCGAAGAGGCGCACGTCGTGGCACGCGCCGCAGAACTCGCTCGATCGCAAGTAACGCTTCGTCGCGTCGGGGGCGTGTGCATGGACGATCGCGTCCCTATTTCCGAGCAGGACGTTCGCGTCGAGGAGATACCCGCTGTTCGCGATCCCCGCGCGTCCGTCGCGATCCTCGGGGCGCGCCGCGAAGATCGATCCGGTGATCGGCGAGGTCCACGTCGGGTTGCCTTCGTATGCGGCGCCGCCCGCGCGCGACGCGTGAAGTGCGACCGGACCGATGGTCGTGTGGCACGCCGCGCACGAGATCCCCTCCATCGTCGCCGCCGGCAAGAGGTCGCGCAGCGGCGCGCG
>JBBQXV010000563.1:0-1856 GCA_038209335.1 Polyangiales bacterium | reverse complement strand
GTCGGTCCCTACATCGCCGCCGACATCGAGATCGCGCGCGCGCTCACCGTCACGCCAGGCGTCCGCTTCGACGCGTTCCTCATCGAAGGGAGTCGCACCACACCGCGCGTCGGCGTCACGCCTGCGATCGGATTCTCGCGGCTCGAAGGCTCGATCGATCCGCGCGTCGCAGCGAGCTGGCGCGCGCATCCGCGGGTGACCGTCAACGCCGCGATCGGCATGTACCACCAAGCGCCGGAGCCCGAGGATCTCGGCGCGGTCTTCGGCACACCGGCGCTCACCCTCTCGCGCGCGCGGCACGTGACGGTCGGACAATCGGTCCGCGTGACGAAGACGCTCACCGCCGACCTCGTCGCGTTCCACAAATCGCTGAGCGACTTGCCGGTGCGCACGCGCCTCACCGATCCGAAGCTCGCGCGCACGCTCGTGCAAGACGGCGAAGGGCGGAGCTACGGCGTGCAATTGATGGTGCGGCAGCAGCTGTGGAAGGGCTTCTTCGGCTGGGTGTCGTACGCGATCGCGCGGAGCGAGCGGCGCTACTTCGGCGACACCGAGTGGCGGCTCTTCGACTACGACCAGCCGCACGTGCTCGCGATTGTCGGCAGCCAGCAAGTCGGCGCGTGGACGTTCGGCGCGCGCTTTCGGTACGCGACAGGCTCGCCGCGCACGCCGGTCGTCGGCGCCCTCTACGACGTCCGCGGCGATCAATACCAGCCGATCTTCGGCGCGCAGAATTCGATCCGCATTCCGGATTTCTACCAGCTCGATCTCCGCGCTGATCGCCGCTTCACGCTTGGCCCGTCGACGTCGCTCGATCTCTACCTCGATCTCCAGAACGTGACCGCGCACACGAACCGCGAAGAGATCGTCTACAGCTCGGATTTCTCGCGCCGCAATTACGTCACCGGCCTCCCCTTTCTCGCGCTCCTCGGAGCGCGGTTGGAATTCTGATGCGCGCGCTTCGTGTCCTCGCTCCGGTCCTCGTCGTGTGCGCGTTCGCGTGCGCGCCGGATCTCGGCGATCGCGATTCGCGCGTGACGGACCTGCGCGTCCTCGCGGTGCGCGCGGAGCCGCCGGAGGCCGCGCCGGGCGACGACGTGACGTACACCGCGCTCGTCGTCGCGCCCGACGGAACGCGCGCGTCGCCGCCGATCGGATGGTCTTACTGCATCGCGCCGAAGACGATGACCGAGAACGAAATCGTGAGCGCCGCGTGCCTCCGCAACGACGCGATCCGCGCTGCCGGCGACTCCGGATCGCCGACGCACGCCGCGCTCCCGAGCGACGCCTGCCAGCTGTTCGGTCCCGATCCTCCGCCTGGCGGATTCCGTCCGCGCGATCCCGACGTGACGGGCGGCTACTACCAACCGCTCCGCGCGCTCCTCGACGGCGCGCATCCTTCATTCGCCCTCGAGCGCCTCGCGTGCCACCTCGCAAGCGCGCCCGCCGACGTCGCGACCGAGTACGGCAAGCGCTACCACCGCAACGCGAACCCGCATCTCTCCCCGCTCGCCGCCGCGATCGCCGGCGCCCCCGTCGCGCTCGATCGCATACCTGCCGGTGCGCGCGTGACGCTCGCGAGCGGCTGGAGCGACGCCGACGCCGAAGACTACGTGACGTTCGATCTCACGACGCAGTCGCTCGTCGATCGCCGCGAAGCGATGCGCGCGTCGTGGTTCGCGACAGCCGGCGAATTCTCCGTCGATCGCACCGGCCGCGCCGAGGACGATCGCGCGACCGCCACCGAGAACACGTGGGCCGCACCGTCGTCCGCCGGACGCGTCCACGTGTGGATCGTGCTTCGCGACAGCCGCGGCGGGATCGACTTCGCCGCGTACGATCTCGACGTCGTCCCG
>JBBQXV010000562.1:0-1893 GCA_038209335.1 Polyangiales bacterium | reverse complement strand
GACGCGCCCGCGTCCCGCCGCGAGCATCGACGGGAGGAACGCGCGCGCGACGAGGAACGTCCCTTTCAAGTTCACTGCGAGGACGAGATCCCACTCGTCTTCCGTCGTCTCGACGACGTTCGCGCGACGCCCCGCGACGCCGGCGTTGCAGACGACGACGCGCGGCGCGCCGTGCGCCGCGACCGCCGCGCTCGCCGCCGCTTCGACCTCGCGTGCGTTCGCTACGTCGCACGCGCACGTCGTCGCGAATCGTCCGCGCGCGCGCACGAGGGCCGCCGTTTCTTCGAGCGCGTCGGCGTGACGCCCGAGGAGCACGAGATCGAGCCCGCGATCGGCGAGCGCCACAGCCGTCGCGCGTCCGATGCCGCTGCCTGCGCCCGTCACGATGGCCGAGGTCGACACGACGCCTAGAAATACTCCATTCTCGTCGCCGACCGTGACCTCTTCCACCGCCCCCGCGTCGTCGCCCGCCTCGGCCCTCTCCGCGCACAGCCGCCTCTTCGTCGCGCTCGCCGCGGTCTTCGTCTCGTGCCTTCTGCTCGGCGACGTCATCGGCGGGAAGATCATCGCGACGCCGCTCGGCCCGATTTCGGTCGGCATCATCCCGTTCCCGGTGACGTTCTTGCTGACGGACGTCGTCAACGATTTCTACGGTCGCCGCGGCGCGCAGTTCGTCACGTACCTCGGCTTCTCGATGGCGCTCTTCGCGTTCGTCATCCTTCAAGTGACGACCAAGCTCACGCCCGACGCGTCGACCTACTTCACGCAAGCCGAGTTCGCGAAAGTGTTTGGCGGAAGCTCGCAGCTCTTCATCGCTTCGATGATCGCGTACCTGCTCGGTCAGCTCCTCGACATCCACGTCTTCCAGTTTTGGAAGGCGCTCACCGAGTCGCGCCACTTGTGGCTCCGCGCGACCGGTTCGACGATCCTCAGCCAAATCATCGACACCGCCACCATCAACATCATCTTCGGCAAAGTCACTGCAGGGTGGTCGTGGGACTTCATCGGGATGAAGTGCGTGCGCGAGTACGGGATTAAGCTCGTCGTCGCCGTGCTCCTCACGCCGGTGATCTACGCGCTCCACGGCGTCATCGTGCGCTGGATGAAGATCGAGCCGGAGAAGCACGAGGCTCGCGCGGCGAAGCCGAGGTGAGCATGAAGCCGCCGCGCTCCGTTCAGCTGCCGAGCGGGCGCGTCGTGACGCTCGTGCCGCGCTCGGACGAGATGTCGCCACGACGGCGCGCGCGCGGCGCGGCGCTCTTCTCGGAGCTCGCGGACGCGATCGCAGCGCGGGACCTGGAGCTGCGAGAGAAGGGCGGGGGACTCGTCACGCTCGGCGATCTCGCGCTCGGCGACTTTCACGCGCTCCGTGCGATCGCGACGAGGGTCGGATGGATCTCCGAAGAGCAGGTCGATTTCACCTGCCGCAACTGCGGCGCCGAGATGCACGTCGCGCCCTGCGCCGCGCTCCCGCTCGGGCCGTTCGCCGATCGCGAGCTCGGCGATCCCGAGCTCGATCGCACGCTCGATCTCGCCGCGGCGCACGCGATCCCAGAGGTGAAGCTCCTCGGCGGAGGCGTCGCGCGCGACGTCCGCTTCGAAGCGGTGACGCTCGACCGCGCCGCGCCTCTCCACAAAGCGTTGCGGCGCCGATCGCTCGCGATCACCGCGAAGGTCGTCCGCGCGATGGGAGTCGCGTCGCTCGGCTCGGAGAAGGACGCCGCGCGTATCGCCCACGCGCTCACGCGTTGTTCCGAGCAATCGTGGCGCACAATCACCGATCTCTTCCTCGATGCGCACTATCCGCCGCGCCTCGGCGCGATCGCCCTTTGCAGCGCGTGCGGCGCGCGCAACGACGTGGATGCGCCGCACGACCGCGAGTTTTTGCCGTGG
>JBBQXV010000561.1:0-1902 GCA_038209335.1 Polyangiales bacterium | reverse complement strand
CCGCATCCGCAATGCCGTGATCGAGGAGACAGGACTCACCGTCTCGCTCGGGGGCGGCACATCCAAGCTCGTGGCGAAAATGGCCGTCGAGCGCGCGAAGCCCAAGCCCGGCACCGGCGCCGACGGCGTCAACGTCATCGAGCCCGGGGCCGAGCTGGAGTTCATGCGACTGCTGCAGCTCGCGGACATTCCCGGCATCGGTCCGAAGACGCAGATCCGGCTGGCGGAACGTGGGCTCCGCTCGGTGGAGGACGTCCTCGCGCTGGATCTCGCCGCGCTCTCACGCCTGGTGGCTGCTGGAGACGCCGCGTGGCTGTCAGCGCGCGTGCGCGGCATCGACGACGGTGAGGTGGCCGAGCGCGACGTCGCAAGGAGCATCAGCCGCGACGACACCTTCGCAGTCGACATCGACGACGACGTGCTGCTCGAGGGCGAGCTGACCGAGTTGGTCGGGCGCGCCGGCGCCGACCTTCGCGAAGAGGGACTGACAACGCGCACCATCACGGTGCGCATTCGTGACCGCGATTTCACGACCCGGCAGGCGAGTCGCACGGTGGACGAGGCGCTCGCATCCGACCGGGCGCTGTTCGACATCGCGCGCGTGCTGCTGCACAAGCTTCGCCGGGCGCGGCGCACTCCAGCGCGGCTGCTGGGGGTGGGGCTCTCGAATTTCACGGCACCGGCGGCGAGACAGCTCGGACTGTTCGACGCCATCGCCCCACCGCTCGAGACGGCGAAGGACCGCGACATCTCCCGCGCCCTCGACGCGGTTCGTGCGCGCTTCGGCCGAGGAGCGATCGCCCCCGGCCGCAAGCGGTAACAACCGTATCGCGCTACTCGGCGACCTTGTCGCGGATCCGTGTGAGTTGCCGCGACGTGAAGCTGTAGAGCTTCCCCGCGGTCAGGAGCATCATGCGTGCAGGCGTTTCGCCCGCGAGACGCGCGGCGGCGGCAGGCGACAACGTCCGGCGCCGGACATGTGCGCGAATGCTCTCGGCGAGCAGCTCCTTTTCGTTCGGGCCCCGCTCGGGCATCGTCGCCATCGGGCTGGCGCCGCGACCGCGCTTCGCCTCGTGCTTGGCCGAGAGCGAGCCCTTCTGATGTATTTGTCCCATGCAGTCAATCTACCCCGTCGGTAAGGTTCGCCGTCAGCATGCAGGTTCCGCGACGAACGACAGCCACTTGCCGTCGGGGCTCACCGCCAGTCGCGAGACGTTCTTCACGCCGTAGCGTCGCAGATCGGCCACGGGAATCCACTTGGACTCCGCGTTCAGGAGGCCGCTCCAGCGGAGCAGGACGGACGACGATGCCGTGAGCAGTACGCCGTCGGGCGTCCAGGCATGGAACTCGTTGTCCGGCGCCGCAGCGATCAACAGGTACGGTGTCTGTCCGGCGATGACAACGCTGTCGACGACGGTCGTCGTCCGCGAGACGCGGGCCGCGCGTCGCGAGGTATCGATGGCGACGGTCCGGTGAATGAAGCGTGTGGTATCGATTCGCCCGGAGTACACGAAGATGCCGGCCTTGTCACCCTCGCCCTTCTGCGTGAACGAGAAAAGCGCCTTCAGGCCCGCCGGCACGGCCACGACGGCGCGCCCGACGTTGCGCGCGACGATCAGGTCCGGCGACCCGTCGCGCTCGATGAGATGCAGGGTGCTCGGCGCGCCGAGCACGTACGCGGCGAGCGTCGTCGGGCTGAGCCACGCGTGGTAGCCGACGGGCTTGAGATTGGCCAGCAGAAGCTGTGGATCGCTCCCGTCGTTCGCGAAGCTCCACAGCCGCTGCGTGGAGTCGGATTCGACGCGAACGGCGCTGAAGCGCGGCTCCCCGGGGATCGGCGTGGCGGAGTACTCGCTCTCCGGCGTGCGGGTGAGCTGCGTCCGCGCGCGCGACGCGAGATCG
>JBBQXV010000560.1:0-1922 GCA_038209335.1 Polyangiales bacterium | reverse complement strand
GTTTGCAGTTGTGCGTCTTCGTCGTCGCGGCGGGACGACAGCTGCCATCGGCGCGCACGAATCCGGTCGGACAGTTCGCGCCGCCGACGCCGACGGCGTGCGCGTCGACCTTTGCGCCGTCGAGCGCGACGAGCTCGAGGTTCAACAGCGCGCCGCAGTTCGGCGCCTTCGCCGCGGGATCTGCGCTCGCCGCGCGGCAATCGTCGATGCTCCCGTCGATCGTACGAACGCTCTTGCTGACGTCGCCGGCCCATCCGGATTTTCCGCCGAAGATCTCGACCGCGGTGCTCGCCTTCGACTTCGCGCCGACCTGCATCGCGAACGCGCCGACGTACACACCGCGAATGAAGTGCGTCGCCCCTTTGCACGTCGCGGGGCCGACGACGTCCTCGTTCTTCGCCGTCGCCCACGTCGCCGCGCGCTTGCCCACCATCACGAGCGCGACCTCGAGCGTCGCACCGCGCTTCATCTCGGCGTCGAGCTTCACCGCCAAGCCGACGCCGCCGAGCGGAAGGTTCGCGCGCAGCTCGTCGCCCGATTCGAACGCGATGACGTGCTCTTTGAGCTTGAAGCGCGCGAAGCCGTAGCTGCCGTCGAGCTTGCAGTCCTGGAGGAGCGAAATCTTCCCCTTGGCGTCGTACGAGACGACCGCGACCCCCTTGTCCATCGCGATCTCGAGGTTGCCGCGCACGTTGGCGGGCCAGTCGATGATGAGGGGTGCCTCGTTCTGACCGGCGAGCGCTTGGACGTCGGGCGTCGTCGGGAGCGGCGGCGTGATCGTGCCGCACGCGATGGAGACGAAAGCGACGGGCGCGGCAAGGAGCGACGCGCGAAAAAGGGCCGTGATGCGCTTCATGGAGACGGGATGATAAGCCACCCCGGAGAAACGCACGAGCGTCGGAGGCGTGTTCCTCCGACCGGTTTTTCAGCCTCCGTCGAGGCCGGCCGACATGCCAACGATGCTCGGCCGAGCGTCGAGGCTCGCCGTCGATCCGCACGCGCTCTCGGCATCCGCGCCGACGTCGTGCGTAGGCGCGCCGAGCACGTGAACGCTGTCTTGCGGCACCGGCGACACCCACAAGAACCACGCCGCCGCGATCGACAACGCGCCGCCGAGCGCGCACGCGAACGTCACCGTGCGACGATGCGCCGTCGCCGCGCGCGCCGCCGCATCACGCTTTGCCGCCACGATCCGCACGCCCGTCTCCGGAGCGTGCGCGATCTGCTCGAACGCCATCTCGAGCCGCGCTTCGTGTGCGAGCGCCGCCGCGCACGCTTCGCACTCGCCGACGTGCGCTTCGATGCGCGCCGCCGTCGCCGGGTCGAGCGCGCCCATCACATAGAGCTCGAGGTCCGAAGCCACCGGATGCAGCGTGCTCATGTCGACTGACTCCCTTCCACCGCTGCGCGAAGCAGCTTGCGTACTTCGCAAACGATCTGACGAACACGTTGGAGCGACAGCCCGAGCCGCTCGGCGACCTCCGCGTGATCGAGACCTTCGCCTCCATAGACGAGGTGGAACACGCTCTTCGCCGACGGCGAGCAGCGCGAGAGGATCTTCTCGGCCCTCGCGAGACGCTCTTCACTGATGAGTTGGGCCTCGGCATCCGCGGATGGATCCGGGAGCTCTTCGGGCGCGCCTTCGAGCGGCTCGGTGCGCTTCATGCGACGCGCGGCCTCGAGCGCCATGAAGCCCGCCTGCGCGACGGCGAGCCCGGGCAACTGCAAATGCGACAAGCGGCCTTCGCGCTGTTGCTCGATGAGTCGAATCCAAGCGTCCTGCGCGATGTCCTTCGCGCGATCGATCCGCACGCCCCTCGCGAGGAGCGACACGACGACGCGGTGGTTGTGCTTCTGCACGAGCACGTTCCACGCGGAGATGTCGCCGCACAGCGCGCGCTCGCAGAGTGAGCGTTCGTCGC
>JBBQXV010000559.1:0-1975 GCA_038209335.1 Polyangiales bacterium | reverse complement strand
CGCATCGAGCAAAGAACCGCTCGTTTCGGTCTATCGCGCTGCGGGACCGCCGTCGCGTTCGCAGCGTTCGGACTCTGCCTTGTTCCGACCGGAGCCCATTGGATCGGCATCCGCACGGAATCGACGGTCGCTGTCCAGAGCGCAGTCGTCGGGACCATCTTTTGGACGGTCATGCAGTTTTACGCCCTGTCGCAGATGCACAGTCTCGCCCTTCGCACGTCCGAGAAACGTCAGAGTGAAATCGGCCTCTTGAACGAAGAGCTGCGCCGCCAGTTGAAAGAAAGGTCGGAGCGACTTTCGGACGCGCTGGCTCGTCTCGGCGGAGGCTCGCTCGGCCATCAGCAGACGCGCCCCGTTCGTGATCGCTCGTTGACACTTCGATCATTATCTACCATACGGTAGACACATGAAGCTTCGCTATGGCGTTGGGGCGGTTGCGTTCGTGTGGTCGTGGCTCGCGCTCGGCTGTGGGAGCGATGCGGCGTCGACTTCCAGCAACGCGATCGATGCCGGCGCGGGAACGACGGACGGGAGCGCCGCAAGCGATGCGTCTTCGGCTCGCGACACCGGGACGATGGACGCGCGTGCCTCGGACGCGAGTGCAACCGACGCTGCGGTCGCGGACACGAGCACGGCCGACTCTTCGTCTGTGGCCGACGCGTCGTCGACATCGGACTCGGGCTCGACGGACGCGAGCGTCGGCGTACGCGATCCAAACGCCGACGGCCCGTTCGCATACGCCGAGCGCGACGCGACGACCACGATCGCGTCGACCGGCGACAACGTCGCGATCCACGTCGCGTACCCAACGGCTGCCGGCGTGTACCCCATCGTCGTCTTCGGCCACGGCCTCCAACTCGCGCCGTCGCAGTACTACAGCTACCTGAAGCGCCTCGCGTCGTTCGGCTACGTCGCGCTCACGGTCGACTTTCCTGGGAGCATCTCGGGGACGAACAACCCGAACGAAGCGAAGGACATGATCGGCGGCGTCGACTGGGCGAAGAACGATGCGAGCCTCGGCGCGAAGGTCGACGCGATGAACGCCGGAATGAGCGGACACTCACTCGGTGGGAAGGTCGCGCTTCTCGCGGCGACGATGGACACGCGCGTGAAGGCGTCGTTCGTCCTCGATCCGGTCGACGGCGGCGGACCGGGCGGATGCAACGCGCCTGCGTGCGTCACCGTCGCGACGCTGATGCCTTCGCTGCACATCCCGACCGGCTTTCTCGGCGAGACGACGGACGCGATGGGCGGCTTCATGCCGTGCGCGCCGGCCGCAAGCAACTACACGACGTTCTATGCGCACACCGTTTCGCCGAGCCTTCAGATCACTGCGGCCGGCGCGAACCATATGAGCTTCCTCGACGATGTGGGCTCGTGCGGTATCACCTGCAGCTTCTGCCAGATGGCGACGGCGTCGAACGCGCAAGTCACTGCGATGGCGCGCGCGTTCGTCGTCGCGTTCTATGAACGCCACCTGCGCGGAAACGCGGCGTACGACGCCTACCTCACTGGCGCGCAGGCGCAGGCGCGTTACGTCGCGACGAGCCAAGCCACGATCACTTCGAAGTAGCTGCGCATTCCAGCGGACGCCGCTCCTGAGCTTCCCGGCAACCGTTCAGGGGCGAATCCACTTGAGCGCGATGAAGCCGCCAACGACGAACGCGACGACGAAGAGCGCGACGATGACGAGCACCGTGGTGCCGTGGCTCTTCGGCAAACGCACGACCGACTCGGGCGCGGTCGGCGCGACGGCGATCGGCGGCGCCGTCGGCATGCGCGGCGTCGGAGGCGGCGGTGGAATCCGCGCGACCGCGGGCGGCACCGGGAGCGCGGCCGGAGTCGGCGGACCGGCCTGCGGTGCGGGGGCGAGCAAGAGCGGCGGACGCGCGGCGGGAGAGAACGTCGCACGACCGACGTCGCTCGCCGTGCTCGGCACGCGCGCGACCGGCGGCACCGGCACGTCGACGCCGTC
>JBBQXV010000558.1:0-1984 GCA_038209335.1 Polyangiales bacterium | reverse complement strand
CGCGCGCCCTTCTCCACGACCACCTTACAGCGGGTGTCCTCGAGCGCGCTGGCGACGTCATTCGCTTTCAGCCGCGGCTGCTCGAGCTCGCGGGCCACTACCACTTTGCGCCACGGCCCGTCGGCGTCGCGCGTGGAAACGAGAAGGGACGCGTCGAGCGCGCCATTCGCTATTTGCGCGAGTCGTTCTTCGCAGCGCGCGTCTTCCGCTCCGTCGACGATCTCAATCGCCAGCTCGGCGACTGGACCGAGCTGGTCGCGCATGCGCGTGTCGTCCCCGGCGACGCCGACAAGCGCCGAGTGCACGAAGCCTTCGCCGACGAGCGCCCGAGGCTCCTGCCGCTCCCGGCGCACCCGCACGCGTGCGACTACGTGCGCGCCGCCGCGTCCGGCAAGTCGCCGTACATCCGCTTCGACAAGAACGACTACTCGATCCCGCACACGCTCGTGCGAAAGCCGCTCACGCTCGTCGCATCCGACGCCGTCGTGCGCATTCTCGATGGCGACGTCGAGGTCGCGCGGCACGCGCGCTCGTGGGAGCACGGGCGGCAGATCGAGGTCGAGGCGCACCTCGCACAGCTCGCCGACTACAAGAAGAGCGCGCGCGATCACCGCGGTCGCAATCGCGTCATGGTCGCGTGCCCCAGCGCCGCGCCGTTCCTCGACAAGGTCGCGCTGCATGGCGGACACCTTGGCGGTACGACGACGCGGCTCCTGCGCCTGCTCGATCAGCACGGCGCGCGCGAACTCGAAGCCGCGCTCGCCGAAGCGCATCGACGCGGAGCCTTCGCCGCGCACTCCGTCGCGCACGTCATCGATCAGCGACGCCGCGCGCGCGGCGCGCGCGTGCCGCTGCCGCCCATCCTCCCCGACGATCCGCGCGTGCGCGATCTCGTCGTCACGCCGCGACAGCTCGGCGCCTACGACGCGCTCGCGCGCTCCGTGAAGAAGGAGGATCGCGATGAGTGATCTGCGCGATCGTCTTCGTGCCCTCGGTCTCCTCGTCGCGGGCGCCACGCTCGACGATCTCGTCGCGGTCGCCACGAAGAAGCGCTGGGGGCCGACCGAGATCCTCGAGCACGTCGCCGACGTCGAGGAGAAGGATCGCGCGCGGCGCGGACTCGAGCGGCGCATGTCGCGCTCGCGCCTCGAGAAGTTCAAGCTCATGGCCGACTTCGATTGGAATTGGCCCTCCGCCATCGATCGACCGCTCGTCGAGTCGCTCCTCGGACTCGACTTCGTCGAAGGCGCGCGCAACGTCGTCCTCGTCGCACCCGGTGGGCTCGGCAAAACGATGATCGCGCAGAACATCGCGCATCGCGCCGTCCTCGCCGGACGCTCCGTTCTGTTCCTCTCCGCCGCCCAGCTCCTGCTCGATCTCGGCGCGCAGGAGTCCGCGCGCGCGCTCGATCGTCGCCTGCACTACTACGCGAAGATCGGACTTCTCGTGATTGACGAGCTCGGGTTTCTCGCCTTCGACAACCGCAACGCCGATCTCATCTTCCAAGTCGTCAGTCGACGTTACGAAAAGAAGAGCCTCGTGCTCACGACCAATCTCGCGTTCGCCGACTGGCACACCGTCTTCCCGAGCGCGACGTGCGCGACCGCGCTCGTCGAGCGCGTCGTGCATCACGCGGACATCGTCAAGATCGAGGGCGACAGCTACCGACTGCGCGAGTCCGAGCTCGCCGCGAACACGCGACGCGATTCACGACGCGAGAAGAAGAAGAAGGAGACGACGAAGAGCTGACGATTTCCGCTCAGGCAGCCCGCCGAGGCATGGCCTCGCCGGGCTGCTCGGATTTCTGCGGATCATCAAGCTCGGCAACAGTGGCGATTCTCCCGCCCCGCGGGCTGCCGAGCAGAGGCACGGCGCGTGCTCCGCACTTCGCCATGACCGTCTTTCGCTATGCCGTCGTCGTCGCCGCTCTTTGGCTGGTCGCGGGCGTTGCCGGTTGCGTCTCGAGCTCGAAGCTGGGGACGTC
>JBBQXV010000557.1:0-2017 GCA_038209335.1 Polyangiales bacterium | reverse complement strand
CCGCGACCATGCGTCCGCCGCCGGAGCGCGACGATTCCCCTGCGACGGCGGAGGCGGTCGACGGCGGCTGGGACGACGACGACGGTGATCCTCACACCGTGCGCGAGGACGTTCCGCGTGGCGTGGCGCCGTGGTCGGGCGTGGCGGCGAGCCCGATGGCGCACTCGATGGCGATGGCGCCGACGGTCTCCGCGCGCACGGCGACGATCCTCGGCATCGCGGCCGTGCCGTCGGAGCCGGTCGCCGAGGAGACGCCGCCCGCGCCGCCGGTCGTGCCGAAGCGAGCGCCGCTCGAGCGAACGATGCGCTCCGCCGACGGGATCGCGGAGCTCGTCGCGGCGATCGAGCCCGCGCGCATCGTCTCGGTCGCCCCGGACGCAGCGCCGGAGACCGCGCCGCCGCCGCCCACGCCGGAGCCGGAGGACGACGTCTTCGCCGAAGATGAAGCGGATCAAACGTCGGTCATGGGCGCTGCCGAGCGCAAGGCGCTGCAGCGTGCGACGCGAACCGGCGACGCGACGGTCCTCAAAGAAGCCGCCGAGAAGATCGCCGCCGATCGGGACGTGGCGGAGCGCGCGCTCGCGAAGGCGACGGAGGGGCACGAGACCGCACGTAAGCTCCTTGCCGCGCGCGACGTCGACTCGCCGGAGGCGCACGACCGTCCGACGCGACCGCCCGCGCCGCCCTCCGATACGCCGACGCCCGCGATCGATTTCCCGCCGTCCGGCGCGGTGTCGATTCCCACGCCGCCGCTGGCTTCGGCGCCGTCGTCCGTACCGCCGCCGCCTGCCGCGTCGACGCCGTCGTTGCCTTCCGCGCCCACGAGTGCCCGCGCCCGCGCGCTCGCATCGGCCCGCGCCCCCGCGCCCGCGAAGCAGACGTCGCCCGTCGTTCCGCTCGCGATCGTCGCCGTCGTGATCCTCGTGATCGCTTTCGTCGCGCGCATGCTCCTCAAGTGACGTCGTCGGGCGTGTCCCAGTCGCGCAGCTCGTCCGCCTCGTCGGGCGCGATCAAGAGCTCCGTCGCGCTCGCGTCGTCGAGCAGACTCTGCAGCGATCGATCCGCGGTCGCCGCGCGCACGATAGCGATCGGCAGCACGCGCCAGGCGTCGTAACGCGCGAAGAACGGCTCCCATCGCCCGTCGCGTCGCGCAGCGATTACCGGCGCGTCGACCGCGCTCTCGACGAGCCTCGCGACCAGCGCGCGCGACACGTACGGCATGTCGCACGCGATCGCGATCAGCTGCGCGCCGCCCGCGCGACGCAGCGCCGCCACGAGCCCGCCGAGCGGACCGATCCCCGCCGGCTCGTCCGCGATCGCCTCGCGCCCGAGGTGCGCGTACGCGCGCGCGTCGCCGACGAGCACCACCGGAACGCCGAGCGCATCGAACGTCGCGACGAGCCGCTCCGCGATCGCTTCTCCCGTCGGCGCCCGCAGGAGCCCCTTTGCCGTGCCGCCCATTCGCCGCCCCGCGCCGCCGACGAAGATCCCCGCGAGCCGTTCGCGCATCCTCTTCGCGTAGCACCATCCGCGGACGGTCATCCAAACACTCTGGAAATGCGCTAAGACCCTCCCCATGCGCACCGAATGGCTTGCAAAGCGAAGTGGCGATACGAACCGCTCCCAGATGCACTACGCCCGCAAAGGCGTCGTCACCGAAGAGATGGCCTACGTCGCGAAGCGCGAGAAGGTCGAGCCCGAGCTCGTCCGCAGCGAGGTCGCGCGCGGGCGTCTCGTCATCCCCGCGAACGTGAACCACACGAACCTCGAGCCGATGGGGATCGGGATCGCGCTCTCGTGCAAGGTCAACGCGAACATCGGCAACAGCGCCGTTACCAGCGACGTCGACAAGGAGCTGCGCAAGCTCGCGGTCAGCCTGAAGTACGGCGCCGACACCGTCATGGATCTGTCGACCGGCGGGGACATCGATGCCATCCGTCGCGCCATCATCGCCGCGTCGCCCGTCCCGATCGGCACCGTCCCCATCTACCAGGCGCTCCAGGAGGCGAAGGACGTG
>JBBQXV010000556.1:0-2029 GCA_038209335.1 Polyangiales bacterium | reverse complement strand
GCTTCCTCACCTGCGCGTCGCTCACCGATTTCACGCCGGGGTTTTCGCTTGCTGCGACCCCGATCCGCTACCGGTTCACGCGCGCCCTCGATGGGGCGATCTAATTGTCGTCGTTGGGGAGATGGGATTGTCGCTCAGCAGTCGCGCATGCTGAATGGCGTCACGAGAACGTCGTCGACTCCGTGGTCGACGCGCATGATTCGTTCGGCGGTGGCTTCGGTCTTCGCGAGCACGATGATGCGAACCGCCGCGGTGCGTGCTTCGAGGCGCAGCGCTCGCACGACGTCGTCGAGCGCATCGCACTCGGGGAGGTGCGAGTCGAGCAGCACGACGTCCGGGCACCGCGTGCGCGCGAGGCGAAGCCCTTCCCCCGCCGTCGAGGCCAATCGAATGGCGTTCCCGGCGGCGCGAAGCTCCGTGTCGAGTAAATCGCGGACCTCTTTGTCGTGCTCGATGACGAGAATGTGCGCCACGAAAGTCTATCTCTCCGTGACGTATCCGCCTCCGCCACGAAAAGCCTTCACGGTGGTCGCAGAAAAGCTCGTGTGGCGCGTCGTGACACCTATCGCCGTGACGTCAAAAGGTACCGGCGAACATGAATCCGCGGTGCGTGTCGCTCACGACAGGCACCACTTTGACCGGCGACGAGTGGAGCGCCGGAATCAAGACTCCCATCGAGCCGCCGACGATGGCGCCGCCGGCCGCGTCGGTGATGAAATGGCGGCCGCCCATGACGCGTGCGGCGCCGACGAACGAGGACGCGGCCAAGCCGAGACCGAGAATGAGAAACGGCACCTTCGAGTTCGGATGGAGCCGACGCGATGCCATGAACGTCGACGTCGCGATCCCGAACGCGACCGCTGTGTGACTGCTCAAGAACGACAAGCTCGCGTCGCTGCTGTTGCGATCGGCCAGCGGGGCTGCCTCTCCGTAGAGAAACGGACGCGGTCGCCCGGCGGCGAGCGTGAGAACGGAGGACACGGCCGTCGCCGAGAGCGCCGACTCGGCGACCACCACGGCGTCGTTCAGGGCGTCGACGAATCCCTCGTCCGCGATCAGCAGCGCCGCCGCGCCGAACGCGATTCCATAGAGTCCAAAGTCCGATGCCGTCGACCACCCGGGGCTCCAGAACCCGGCGGTCGTCTTATCGAGAGCGTTTAGCTCGGAACGATCGCAGAGCGGCGCGCAGAACGCCTTCTGAACGTGAATGAGCCGCGCCGCGGCGAAGACGAGTCCGACTCCGAGAACGGGAATGTCCACTTCCTCGTAGAGCTGAAATGCGGGTCGCGAAAGGATCCTTCGGGTTTGGAAGGATCGGCGTGAGCTCGGCGACCTTGGCCACCTGTTTCGCGTCGTCGACCTTGTTTGGGGCAGCGCCCGGTCCAGGCGTGGCGATGCTCGTCGCGGGAACGGGAACGGGAGCGACCGTCGCGCCCCCAGGAGGCGACGCGGACGGCGCAGTCGTCGATGAAGTCGGCGGCGCCTGTGCGTGAGCGTCTTGCCCGCTCGCGCCGGCCATCGCTCCGGTCCACAGTGCCAATGTCGCTGTTGCCGCGACCACTCCCCTCGAACTCTTTCGCATCGCATCTCCCATGGCCGTCGTTAGCGTTCCCGGAGTGCGCCGAGCATCTGCCGTGCCGCTGAGTTGCGTGAAGTTTTCGCAACTTCTTCGTGTTCGCGGCGTGTCGCGGCGCGGCGATCGCGCTGTGTGTGTGGCATTTTCGTCGAACGGGCGTGTCACTCGCGTGTCAGTCCGATTGAAACCGTTCGTCGCAGCATTTTGGCCGCCTCGCCTGCTTGAGCTGCGCGTCGCCGCGCGACACGAGCGCGTAGACGGTATTGCGTGACCTTTGATGGTTAACGGAACTGTTAACTAATTCGCGAATCGTTCGACTGAAGGGCTTACTGTGCAGCGGGAGCAATGGCGGGCGGCGCGACCGGCTTGGGCGGCGCGTCGCTGTACGCGTAGATGATGCTGATCGTCGTCGCCGTATCGAGATGCTCTTTCCCGGGCAGCGGCAAGTGATCG
>JBBQXV010000555.1:0-2056 GCA_038209335.1 Polyangiales bacterium | reverse complement strand
GCGCGTGTCGGTTCCGCCCTTCGTGACCGCGACGTCCGACGTCGCGTCGACGCTCGCGACGTAGACGTCGTTGCCCGACACGTACGCGACGCTCTTTCCGTCCGGCGAAAAATGCGGATCGATCGCGCCGGAGTGCGTCTTCAGCTCGCGCGATTTTCCGTTCGCGCGATCGAAGACGAAGAGTCGCCCCGAGAGCGGCACGAGAACGGTCGCGCCGTCGTCGCTCAGCTCGAACATCGCTAGGCCGCGCGCGCTGATGCGCATTCGCTCGCGTCGCGCTTTCTCCGTCGCGGAGATCGTCTCGGGCCCGGAGAGGAGCGCATCGGCGGTGAGGACTTCGCGCGTCTGTGCGGTCGCGAGATCGGTCTCGAAGAGCGACTGCTTCGGATCGCGCGGACCCGATCGCAAAAAAAGAACGGCCTTTCCGTCCGGTGTCGGCAGCGTCCGCTGCGGAGTACCGAGACGAAAGCGGCGCGTCGCGGCGTACGACTTCAGCCACGTGCGATCGATCGGCGCGTTACGCGTCGCGGGGCCGGGGCCCGGTCGACGCGGCGGCCGCGACATCGCGTTCACGGTCGGGTTGGCGACAGCCGTGAGCGGCGGGCCGGCGCGCGGCGTCTCGACGCACGCGAGCGGGAGGATCGAGAACGCGAGGATGATGGCGCGGCGCATCGCCGGCAGGGTAGCCCAAACGCCGGCTATCGCCCGAGCTGAAGCGAGAGATGCCGAATCACGCCGACGATCCACCGCGACGTCGCCGCGTCGGTCGGCTGCGGAAATCCGCCGCGAATGAGCACGGGGGTCCAGTCGACGTCGTGCACGCCGTCGCGATCGATCGTCGCGCGAAGGATCGCGCTGTACTCGTCGCGCCCGTCGAAGACGAAGTTGCCGAGGCTGTACGCGATGAAGCCCCCCTTGTAGCGCTCGGTTCCTTGGAGGACGTGCGGGTGCGCGCCGATGACGAGCGCGGCGCCGGCGTCGATCGCGGCGTGCGCGATCTGACGTTGGATGACGTTCGCGTTCATGGACAGCTCGAACCCGGCGTGGAGCATCACGACGACGACGTCGACCCCCGCGCTCGCCTTCGCCGCTGCGACGTCGCTCGCGATGCGCGTCGTGTCGGCCCACGCGACGCCGGGGGTGTCGCCCTTCGCGTCCCAGCTCTTTGTGTCGAACCCGCCGACCCCTTCGGTTGGAACGTGCACGTAACTCAAGAACGCGAAGCGGATCCCCTTGACGTCGAGCACCGCGGCGCGATGCGCGTCGGCTTCGTTCATCCCGGCACCGGCGTGGAGGATGCTCGCTTTGTCGAGAAGCGACGCCGTGCCGCCGAGAAGATCGGGACCGAAGTCGAGGATGTGGTTGTTCGCGAGCGAGACGAAGTCGATGCCCGCGTCCGTGAGTGTTGCGATCGCACCCGGCGGGGCGCGAAACGTGTACGCCTTTTTGACGGGCGTGCCGCCGGTGCCGAGGACGCATTCGAGATTTCCGACGGCGACGTCGGCGTCGCGGAGGATCGTCGCGACGGCGGCGAACGGGGAGCGCGAGGGATCGCGTTCGTAGCGAATGCCGATGGTGCGCGCGAGCATGATGTCGCCGACGGCGACGAAGGTGATCGGCGCGGGTGGAGGCGCCGGGATCGCGGTGGATGCCGATGCGGTCGAGGTCGGCGTCGGAGTCGGCGTCGCGCTCGAAATCGCGCTCGACGCGCTCGAGGTCGACGTCGCGGTCGGGGTCGACGTCGACGGCCGCGTCGCCGCGCGCGCACAGCACGCGAGCGCGGCGAAGAGCGCGATCGCGAACGCCCGACGCACTACCCGCCGACCGCGAACCGGAACGGCCACGACGTGTTCGTCGTTCCCTCGCTCGCCGGGAACCGCCACGTCTTCACCTGACGCACGACGCATCCCTCGACGCGCGGGTTGTGAATCGTCGATCCCGCGAGGCTCGCGCCGTTGACTCCGCCCGCCGGATCGATCGACCACGCGACCGTCACGCCGCCCTTCAAGTTCGGATCCTTCTGCGCTTCGATCTCGTAGCAAGCGCGAAGCGCTCC
>JBBQXV010000554.1:0-2156 GCA_038209335.1 Polyangiales bacterium | reverse complement strand
TAGGGGTACGCAATGTCGCGGAACGTGACGCTCTCGACCCGGTCGATCTCCTCCCAGATCATGACAGCGCTCCCGCGTCGACGTCGCGGCCGTAGAGAGACATGAATGCGTAGTCTTTGACGCCGACGATGAGAAGCTCGTCAGGCTTCGACGACGCGCGACGAATGGCGGCGACCACGTCGGCTCGTCCGAGCTTCGTCAGCGACTCGATCGCCTCGGCGCGCGTCGAGAGATACGTGTCGCCGTGCGGCGTGATCGTCGCGCAGTAATTCTTCAGCTCCCCGAGGGTCTTCGCGGCGGCGCACCACGCCGGGACGGCGTGCTCGATCGCCTTGAACAGACGCACGGCATGGGCGTCGTCGTCTGCAGCCTGCGGACGCGATGCGCCCGTCAATGAGGCGCGCCCCGCGGTGCGCCGATCCTTTCGATTCATCTTTAAGCTCCACGAAAAGGGGCCCCCGGCGGGGGGCAAGTAGAACCACTCTGACGCGAAGGTCGAAGCGTGCCAGCGCCAAGACGACGGCATCAAGCCGAGCATTCCCGCAACGTTGCAGGAATTGGCGCGCGCGGCCCGGCGGCGCGCCATCGGTGACGCACGACGACGCGCCGCCATGATCCGACGACTACGCCTCGGTACGTGCCCGGCGCTTCGCGTGGGAGGCGCGGCCACCCTTCTGACCTGCAAGGCGCGCCTCTTCACTCGTGAACTGGTGCGCCCTTCCGCTCTGGCTCGCCGCGAGACCTCCGAGCCGCGAGACCGCGATCCGCTGTTCCATCGAAAGGCTCGCGAAGCCGCGCGTGCTCTTCGCGTGCGCCTTCTTCGCAGGCTCGGTGTTCGATGCAACGTCGTGCTGTTCGCTCATCTTGTTCTCCATCCCAGTTTTCCTTTCCCGAACGGACGCGGTCGCGTCTTTGTTCCTCAACGACGCCCGCTGCGCGAACGCTTCGCCCGCCGCATTGCGGGCAGCGCGTTCGCCGTCAGCCGTCCCCATCCTCCACTGGCGCAGCATCCTCTTGGCTCACGCCGTCCTCCGGCCGCTCGACCGGCAACGTGCTCGCCGGCAGCGCGACGACCTCCCCGCGCTCCGCGGGGCTCGCCTCGATCATCGTGCGCTGCATGTCGCGGTGCCGCGCCTGGAGCTGCTCAAGCGACAGAATGCCGTGAGTCTCCGCGCGCGAGTCCGCCCCGCCGAGAAGGAACTCCTTCAAACGCGCCATCGTGTTGTAGTCCGCCGGGCTGTCGTAGCGCACGCGGTTGTCCGCGAGCGCCGCCTTGAAGCCGGCGAGGTAGGTGTCGATGATCTCGACCTCCTCCTCTTTGCTGAGCGCGATCGCCTCGGCGCGCCGCTCGACGAGCTTCTCCTCAACGCGCGCCTGCGTGCGCAGCTTCGCCCGCTCGCGACGGCGCATGGTGTTGTGCGTCTTCGCGTACTCCGAGATGACCGAGGCCGCGATGCCGTAGCGACGCCCGAGGTCCCGGTACGACGGGTACACGACCGCCGTTCCACCGCCGTGCTCAGGATCGACGGGAACGACCTCACCGAAGACGAGGAGCTTGTCGAGCTCGTTGTAGTCGATCAGCGGCGCGTCGGCCTTCTTCGGCCGGTGTGCCGCTCGCCCTCCGCCCGCAGGCTTCTTCGGTTCGTCGCTCATGGTCTCTCTCGATCGGTGGGGTCAATGGCGAGCGCGAACGCGAGTAGGAGCATCCCGAGGAGCGTATCGGCGATGAAGAGCGGCGCGCGCACCCAGGCGACGCTCTTCAGCATCCACCCGAGCGTGGATTCGATGACGACGAGCCCGGCGAGGGTGATAAGCGCGCAGCGGTCGATGCGGTTCATGCTCGTGGCTCGACTGCGCGTGTGAGATCGGTCGGCCTGCACGACGTGCGGACCATCGTGCCCCGACACGTTCGTGCGCCGCACGTGCACGGGTACGCCGCGTTCGCCTGCGCGTCGTCCGGAGCGTCGGACTGGAAGCCATAGTCGAGGAGCAGCTCGTCGCCGACGACGATGAGTCGCCGCGCGTAGATGAAGATGCGTCCGTACTTCTCGTGCGCGACGCAATTGGGCTCGCACGAGTGGTTGATGAAGCGGGAGTCGTTGCCGCCGACTCCCGCGTCGATGGTGCGACCATCGGCCAGGCCGAAGAGAAACGTA
>JBBQXV010000553.1:0-2158 GCA_038209335.1 Polyangiales bacterium | reverse complement strand
CCTCGGGATCATCCATCGCGACGTCAGTCCGCACAACGTGCTCATCGGATGCGACGGCCGCGCGCACCTCACCGACTTCGGGATCGCGAAGGCCGAAGATCGCATTCAAGTGACACGAACTCACGAGGTCAAAGGCAAGCTCGCGTACCTCGCGCCGGAGCGGATCGACAAGCGGCGCATCTGCACGGTGCAGAGCGATGTCTTCGCGATGGCGGTCGTACTGTGGGAGTGCTTCGCGGGCCGGCGGCTCTTCCGCGGCGAGAACGCGGTCGAGACGCTGCAAGAGGTCATGACGGCGCCGATCCCGACGCTGAAGCAAATCGGCGCGCAGATCCCGAGCACGCTCGACGACGTGATCGCGCGCGCGCTCTCGCGCGATCTCGAGACGCGGTACGAGACGGCGGCGGAGTTCGCGTCGGCCATCGAGCGCGCGGTCGGCAAGGAGAACATCGGCACGCACGCGGACGTCGCGCGGCTGATGGAGGCGCTGTTCGGACCGCGCATGGCGCGGCGGCACGAGCACATTCGCACGCTGCTGGGGAGCGGAAATCTCGAGAGCCTGTTGAAACAATCGGGGCTGCCTGCGCGCGAGACGCCGTCGGTGCCGCCGCCGGCGCGAGGAACGGTGCTCGCCGAGCTCGCGCCGCCTGCGCCGAGCGGACGTTATTCGTTCGGGCACATTTCGCCGGCGCTCGAGAGGCTGCGACCGCGCAAGCGCTCGTGGTGGATGGCGATCGGTGCGGCGGCGGGGGTCGTCGCGGGTGTCGTCGTGACGGCCGTGGTGATGTCGCGTCCGCGTGCGCCTGTGCCCATCGTCGTGCGTCCACCGCCCGTCGTCACGGTCACGACGATGTCGCCGTCGCCCGTCCCCGCGGCGACGATTCGGCGCGTCGTCGTGCCGCTCCCGTTCCTCGCGCAGCGGGTGATCTTCGACGACACGACGCGCGAGCTCACGCCGGCGACCGACGTCGCGGTGTTCGACGTCCCGACGAACGGCGGCGTCGATCATCACGTCGTCGCCATCGCGCTCGACGGGACGCGCGCGGAAGCACCGGTCCACGAAGACGACGGCATCGCGCGCCCAGGCGACTCCGGATTCGCGATCACGCTCCCGCCCGGCGTGAAGCCGATCACCGCGGATGGAAAACCGACGCTACCGCAAGCCGCGGTTCCCTCGGGATCGCCTCCGCCGATCGGAACGATGAAGAACGGGTTCACGAAGCTGAAGTGATGCGCGCAAAGATTCTCGCCTCGCTCGCCTCGTTCGTCGCGCTCGGCGCGTTCGTCGGGCTCGCGGCGATCGCCGTGGCGCCGCTCGGCGCGTGCACCGATTCGACGACGCCTGTATTGTGCAAGGACATCCCCGACGGCGGTTGCCCGCTCAGTCATGGAGTCGCCTGCGAGGATCCCGCGTGCGTCGCCGCGTACGCGTGCAACGCCGGAACGTGGACGCTCGATCACGTGTGCGCGCCTCGCGACGCCGCCATCGGCGACGCCGGCAACGACGCCGACGCGCGCGCACACATTCCACGAGACGGCGCGTTCGACGCGCCGCCCGGCGCGAACGGTGGCCCGGGATGCACCGATTTGCAGCCGCCGGAATGCACGTTGGGACTCGCGCTCGCGTGCCCGAACGATCAGTGCTGCGGCTGCGACGATCTCTTCGTGTGCGCCGACGGCGGCTGGAACGCGTGGGGAACGTGCAGCGACGACGGCGGGATCGTCCCGCGCTGACTCAGCTCGCCTTGAGGAAGGGCTCCCACTCTTTGAACTTCCAGCCGCTGCCGAGGAGGATCTGCGCCGTCATCGTCCACTTCGGTCGAAACGGATTTCGCGCGAGGCGCATGTTCGCCTCTTCGGGCGTCTTCCATCCCTTGCGCAGGTTGCAGGTGCGGCACGCGGTGACGAGATTCTCCCACGTGTCGTCGCCGCCGCGCGATCGCGGGAGGACGTGATCGATGTTGAGGTCGCGCAGCGGCGGACGCTTGCCGCAGTACTGGCACTGGTGACCGTCGCGGAACATCAGGTTGCGTCGCGTGAGGCGCACGGTGATGCGCGGCGTGCGGTCGTACCGATGCAAGTGCACGACGCGCGGAACGCGGAGCGCGCCGCCGACGATCGGGACCGCGTCGTCGTGGCCACGCGGTGAGAGCGTGCG
>JBBQXV010000552.1:0-2181 GCA_038209335.1 Polyangiales bacterium | reverse complement strand
AGTGGCGACGATCGCGCCGCCGAGCGCGTCCGGGTCGACGTTCGAAGGGCCGCCGGCGATCGCCGGTCCAACGCGTCCGTGGCGCGGCGCGGTCGAAGCCGCCGCGCTCGGAAGCGTCGGCGTCGGCGGTTACGGCGGAGGTCTCGGCGCGTCGCTCGGCGTGCGGTACAACATCGGTCAAGGGTTCGCGCTCCGGCTCGGTGCGGGCGCGCGCGGCGGAGAGGTGCCACCCGCGCAAGCGACGTCGCTCGTGATCTTCGGATCGGCGGGCGTCGCGTGGTCGGTCCCGGCTCGGTTCGTCGCGCCGTTCGGTCTCGGCGCGCGCGCGGATCTTCTGCTGTCGCGGTTTCAGCTCTCGCACCTCGACGAGGACGACCCGGTCCCCGATCGCCAGTGGCGATGGGTCGCGAGCGCAGACGTGCTCGGCGAGTGGACGTGGTTCTTCTCGCAGAGCGCGGGGATGTTCGCGGCCTTCGGCGCCGAAATGGCCTTCGGCACGACCAACGTCGTCCTGGCGGGCAACCAAGTCGCCGTCGTTCCCGTCGTTCGCGGCGTCGGCGAGCTCGGCCTTCGCACCCGCTTTTAGCCGATCTCCTGGTATTTTCAGGCCGCGCTGGCCTGATCGATCTCGAATCGCGGTACTGATACGGCGATGGCGTTTGGCGCGAGAGAAAAGGGGCGATCCGCGCTCCGCCTCGTGGGGACGGCCGCCGCTAGCGCCGATGCATCGCGCCCGGTCGCGCCCTCACCTGCCCTCGACGACAGCGAGCTCCTCGCCGCGCTTCGCGCTGGCGACGCCACCGCCGCGACCGCGTTCCACGATCGCGTCCGCCCTCAGGTCGACCGCACGATTCGCCGGCTCCTCGGCCGCGGCGACGTCGACGGCGACGATCTCGCGCAGCTCGCAATGATCGAGCTCGTCTACACGATCGATCGCTACCGCGGCGACTGCTCGCTCGACGCATGGACGTCGACCCTCACTGCGCACGTCGTGTACAAACACATTCGCCGCCGGCAGACCGAGCGCCGCATCTTCAGCGGCGTCGCGCTCGACGACGTCGAGGTCGCCGCGCCGCACTCCGAGATCAGGCGCGCGTCGATGCGCGAGGTCACGCAGCGGATCCTCGTCCACGTCGACGCGATGGACGAAGGGCGCGCCTGGGCCTACGTGCTGCACGACGTGTGCGGCTACGACTTGCGCGAGATCGCGCAAATCACCGGCGTCAGCATCGCCGCAGCGCAGACGCGCCTCGTGCGCGGACGCCGCGAGCTTCACGAACGCATCCAGGCCGATCCGGAGATCGCGCACCAAATGTCGGAGTTGGAGGAAAACACATGACCACCCCTCGCTACGCTGAGCTCGCGAGTCAGATCCTCAAGGGCGCGCGGCGGGACGACGTGAGCCGGCCGCCGCCGTCGCGCGAAGTCCGCGCGCGAGCCGTTCAGGCGATCGAGCAGGCCATCGTCGTTCGCGCGGAGACGCGACGCCGCTCACGGTGGATCGCGGCGGCGGCGGCTGCAGCCGCGATCGCGCTCGTCAGCGGCGGCGCCGCAAAGGTCGTGATGGAGGTACGCGCGCCTATCGCCGTCCTCTCGGCGGCGGCGTCCGGTGTTTCGTCGCCGTTGCTCGCGATGTCGCCGGTGATCCGCGCGACGTCAAACGTCGTGGTGGTCAGCGCCGGTGTGCCCGACACACAGCCGCTCGATGGAACGCCGATCGCGCAGGGCAAGCGCCTCGTCGCGGGTCCGCTCGGTCACGCGACGCTCGCGTTCGCGTCAGGGACCGAGATAAGCATCGCAGAGCGCGGCGATCTCACGATCGACGAGAACGGCGCGTCGCAGCGCTTCACGCTCGGCGCCGGCTCGGTGAGCGCGCGCATCGCGAAGCTCGCGGCGGGACAGACGCTCGTCATCGCGACGTCGGACGCAGAGGTCGAGGTTCGCGGGACGACGTTCCGCGTGTCGATCGTTCCGACCGATGCGGCGTGCGGCGAGGGAACGCCGACACGCGTCGACGTCACCGAAGGCGTCGTCGTCGTGCGCGCGCACGGCGTGTCGACGAGCGTGACCGCTGGCGAACGATGGCCGCGAGACTGCACGCCGATGGCGGTTGCCGCGATCGCCGCGGCCGACGCGAAGCGTCCGCCTGGTCCGCCTACGCTCGCGGCGACTGCGCCCGCA
>JBBQXV010000551.1:0-2181 GCA_038209335.1 Polyangiales bacterium | reverse complement strand
TGTTCTCGCCGTCGGGTAACCCGATCAACGGCGCGACGATCAGCCTGCAGTGCATCCAGACCGCGGGTGGCGGCGACGGCGGCGCGACCACCGACTGACCGACGCGATACACGACACGACAAGACGGCGCGCAGGCTTCGGCCTCCGCGCCGTTTTGCTGTATACGAGGCCAAGCGATGGCCGCTCCCAAGAAGACGATCCTCATCATCGAGGACGAGCCGCAGATCGTGATGGGGCTCCGCGACTCGCTCGAGTTCGAGGGGTTCCGCGTGCTGTCGGCGGGCAAAGGTAAAGACGGGATCGCTCTCGCTCGCGCCGAGAATCCGGACGCGGTCATCCTCGATTTGATGCTCCCCGACATCAACGGCTACGCGGTGTGCGAAGAGCTCCGCCGATGGAGCGCGTTCGTGCCGATCGTGATGCTGACGGCGCGCTCGCAAGAGAGCGACAAGATCCGCGGGCTCGACTCGGGCGCGGACGACTACGTGACGAAGCCGTTCAGCGTGAACGAGCTCATCGCGCGTATGCGCGCGATCTTTCGGCGCGCGGCGCGAGGGAGCGCCGCGACGCCGGAGATCGTGACGATCGGCGACGCGATCGTGAACTTCACCGCGCAGACGCTCAGCGTGCGCGAGCAAGAGCATCAGCTGTCGTTCTACGAGGTCGAGCTCGTGCGGCTCCTGGTCGAGCGCGTCGGTCAGCCGGTGAGCCGCGACGAGATCCTCTCGAAAGTGTGGGGGCTCGAAGCACTCCCGACGAATCGCACCGTCGACAACTTCATCGTCAAGCTGCGAAAGAAGATCGAGAAGAGTCCGGACAAGCCCGCGCACATCCTCACGGTCTACGGGTTCGGGTACAAGCTCGTCATGTGATCCCGTCGTCCGAATGGGCGACACAGATCGCCTCGACGGGTCGCGCGTGCTGCGGCCATGTTCGATGGGACATGAGAACTCTTGGCTTCGGAGCAGCGGTCGCAGGATTGGCGTTCATCGGGTGCGGCGGGACGACGCTCACGGGGACCGGCGGCGACGGCGGCGATGTCGGCGATAGCGGCGACACGTCGTGCACGTTCACGACGACGGTCGTTCGCACGGAGGGAATCGACAAGCTCGACATCCTCTTCATGATCGACAACTCGGCGTCGATGGGCGACAAGCAGGAGTATCTGAAGCAGGCGATCCCGGATCTCATTCGGCGCCTCGTGCAGCCCAACTGCATCGACTCCGGCAGCGTCGTCGGGCAGACCGACGCGAGCGGCGCGTGCGCGCGCGGTACGCCGGAGTTTCGTCCGTTGAACGACATGCACATCGGCGTCGTCACGTCGGCGCTCGGGCCGCGGCTCGGCGACGCGTGCAATCCGGCGGAGCACGCGGCTACCGGGCTCCTTAAGCACAACGACGATCAAGGGCATCTCATCAACCGCGCGGGCGCTGACGAGCATGCGCTCGCGGACGCGCAGCCGTCGAGCTTCCTCGCGTGGTTTCCGGACGTGCCGTCGAACCGCGGGCGCCCACCCACCATGGGCGCGAGGGCGGTGCGCGATCTCCCGACGCTGCAGAACGACTTCACCGATCTCGTCGCGGGCGTGCATCAGCTCGGGTGCGGGCTCGAGTCGCAGATGGAGAGTTGGTACCGCTTTCTCATCCAGCCCGATCCGTACGATCACTTGGACAACCCCGGCGGACGCGCGACGTGGGTCGACGTCGACGCGACGATCATCGCCCAGCGTCACGACTTTCTGCGCCCCGATTCCGCGGTCGCGATCATCTCGCTCACTGACGAGAACGATTCGGAGATCGACGTGCGCGCGCTCGGTCAACAGGGTTGGAACTGGATGAGCAGTGGGTTTCAGCCGCCGAAGGGGACCTCGGCGTGCAACTCGAACCCGGCGGATCCCGCGTGCACGTCGTGCCTCCTCGCGCCGAACAAAGGCGCGGGCGATCCTAACTGCTCGTCGCCGTTCTCGGCGCAGAACGACTGGGGCTACAACCTCAACCTGCGTCACGTTCACATGAAGCAGAAGTACGGCGTCGACGTGCAGTTCCCGATGCAGCGCTACGCGAACGGGCTCAAATCGCTCCAAGTGCCGAATCGCGATGGCGAGTACCCGCCGGGAAAGGCGAACTACGTCGGCACCAACAACTGCACGAACCCACTCTTCGCGGCGAAGCTGCCCGATGG
>JBBQXV010000550.1:0-2233 GCA_038209335.1 Polyangiales bacterium | reverse complement strand
AGCCCGATCAGGAGCGCAGCGGCGAGGGGATCGCTCGCCATCGCGCCGCAGATCGCGACGGGTAGATTGCGGAGCGCGGCGGCGTCGGTGACGGCGCGGATCATCCGGAGGATCGCCGGATGAAACGGCGTCGCGAGCGGGGCGAGCGAACGGTTCGTGCGATCGACGGCGAGCGTGTACTGGATGAGATCGTTCGTGCCTAGGCTGAAAAACTCGGCTTCGCGCGCGAAGACGTCCGCCATGATGACCGCGGACGGCACCTCGATCATGATCCCGAGCGGGATGTGCGGCGCGTGCGCGTGCCCCGCGGCGTCGACCTCTGCGATCGCGCGGGTCAGGAGCTTTCGCACCTCGCGCAGCTCTTGAACGCTCGCGACCATCGGGATCATGATGCGGAGATCGCCGTGCGCGCTCGCGCGGACCATCCCGCGGAGCTGCGTAAGGAACACGTCGGGCCGACTGAGCGCGAGGCGCACCGCGCGCAGACCGAGCGCCGGGTTCATCTCTTCGGGGAGCGCGAAGCTCGACGCGAACTTGTCGCCGCCGATGTCGAACGTGCGGAGCGTCACCGGCCGCGGCGAGACCGCCTCGACGACCGCGCGATAGAGCTCGTACTGCTCGTCCTCGCTCGGCTGCGTGAGTCGATCGATGTAGATGAACTCGGTGCGGTAGAGGCCGATGCCGTCCGCGCCGTGATCGAGCGCGAGGATCGCCTCGGCCGGGAGCTCGACGTTGGCCTTGAGACGCACGGTGGCGCCGTCGCGCGTGACGCACGGGCGATTTCGCCCCGTGAGGAGCCCGCGCGCGAAGGCGAGGTGACGCGCGGATCGGACGCGCGCATCTTCGAGGGTGAGCTCGTTCGGGTTGACGATGATCTCGCCGCGGAGACCATCGACGACGACGAGATCGCCGGTGCGAATGAGCTGCGTCGCGTCCGCTGCGCCGACGACCGCGGGAATTTCGAGCGCGCGCGCCATGATCGCGGTGTGGCTCGTGCGCGTGCCGATCTCGGTGACGAACGCGATGACCGGCTCGCGGACCATGCCGGCCGTGTCCGCGGGCGAGAGATCGCGCGCGATGACGACCGTCGGCTGCTCGAACCGCGGCATCGATATTTTTTCGGCGCCCATCAGCGCACGCAGAAGCCGATCGCAAACGAACTCGATGTCGTGACGACGCTCGACGATGTACGCGTCGCGATCCTTCGGCTCGGTCGGGAGAAACAGCTTCGCGATCTCTTCGCCCGACGCCGCGACCGCCCACTCCGCGCATTTTTTCTCGAGGCGGATCTTCTTCTCGACGCGCTGATGCAGCATCGGATCGCCGAGCATGAGGAGGTACGCCTCGAGGATCGTGGTCGGCTCGAGCGCGGGGCTCGTCGACATGCGCGCGCTCACTTCTTTGAGGCTCGCCTTTGCGGTCTCGACGGCTTGATGAATGCGCTCGATCTCGTTGTCGATCTGCGCCGTGTGGATGTGGCGGCGCGTGTACTGCGATCGCGTGTCGCCCAGCACGTGCGCGGTCCCGAGCGCGACGCCGGGCGAGCCCGCGATCCCCTTGAGCACGAAGCCACGCGGCGCGCTCCCATCGCTCGAAGGCGGCCGCGACGTGAACGGCGGAAGGCTCGGCGGGCCCGTGGGCGGCGGATCGCTCGCCATCAGCTCGCCTCCCCGAATCGACTCGCGATGAGCGCCCCGATCGCGGCGACGCACTCTTCGGCGCGCTCACCCGTCGCACGAACTTCGATCACCGTGCCGCGTGAACCGCAGAGGAGGAGGACGCCCATCACGCTCTTCCCGTTGGCGGCCTGATCTTCGCGCGCGACCTCGACGTCGCACGGGAACTTCGCAGCTAGCTGAACGAGCTTGGTTGCGGCGCGCGCGTGGAGACCGAGCGCGTTGATGATCTTGAAGCGACCGACGGCGCGATTCGGATCGGTCATCGTGACCCTCCCTTCCTGGACGTCGTCGAGCCCTTCACCACACGCGGCGGCATCGGACTGAGAGCGCCCTTGAGCTCCGTGACCGACGAGCGATCGCTCGGCGGGGGGCCGTCGTCTACCTGCTTCGCGACCGTCGTGCCGTCGGGCGCGGCGCTTCGTCGTGCGAGGTCGCGGTGCACGATCGAAATCGGCAGGCCGCTCGTCACGGCGAGCGCCGGGCCGAGCGCTTCGGCGATCGCGACCGACCGGTGTTGACCGCCGGTGCAGCCGCTCGCGATCGGGAGGTAGCTC
>JBBQXV010000549.1:0-2238 GCA_038209335.1 Polyangiales bacterium | reverse complement strand
GCTCCCCGTTCGTTACCGCTGGGCGAACGCGCTTCTTAAGAGTGGAGGGAGAGCCTCAACAAAGAAAAGCAGAGAATCTCGGGTCGCCGTCGACGTCGCCGTAGAACGGGACCCCATGCGAGTGGTGCGCATCGCGCCCCGCCGGAGCCGCCTTGGCGCCTTGTACATCCACGGCGGCGTCGACGCAGCATCGTCCGAAGTCACACGCGCGATGCCGTGGCCGGTCCGCGGCGCCCGAACGTGAGAGGATGCGCGCACACGAACTCCGCCGAGATGACCGAAGCCAGCACCTCTACGCCGCCATCGACGTCCGCGAGCACGAAGGCGCCCGACGTCGCTTCACTGTCCGTCGCGGACACGCTGGCAACCTTGCACGCGAACCCCGACGCGGGCCTTACTCGCGCGGCAGTGGACGCCGGCCGGAAGGAGCACGGCTACAACGAGGCGGCCGAGAAGAAGGCGCACCCCGTTTTGATGTTCCTCAAGAAGTTCTGGGGACTGTCGGCGTGGATGCTCGAGCTCATCATGGTGCTGTCGGTGGCGCTCGGGAAGTACTCGGACCTCGCCGTTGTGGGTGCGCTCCTCATCGTCAACGCCGTACTCGGCTTCACGCAGGAGCACCGCGCGGCGGGCGTCGTCGAAGCGCTTCGGCGCCGGCTGCAGGTGAGCGCCCGCGTGCTGCGCGACGTGACCTGGCAGGTCATTCCCGCTCGAGAGTTGGTCCCCGGCGACATCGTTCGCGTGCGCTCTGGCGACATCATCCCCGCTGACGTCAAGCTCCTCGCGGGCGCGCTGACCGTGGACCAATCCGCGCTGACCGGCGAATCGAAGGACGCCGACAAGACGCCTGGCGAAGTCCTGACGTCCGGGTCCGTCGTCCGTCGCGGCGAGGGCAACGGCGTGGTCATGCTGATCGGCGCGAAGACCTACTTCGGTCGCACCACCGAGCTCGTTCAGCAAGCGCGGCCGAAGCTTCACATCGAAGCGGTCGTGGCGAACGTCGTGCGCTGGCTCTTCGTGATCGTCGGTGCGCTGCTCGCTGTCGTGACCGTGCTGTCTGTGACCCGGGGAGCGCCGCTTCTCGAGATGATCCCCCTCTTGCTCGTGCTGCTCATGAGCGCGGTGCCGGTCGCCCTCCCGGTCATCTTCACCGTCAGCATGGCCGTCGGCTCAAAGGAGCTGGCGAAGCGCGGCGTGCTCGTTACGCGTCTCAGCGCAGCGGAAGACGCGGCGACGATGGACGTCCTCTGCGTGGACAAGACCGGCACGATCACGATGAATCAACTCGCCGTCACCGGCGTCATCCCGCTCGAGAAGGCGACGGAGGCGGACGTGCTCTTCGCCGGCGCTCTGGCGTCGCAGGAAGCGAATCAGGATCCGATCGATCTCGCGTTCCTCGCGGCGGCGAAAGAGCGGCATGTCTTCGACGGCGCGCCCAAGGTCACGCCAGTGTCCTTCGCGCCGTTCGACGCGAAGACGCGACGAACCGAAGCCGTCGTGGAGCAAGGCGGAGCGCGCCTGCGCGTGATGAAGGGTGCTGTGCGAACCATCGCCGACGCGTGTGGCCAGGACGCTGTCGCCATCGCGGAGCTGGACGCACGCACGAGCGAGTCGGCGCTGAAGGGCTACCGGACGCTGGCGGTGGCGCGCGGACCCGAGACGGGCCCACCTGTGCTCGTCGGCCTCGTGACGCTCTACGATCCGCCGCGACCCGACGCCAAGGAACTCATCGCAGCGCTCCGCGAGCTCGGTGTTCCCGTGAAGATGCTAACCGGCGACGCGCTTGCCGTTGCGAGCGAGATCGCGCGCGGAGTCGGCTTGCCCAACATCAAGCGCGTCGCCGATCTCAAGGCCGCGGACGCCCAGGCTGGCAACAAGGCGATCGACCTGCTCGCCGGCGCCGACGGTTTCGCGGAGGTCTATCCGGAGGATAAGTTCATCGTCGTGCAGCATTTGCAAGCCGCGGGACACGTGACCGGCATGACGGGCGACGGCGTCAACGACGCGCCCGCGCTGCGCCAAGCGGAGGTCGGCATCGCAGTGAGCTCTGCGACGGACGTCGCGAAGGGCGCAGCGAGCGTGGTGCTCACCGATCCAGGGCTGACGAACATCGTCGCCTTGGTCGAGCAAGGTCGGGCGATCTACCAGCGCATCCTCACCTGGGTGATCAACAAGGTCAGCCGGACCATCTTGAAAGCAGCGTTCGTGGCGATCGCGTTCGCGGTGACCGGCAAGTTC
>JBBQXV010000548.1:0-2280 GCA_038209335.1 Polyangiales bacterium | reverse complement strand
CTTCCCATCCTCCGTCGGAACCGAAGCCGTCCGTCCTGCGTTCGACGCCGGACGCCGGGGCGGACGCGAACGCGCGCAACGCCGACGGCCCCGTTCGCATTCAGCTGTTCGTCGCGCTTCTGCTCGGGCTCGTGCTCGTCGCGACGGGGCTCTACTTGTGGCGACGGCCGCGCTCGATTCCCGAGGCGTCGGGGACGAGCGACGTGACGCCGTCGGCGGCTACGGCGACGCAAGCGGTCGTCGGCGACGCGGGGATCGGGGCGGCGGTCGCGGCGCAAGCCGAAGCGGGCGCGGCGAGCGGCATCTCGGTCTCCGAGCCGCGCGTCCTCGGATGCCACGACAAAGGGAGCAAGAAGACGCCGGCCGCGGAGTGCGATCACCTCCCGCCGATCGAGCAAGCGCTCGCAGCGGCGATCGAGCAAGCGGCGTCGTGCGTCCCGGCGGCGGCCGGCGGCGGGACGATCGAATACATGCTCGACGTCAGCTTCAACCGAAAGAAGAACGCGGTGAAGCTCGTGCTCCCGAAGGGCGGGCGCTCGATGAAGAACGCGAAGGCGCTAAGCGCATGCAAGAGCGCGGTCGGTCGCGGACTTCACGACGTGTCGACCGACGGCGTCACGCACAACCACGCGCGCTACGAGGTCGCGATCACGGCGACGTACCCGGGCGCAGTGAAGGCGCCCGCGAAATAGGCCGCGCACAGTCGTCGCCGGATCGGGCGCGCCCAAAGCCGTTTGGCAGATGCGATGCGTGGCTGAGGTCGTGACCGACGCGCTCAAGTCGCGTACGATGTTGGTATGGGGCGATGGGTCTTTGCTGTCGCGGGGGCGTTCGCTTTCGCGCTCGCGACCGTTCACATCTCGGCGTGCTCGCTGGACATGGCGGGCACTGCGGACACGGTCGACGCGACGCCGGATGTGATCACCGCCGACGTGCACATCGATACCTCCGTTCCAGATACGGGAGGAGGCGACGTGCAGCTCGACACGGCGCCCGTCGACAGCGGCGACAGCGGCAACGTCCCCGACGCGCGCGACGCCGAAGCGGGCATCGACTGCATGGCGCTCGGCCAGTTCTTTTGCGGCACGCAGTGCGTGGCGACGTGCTTCGGATGCGCGTTCGGCAATACGCAATGCAACGCGACGCGGGTATGCGGAACCGATTGCGCCTCCTGTGGGACCGATCGGTTTGCCTGTTACAACTGTATGGGTGGCCCGGTCGTCGGGGTGTGTCTACCGACGAAGTGCATGGGCATCACCGACTGCGCGTGCGCGGGCGGCGACGCCGGCTCGTGCCCCGGCACGACGCAGGTCTGCACCGGCGGTACTCCGGTCTGCAAAACGTGTGGCGTGGGCGGCACCGACAACAAGAGGTGCGCGAATGGCAAGGATTGCGACGAGTCCGCGGGAATTTGTCACTAGCGTTGCGATCTCTGGCGGTTCCCGCGGTCGTCGCGGCACTCGTCGGCGCGTGCGGCGACGCGCAACCCACGCCGAGCGGCGTCGTCAACCAGGCGATCGCCGGCGGTGAGGCCGACGCGATCGACGTCGCGGTCGTCGCCGTCGTTCAATGCGGCGCTCCGTGCGACCTCGACGCCGGCCCGCGCGCATCCCTCGTGTGCAGCGGCACGCTCGTCGCGCCGACGCTCGTGCTCACCGCGCGCCACTGTGTCGCGCCCGTCGTGGGCGGCGAGTCGGGGATCGCTTGCTCACGAACGACGTTCGGCGCGGCGATCGATCCGCAGGCCCTCGTCGTCACCAACGCGGCGAGGGTCTCCGGCGCGTCGTGGCTCCGCGTCGCGCGCGTTCATGTCGCGCCGGGCGATTCGTACTGCGGCCACGACGTCGCGCTCCTCGAGATCGCGACGCCCGCGCTCGGCGTCACGCCGATCGCGCCACGCATCGCGTCCGCGCCGCGCGTGGACGAGCCGTACGCCGCGATCGGCTTCGGCGCCCCCGCGCCAGGTACGAGCGCTGGTGAGCGTCGTCGTCGTGACGGCCTCCACGTCGCGTGCTTCGGCGCGATCTGCACGCCACGCGGACCGGACGGACAGCCCGCGATCGCCGATGGCGAGATCGGCGGCGACACCGGCGCGTGCCCCGGCGACTCCGGCGGTCCCGCGCTCGCGATCGACGGGCGCGTCTTCGGCGTGTTGTCGCGCGGCGACGTCGCATGTGGAACGCCGGTTTACGAACGGCTCGACGCGCTCGGCGCGTGGCTCGAACAAATCGCCGCCGACGCGGCGGTCGCCGGTGGCTATCCCGTGCCGGCATGGGCGAC
>JBBQXV010000547.1:0-2287 GCA_038209335.1 Polyangiales bacterium | reverse complement strand
GGTCCACGTCGGGTTGCCTTCGTATGCGGCGCCGCCCGCGCGCGACGCGTGAAGTGCGACCGGACCGATGGTCGTGTGGCACGCCGCGCACGAGATCCCCTCCATCGTCGCCGCCGGCAAGAGGTCGCGCAGCGGCGCGCGCGTCGCGGCCGACCCGAGCGCGCTCCACGCCGGCATCGCGCCGCCGCCGGTCGCGCGCGAATTCTCGCCGGGCGCGTGGCAGCTCACGCACCAATGCTCGCCGCCGGTGCCGGTCACCGCGAGCCCGCTCTTCTCATCGCGGCAGACGTCGCCACCGCTCTTCCGCAAGACCCCCGCGCCGTTCGGACAGCGTGCGTCGCGGCCGATCTGCTCTTCGACGGCGCTCTCGAGCGCGCCGAAGAGCGGGCTCTTCGCGGCGTGCGCCATGACCGATCGCTCCCACTCCGCGACTTCGCGCGCGTGGCATGACACGCAATCGGCGGCGGTGGTTCCGGCGAGACGCAGCGGTAAGATCGACGGTTTCGGCTTCGGCGGCGCGGGTGACGGAGCCGCCGCGAAGAGAGCGGCGGTCGCAACCGCACCGATCGCGAGCGGAAGAACGTAGGCGAGGACGCGCGCGCGTGACCGCGGCGACGCGGCCCGATGCGCCGCGATCGGCGTCGATGCGCGCGGCTTCGCGGTCGCGCGCGATTCGCGAGCGGGCGCAGCCAGCGCGCGCGGAGCTCGTCGCGCGTCGTTCAACAACTCGTCGCACCGCGTCGCGATGCTCGCCGCATCACGCGGTCGCGCTCGCGCCTCCGCGGCGAGCATCGACAGCACGAAGCTCTGCACGCCCGGACGAAGCTCGCGCGCGATCGCGTCGTCGAACGGCGGAGGCTCGCGCTCCGCCGAGTCGTCCAGCGCATGACGAAGCCCCGCGCCACCGAACGGAAGCGCGCCCGCGATCGATCGGTATGCGACGAGCCCGAGCACGTACCGATTCGCGGCGCCGTCCCACGGCGCGCCGGCCGCCTGCTCGGGCGGTGTCCATGTCGGAGGCGGCGTCTTTCCTCCGAGCCGCGGTGTGCCTCCGGTCGCGCTCGCTTCTCCCGCGGCGCCGACCATCGCCGCGACGAGCGCGTCCGCCTCGATCCACGCGCGCCCGTCCTGCTCCGCGATCTCCGCCGTCGTCAGCGCGCCTGGAAACAGCGCCGCGCGCTCGCACGCGTCGAGCGCACGCGCCACGTCACGCACGAGCGCGATCGCTTCCCGCCACGCCCGTCGCTCCCCCTTCTTCATCGCATCGAGCCGCCGCGTCGACGCGCGCCGCACGAGCCACACGCCGTCGTCGTCTTCTCCGTGCTCGTCGAACCCGCCGACGCCGCTCTCGCCGAGCGATACCAGCCTCCCCGCGACGCGCGCGTCTTCGCGCGGCAATCGCCACAGCTCGCGGCCGCTCGCGTCGTCCGCTTCGAAGCGCGCCGCGCGCCCGATCGCCTCCAGCGGGCGACCCGCCTTCACCGTCGGCTCGCGGCGCTCGCGATGCTCCTCTGCCACGACTCGCTCAGGGCTTCGTTCCCGCCGTCGGCGTCGGCGACTCCGCCGGCCCGCCCGTGCGCAAGCGAACGACGTACACCGTGAACCCCGCGACGAGAGACAACGCGACGATGAGGAGCAGCGCGACCGCCGTCGGAATGTGCTTCGGCGCCGTCGCGCGTTCGACGAGCGCCACCGTGTCTGTACGTGGCTTCGGGGCCGGCGACGACGACGGCGTCGGCGTCGACTGCATCGTGTCGCCGCTGCGCGAACGCGGTCCGCTCGCGTCGCGCGGCGCTTCTTCTTCGCTCGACTCCTTCGTCTCGGCGGCCTTCGACGACGACGCGCGCGGCTTCCCCATCCCCGTCGTTCGCGACGTCCGCTGCGCCGGCTTGAACGCATCGAGCCGCTTCACCACTTCGTCCGCCGACGCCGGCCGCGCGTCCGGCGCCTTCGACAACAAATCGAACAGCAAGTCCTCGACCCCGCGCGGCATCGTGTGGCGCGCCTCGTCGTCGAGCTCCGGCGGATCCGATGTGCATTGCATGTTCAAGAGCTCACGCGGCGACGCCGATTGAAACGGCGCGTGCCCCGTCAGCATCTCGTAGAAGAGGAGCCCGAGCGAATACAAATCCGATCGCGCGTCGATCGTCTTCGCGTCGATCTGCTCCGGGCTCATGTACTGCAGGGTCCCGATGCTCTGGGTGTTGGTCTGGTTGAGCGCCTCGACCACCTTCGCGATGCCGAAATCCATGACCTTCACGGTCTGGCCGCTGCAGACCATGATGTT
>JBBQXV010000546.1:0-2289 GCA_038209335.1 Polyangiales bacterium | reverse complement strand
ACGTACATCGTGAAGCGCGATCTTCGCGGGTATGCGTCAGTGTCGCTCGTCGCGGGCGCGGTGCCGTCGCCATTCGTCGATCTCACCGGTCCGAACGGCGCGCCCGATGGGCTCGCCGACGTCGATCCGCTCGGGCAGTTTCTCGCGAAGGGCGGGACGGCGCCTTCGCCATTCTTCACGCCCGAGGCGCTCGACGGGACACGCGACGCAAATGGTCGCGCGCTCGCCGCGTCCGGCGTGCCTATCTACGGATACGTCGACACGCGACAGACGTTCCTCGCGTCGATGATCCGCGACCTGCGTCCGCTCTTCGCGCCCGATGCGTCGCGCGCCAAAGAGGCGATGATGAACGTCGTCGCGGCGCTCCCCGCGCTCGGCGGCACCCGCGACGTCGCGCCGTCGACGAGCAAGACGTACGAGCCGGATCCGCGCGCGCTCGATCGGTGGAAGCTCGGGCACAGCGCGTCGCCGCCCGCCGGTCTCGGCAAGGTCCCGGTCACGCTTCCGTACCGCGCGTTTCATCCCGAGACGTCGCCGCTCGCCGATCTCGTCTACGCGGTCGGGCAGATCGCGTCGCATCAGGAGATCGACGATCTCCTCATCCTCGCGCGCAAGCTCCTGCGCGAGCATCCGGAAGCGCTCGCGAGCTTCGTCGGCCTCGCGCTGGAAATCAAAGCGAAGGCGGACGCGCACCCCGAGGCCGGTCTCCCCGAGGCGTCGACGTTCTGGGACGATCTCTTCTCGAAGCTCGCGCTCGTCGCGAAGGAGCCGAAGCTCCTCGACGACATTCTTCGCGCCGTCGCGGACGACAAGACGCTCCCGATCGAGCCGGCGCTCGCGACGTACCTCGCGATGAAAGACGACATCTCGTACGACACGAACAACCTGAACGGCCCGTCGCGCAACCTGACGACGAACGTCGCGCCGCCGAGCTTCGTGACGCCGGTCGATCGCGGGCAGCCCGATAGCGGTCCGAATCGCAGCCAGATGCAGAGGTTCCTCTCGCTGCTCCACGATCTCAACGGACTGGGCATTTGCACGAAGGACGGCGCGATCGTTCACGTGAACATGAACTTTCAGGGATTGCCGATCAGCTTCGATTACCCGACGAACACGGCGATGAGCGGGCTCATCTGCGGGATCGTCGGATCGTCGGCGCCGTCGCGCCTCGCGAAGTGCCAAGTCTTCGGATATCCGAACGTCATGACGTTGATGACCGACGTCATCCTCGGCAAGGCGCTCCTCGAAGTGCAAGACGACTGCCTCAACAAGCTGATGAAGTCGCCGCTCGCGACGATCGCCGGAGGTGCGGACGCGGTCCTGCAACAGATGTCCGGCGTCGACGGCTTCTCGCTGCACCCGAACCTCCGCGGATTCGCGCGACTCCTCTACTTCAATGCGCCGTACCCGGGGCTCCCGACCGACACGAACGCCGCCAACGCGAAGACGCTCGCGTTCTTGCGCGACACGATCGATCCGATCCCGTCGCTGTTGTGCGCGCCGGATCCGTTCACGACGCCCAACGGGACGATGTATGCGCTCCGCAAATGCGCGGACGTCAAAGACACGCTCCGCGCGCGCGATCCGAATGCGCTCTTTCCGGTCGACGAGCTCGGGTTCACCGCGTCGCTGCGGCCGCTCGCCGGCGCGTTCGATTCGCATCGCTTGCCGCTTCTCTTCGCGGATCTGTGGGACGTGCTCCATGTTCACTACGGCTCGGACAAGCAGACGAAGACCGAGTGCGATCCGCTGGCGTCGCGCAAAGACGCGCGATGGTGCGCGCAGAGCGGGATCGTTTCGTACGAGCCGCTCCTCGTCGAGATTCTGAAGTCGGGCGTCTTCGTGCGGATCCAGTCGCTCTTGAAGACGCTCGCGTCGACGACGATCGCGCACTGCACGGCGCGCGACGCAAAGACCGGCCTCTGCACCGCGTCGACGAACGTCGACGGCGTGAAGGTGATCTCGGAGGCGCTCTCGGTGATGCTCGATCCGCTGCGATCGCCGGGTCTCGTGACGCGCGCGGGCGACGCGCTGTCGCTCCGCAACGACGGGACGCGCATCGACAAGGTGACGCCGATGACGATCTTCGTCGACGCGTTCAAAGGGATCGACGCCTCGTTCGCCGCGTTCGCGTCGGCAAATCCTGGCGGACCGGATCGGCGCGCGCTGTGGAAGTCGGCGCGGTCGCAGCTCGTCGATACGTTCCTCGCCGTCGACGGAGCCGGGCCGACGGCGACGTTCAAGAACAAGGCGCTCGTCGCGGCGCTCCCGGCGATCATCGACGTGCTT
>JBBQXV010000545.1:0-2306 GCA_038209335.1 Polyangiales bacterium | reverse complement strand
GGCTCGTTCTTCCTGGTACTGGTAGCTTCTTCCATGGCGCATTCCTCCGGGACCGCCGGCAAGCGGTCGTTCTTGCGAACTGTTCAACCCGAAGAATGCGCCATTTCCCTTTTCCACATCGATGGGGACACGACCTTCGCTCCACCGTCGCGCGCGCGAGGCTCTTCTTCTGCGTGCGAAACCAGCCTTTGTGGACGAACACCGTGTGCGGGACGTCCATGAAATTCTCGACGAGGTTCGTGACGTCGTTCGAGAACGTCGTCGTCATGTAGTACGCGCCCCATCCCGGGGCATCCCAGTACGGCATCCGAAACGGTTCTTTGTCCGGTGCGCCGTCGCCCATCCACACCCAGACGAGCCCGTCCTGCTCACGCACTTGGAACGTGTGGAGCTTCTTCTTCAGGCTCGGTGGCGCGCCGTTCCCTTCGGACGGGACGTGCACGCAGCTGCCGGTCTTGTCGTATGTCCAGCCGTGGTACGGGCAGCCGATGCAGCCGTCGAACAGATCGCCTTCGCTCAGGAGCGCGTTTCGATGAAGGCAGCGATCGCGCATGGCGACGGCGTTCGCGCCGGCTGCCGGACGCCACAAGACGATCATCTCGCCCATCACGATGCGCCCGAGCGGACGGCGACTTGATACTTCGTCGCAGCGCGCCGCAGCGTACCAATACTCCTTCAACAGGCCGCTCTTTTCTCTCATTGTCACGCTCATCGAAAGACCTCTTCCCAAAACAAACGCCCGTCGAGGAACGTCGGCTTCACGTCGCCTGCTCGAGCGCCGCGCGCGACGAGCGCCGCCTCGTAGCGCGCGAGCCCGCGTTCGACCGCGACCGCTTCGACTTCGCCGAGCTGACCGAGATCGCGGCAGTATCGGTAGTGGTGACCGCGGGCGAGCTCGCGCTCGACGACGCTCGCCATCGCCGCGAGCGCGGTGTCGCCCGCGTCCGCGTCGACGTAGAGGTGGTAGCGCGGTGTCTCGCCACGCGACGGCGCGAGAAGCGCGAACTCGGGCGTGACGCCGATCTCGCGCGCGGCGGTGGCGATCGCTCGATCGACCTCTGTCGCGTGGAGCTTCTCGCCGCAGACATCCGAGACGCGATCGAGCTTGCCTTCGAACCGGAGGAGGGGAGCGGTGCGATGATGTCCGACGCACGTGACGATGTCTTCGAGGTGATAGCGTGCGAATCCGCTGCCCGTGGTGAGGAGCGGCGAATACCGAACGCCGATCTCCAGCTCGTCGCACAGAAGCGGCCGCTCGTTTGGTGCGTCGATGCGCAAGAACTCCATGAAGTGGCTAGTGACCGCGGCGACGCTCGCTCCCCGCGCGCTCTCGTCGAAGGTCGGAAACGACACGACACCCTCGGTCGCGAGCAACCCCTTTGGCTGCACTTCGACGCGCGGGAAGTAACGTCGCATCGGCGCGACGAAGTGTGCCGCGTGACCATCGGTCCAGCACGATACGAGCGCGAGGCGCGGCCAAATCGCTTCGCCGATGAACGCACCAGCACGGGCGAGCGCGGCTTCGATGCGAGCGGCGCGTTTCGCATCGATCGCGCGGAGGAGCTGCGGGAGGTCGCGCTCGATGGACCGCATGAGCAGCGTGAGGAACGACGGATTCCAAACCGAGATGAGCCCGAGGTCCTCGGCTGCCAGAAGTCGCTTCGCCGTTTCGAAGCGCCACGCGTCGACGTCGCCGATCCGCGCGACTGTGCCGGGGACCGCGAGCATGCGCCGGAGCGCCCAGCGCGTAACGGGACCGAAGTACTCGGTGTCGTCCTCGAAGCCGATGGGGATCCCGCCGCTCGTGCGCTCGGCCTCGCGCGCTGCCGGCGACACCGACCAATAACTCGACGTACCGACGAGCGCCGGGCGATGCGTGTAGAATCCAAGCATCCACGGAGCCGTCGCCGCCGCGAACTCGTCGAGAAGATCGGCCGTGTACGGAATGAGCTTCCGTGCGGACGCCGAGCCGCTCGAACGCTCGAGCATCCGCACGGGGGACGCCGTCAGCACGCGCTCCTCGCCTGCCGCGATGCGATCGACCCACGGCGCGAGAGCGTCGTACGTGACGATGGGAACGCCGTCTTGAAAGTCGCGGACGCTGCGTACGCGCGTGTAGCCGTGCGCGCGGCCGTATGCGGTGTCTGCGTTTTTCTCGATGAACCGGCGCAACAGAGTTTCTTGCGCCGCGCGCGGTCGAGCCGCGGCGCGCGCGAAACGACGACACGCCGCGACGAGGCTCAGCGCGTGGCCGCCGCCGAGCGTCGCTAAGACGAGGCGGTCTCGGAGGCCCATTCGCGTTCCGT
>JBBQXV010000544.1:0-2323 GCA_038209335.1 Polyangiales bacterium | reverse complement strand
CACGGGATCAACGTCGAGGAGGTCACGAACACGATCTTCGAAGGGGGCGGCGCGGCGTGCGCCAAACTGCGCGTCCTCTCACGGCCGACCGAGGCGTGTCTCCAGGAGATTCGCGCCTACGACGAGGTGTTGCACGTCGATACGGTGTCGCTTCCGATTCTGGCCTGAGCGGGGTAGAACGCGCGCGATGCGTTCGCCCCTTCATGACGCGTTCGTCGCGCTCGTCGCGCTCGTCGCGGTGCTGAGCGGCGTGTCGGCGTGCACACCGTCGAGCGGTGGCGCGGCGGGCACAAGCGACGCGGCGATCGGCGATGGCGGCAAGCTCGGCCTGCTCGACGGTGGCGACGCGCGCGCCGGGCTCGCGGCCGAAGCCGGTCCGGACGACACGACGATCCCGCCGACGTCGAGCGACGAGCTCAACGCGCGCGCGCGGCATCTGCTCGAAGCCATCGCCGCCGGCAACTCCGAGCTTGCCTCCGACATGCTCTTCCCGCGCGACGGCTACGTCGCCGCGCGCGACACGAGCGACGCGACCAAGCTGTGGGACAAGAAGGTCAGCCTCCCGTTCAAGAAGCACGTCGGCTCGCTCCATAAACGCAAAGGGATCGATCGCGCGCAGTTCGTCGGGATCGAGCTCGGTCACTCGGTGTCGCAGATCACGCCGAAGAAGCGCGACTGGAAGAAGCCGCTATGGCGCGTCAAGGGATCGCACCTCGCGTACATCGTCGACGGCAAGACGATCAAGATCCCGATCGCCGAGATGATCGCGTGGCGCGGCGCTTGGTACGTCACGCGGATGCGCTGACGTCGTCGCCGTCGCCTCGCCTCAATCGTCAGTCGCCTTGCCGTCCGCGCTCTTCGGCCTTCACCTCGGCGAGGAGCTCTTCGATGCGCGCGACCTTGTCCTGACCTTCATCGTAGAAGAACTGAAACGTCGGCGCGTACCGCAGCTTGATGCGACGCGTGACCTCGCGCCGAAGCATTCCCGCCGCGCGCTCGAGCCCGACGAGCGCTTCGTCTTTGCGCGACGCATCGAGAAGACGAAAGTAGACGCGGGCGCTGCGTAGATCGTCGGTCATCTCGACGCGCGAGACGATGACGCCTTCGATCCGCGGATCGCGCACGTCGCGTGCGAGCAGCCACCCGAGATCCTCGCGAACCCGCTCGGACACGCGCGTCGCGCGCTTCACCTCACCCGGCATCGTCGCCTCCGTACAGTTCGTCGCCGAACGTCACGACCTCGGTCGATCGATGCGTGAGCACGGCGTTCTCGTCCGTCTCTGCGGCGCGCGCGACCTGCGCGAGCACCGAGTCGCACACCGCCGCGTCGCCCGACACGACGCTCACGCCGAACACGGCGCGCTGGAGCAAATCCTGTGCGCCGACCTCGGCGATGGAGACGTCGAACTTTGCCCGCACGCGATCGCGAAAGCGACGAACCGTGCTGCGCTTGTCCTTGAGCGACCGCGCGTGCGGAATGTGAAACTCGAGCCTGAGAACACCGACGTACATGCAGCGATCAGAGCCTCTGCTTGATCTCCTCGATCTCGTAGCACTCGATCATGTCCTTCTCTTTCAGATCGTTGAAGTCCTCGAGGCTGATGCCGCACTCGAATCCTTCGAGGACCTCTTTGACGTCGTCCTTGAAGCGCTTGAGCGCGCCGAGCTTGCCTTCCCAGACCTGGTTGCCCTCGCGCACGAGCTTGACCTTGGCGCCGCGGACGATCTTGCCTTGCGTGACGAACGAGCCGGCGACGGCGACGTTGCGCACCTTGAAGATCTGCCGCGCCTCGGCCTTGCCTTGGAGCTTCTCGACGAGCGTCGGCGGGAGGAGCCCTTCCATCGCGCCCTTCACGTCGTCGACCGCGTTGTAGATGATCGAGTACTGGCGGATCTCGATCTTGTTCTCTTCGGCGAGCGCCGTGGCCTTGCCGGCCGGGCGTGCGTTGAAGCCGATGACGACGGCGCGCGCGGCGATGGCGAGGTTGATGTCGCCCTCGGTGATCGCGCCGACCGCGGCGTGGAGGATCGAGAGGCGCACCTTCTCGCAGCTGAGCTTCGCGAGCGCGTCGGCGAGCGCTTCGACCGAGCCTTGAACGTCGCCCTTGATGATGAGGCGAAGCTCTTGCTGGTTCGAGTCCTGGATGCGCTTCGAGAGCTCTTCGAGAGACACCTTGGCCGTCGCGGGGATGAGGCTCTTCGCCATCTTCCCCTTGCGGCTCTCGGCGATCTCTTGCGCCTTCTTCGCGTCCTTGACGGCGTGCACCGGATCGCCGGCGCCCGGAACGTCGGACAGACCGAGGATCTCGACCGGCGTCGACGG
>JBBQXV010000543.1:0-2334 GCA_038209335.1 Polyangiales bacterium | reverse complement strand
GAGGCTACCCAGGTGGCAGGCTTCAAGGCGTGGCAGGAGCACGGGCGCCAAGTCCGTAAGGGCGAGCGCTCGATTCGCATTCTGGCGCCCATGAGCGTCAAGGAATGCCACGAGCAAGGCGAGGAGACCGACGAGCGCCGGATGTTCTTCCGCGCCGTCCCAGTGTTCGACATCTCGCAGACCGACGGCGATCCGATGCCGCAGGCGCCACGCGAGCCGATCACCGGGCAGTCGCACGCCGGCTACATCGGCACGCTCGAGCGAGCAATTGTCAAATGTTGTGGATGGGTGCATGAGGTCGTTCAGGCGGCGACCTTCTCCTCTGTGATGTCGTTGTCGTCGTTGTCGTCGTTGGTGACTTTCACTCCGTCCTTGAACTTCACGTCGTTGAGCACGTCGGTGACGAGCTCGTGGCCGTTGAATCGGCGCCAGCGCTCCTGGGCGGCGTCGAGCAGCTTGTAGGCCATCGCGAGCGCCGCCTTCGTCGAGCCCGCTCCTTTCGTGACGCGGGTGCGCAGCTTCACGGTCGCGAAGCTCGACTCGATCGGATTCGTAGTCCTGAGGTGACGCCAGTGCTCGGCGGGAAAGTCGTAGAACGCGGTCAGCGCCGCCCAGTCCTTGTCGAGCTTCGTGACGGCCTTGGGGTACTTGGCATCGAACTCCGAGCGGAAACGCTCGCGCGCCGCTCTGGCGTCAGCTCGACTCGGTGCCTCGGCCATCTCATGTAGCAGCGTCTTCGCCCTGGGCTGCAGGCGCTTGGGGAGAGCGTCAAGGACGTTCGCCGTTTTGTGGACCCAGCAACGCTGTTCTGTTGCGTCGGGGAAGACGTCGCGGAGCGCGGCCCACGCGCCGAGCGCACCGTCGCCGGTCACGAGCTTCGGTGAGTTCATGCCGCGCTCGCGCAGGTCACGTAGGACGGCGGCCCAGGAGTCGCTCGACTCGCGGTAGCCGTCCTCGACGGCGAGCAACTCCTTCTCGCCGTCCTCTCTGACGCCGATCACGACGAGCAAGCAGATCCGGTCGTCCTCGCCCAACCGGACACTCATGTGGATCCCGTCGATGAACACGTACGCGTAGCGGTGGAAACGCAGGCTGCGCTTGCGAAACGCCGTGTGCTCGGCCTGCCACGCCTCGGTCAGGCGCTGGATCGAGCTCGCCGAGAGCCCCGAGGCGTCCTCGCCGAGCAGATCCCGCAGCGCGGGCCCGAAGTCGCCAGTCGAGAGCCCCCGCAGGTAGAGGATCGGCAGCACGTCGGTGACCTTCGGCGAGCGCCGCGCGTACGCCGGCAGGATCTTCGAACCGAACCGCTTGCGCTCCCCGCTCTCTTCATCGACGCGTTTATCGTTCACCCTCGGCGCCCGGATCCGGACCGTGCCCGAGCCGACGGTCACGCCACGCTCACGCGCGTGGCCGTTACGAACCACAAGCCGCGTGCCACCCTCACCGACTTGCTCGGTGAACGAAGCGACGTACTCCTCGACCTCCGCCTCGAGCGCCAACGCGATCATCCGGCGAGCGCCCTCCCGCGCGAGGTCATCCAACGTGACCGCAGCCAGATCGGCGCGATCCCCATCGATCCTGCGAACATCTCCCATGGCGTGCCTTCCTGCCGGCCATCACCGGCATCGGTCTTGATCAACCGGGAAGGTACGCCGCCTTCGACCTCAACCGCATCCACAACTTCTGGGTATACCTCCGCCGCTCGGGCAAGACGCGGAAGGGCAGCAAGCACCTCAACGCGGCGCTCACGACGCCGCGATGGCCGCGCTGCGTACCAACGACAGCTATCTCCAAGCGCTATACCACCGCAAGAAACCCCAACTCGGCCACGGCCGCGCGCTCGGCGCGGTCAAGCACTCGATGCTCAACGCGGTCTGGCACATGCTCACCACGGGCGAGCTCTACAACGACCTCGGCGGCGACTACTTCGCCCGCCGCGACCCCGAACGCCAAACCCGACGGCTCATCGCCCAGCTCGAACGGCTCGGACACACCGTCACCCTCCAAGCCGCGCCCCTGGCAGCCTGAACGCCGGACTCTCCGACCAGCCCTCCAACGAAAGGCAAGCGCAACCCCAAGCGCCATTTTCCCACTAGAGTCTGCCGGCATGTCGCACCCCGACCCGCAGGACCCGGCGGACCTCACGCCGATTCGGACCGGCGAGGTCTTTGAGAACCCGGTCACGCGCGAGCGGGCCACGATCCTCGAGCTTCCCTTCACGAACCCCGAGGGCCGCGCGAGCGCCGAGCTCACCGCGCTCGTCGGGGCGCGCGTGGCCGGCGAGCACCGCCATCCCGCGCTTGTCGAGCGCTTCACCACGCTGGAAGGCGAGTT
>JBBQXV010000542.1:0-2338 GCA_038209335.1 Polyangiales bacterium | reverse complement strand
CTTCGTCATGCCCGAGAGGTACGCGCGGCACCGCGCCTTGTCGAAGCCGTTGCACGATCGCGCGATCGTGTCGCATGCGGCGTCCGCCGTCGGATCGGGGCACGCGCCCATCAGCGAGTTGTAGTTGCACTGGTACATGTTGCAGCTGTTGCAATACTTGCCGGTCGTCTTCTGCAAGCACGCGTGCACGGCGTTCGCGACGAGCGGCTTGAAGTTGGTCGTCGCGACGTTGCATCGGCGGCGCGCGGCGATGGGGCCGGGGCAGACTTCGCTCGAGGCGTAGCCCATTTGAAGCGTGCCGCAGTCGGGCATCGCGCCGGTCGTGTCGTCGCACCCGGTGCGCGTGTCGTCGAACGTTCGCTTGCCGCGACCGCAGCCGCTCTCCGCACCGACCGGCTTGAGCGTCGACGGATCGACCGGCGGGAGCGCGGGGCCGGCGTCGGGAGTCATCGTCGCGACGGGCGCGCCAGCATCAGTGGGAGACGACGACGCAACGGGCGGGGCGCTCGCGGTCGGGGCGGTCGGGGACGAGGCGTCGATGGTCGCGTCGGGCTTCGGGGAAGTGGTCGCGCTCGGGGGCGGAGGGGTCGACGAGGACGCGGTCGGAGAGGTCGTTCCGACGATCGGCGGCGGCGCGCTCGCGTTGCACGCCGCGGCGGAGAGGGTGCCGGTGAGAAGCAAGAACAAGGCTCGATCGATCTTCATTTTCGCGTTTGGTCTCCGGCGCGTTCGGCGAACCTCGCATGTACTCCTCGCAGAGGAACCCGGAGAACTTTTTGGAGCAGTTGATGAAGATTCTCGGTCCCAAAATAGCGCTGTCGGGCCCCTGTCCGACGCTTGACGACCGCCCTATCGGCCAGGATACTTCGCACGCGAAACAAAACTGCAACGCATTCTAGAGGTCTCTCTCATGCCCACTGATCTCCGCTTCGACGGTCGTGTCGCCATCATCACGGGAGCCGGCAACGGGCTCGGCAGGTCCCACGCGCTTCTCTTCGCGTCACGCGGCGCGAAGGTCGTCGTCAACGATCTCGGCGGCGGGTTCAAAGGGGAAGGCAAGTCGTCGAACGCGGCCGACGCGGTCGTCGCGGAGATCAAGAAGGCGGGCGGCGAAGCGGTCGCGAACTACGACTCGGTCGAGGACGGCGCGAAGATCGTTCAGACGGCGATGGACACGTACAAGAAGGTCGACATCATCGTGAACAACGCGGGCATCCTCCGCGACACGTCCTTCGCGAAGATGACGCAAGACGACTGGGACCTCATCTACAAGGTCCACGTCCTCGGCGCGTTCCGCGTCACGCACGCCGCGTGGCCGCACATGCGCGACGCGAAATACGGGCGCGTCATCTTCACCGCGTCGGCCGCCGGCATCTACGGCAACTTCGGACAGACGAACTACTCGATGGCAAAGCTCGGCGTCGTCGGCATGGCGCAGACGCTCGCGATCGAAGGGAAGAAGAACAACGTGCGCGTCAACGCGATCGCGCCGATCGCCGGCTCGCGCATGACGGAGACGGTGCTGCCGCCGGATTTGATCGCGGCGTTGAAGCCCGAGCTCGTGTCGCCGCTCGTCGCGTACCTGTGCCACGAGTCGTGCGAAGAGAACGGCGGCCTCTTCGAGGTCGGCGGCGGCTTCATGGGCAAGCTGCGCTGGGAGCGATCCGAAGGGACGATCTTCAAGCTGAACAAGCCGGTGTCGCCGGAGAACGTCGCGTCGAGCTGGTCGGCAATCACGGGCTTCGAGAAGACGACGCACCCGACCGACGTCACGCAGTCGATGCAGCCGATTCTCGGGAATCTCGCCACGGCGAAAGAGAAGTCGCACGGCGGAAACGAGTTCATCGATGTCGACGCGGCGCTTGGGTACGAGTTCCCGACGCGCACGACGAGCTACGACGAGCGCGACCTCGCGATCTACGCGCTCGGCGTCGGCGCTGCGGCGAACCCGCTCGATCCGAAGGAGCTGCAGTTCGTCTACGAGATGAACCCGAACGGTTTCTACGCGCTACCGACGTTTGGCGTCGCGCCGGTGCTGAAGCTCATGTTCGACATGGCGAAGGAAGGCGCGCAGGCGCCGGGCCTCAAGTACGGCCTCGATCGCGTGCTGCACGGCGAGCAGTACACCGAGATCAAGCGACCGCTCCCGCCGCACGCGAAGCTCACGCACAAGGCGAAGATCAAGGACATCTTCGACAAGGGGAAGCACGCGCTCGTCGTGACGGCGACGACGTCGTACGACGAGGATGGGAACGAGCTGATTTACAACGAGCTCACGACGTTCGTGCGCGGCGGCGGCGGATGGGGCGGAGAGCGTGGACCGCAAGGCGAGATCAAC
>JBBQXV010000541.1:0-2348 GCA_038209335.1 Polyangiales bacterium | reverse complement strand
ACCGCCTCGAAGAGGTTCGCGAAGAGGACGCCGCGGTGCATCCCGACGCCGTAGAGATCCGGCGCGAGCCCCGTGTACGCGATGTCGACGATGGGGCGTCCGGTTCGCGTGACGCAGCGGAGGCGCTCGATGCGCGCGCCGCGATCGACGACGTCGTCGTGCATCCCGAGCGCGTCGAGCACCGCGCGTCCCGTCGGTTGCAGCATGATGCCGGCGCCGACGGGGCGCGGATCTTCCACGCGCTCGTAGACCGTGACGCGATGACCGGCGCGCGCGAGGAAGAGCGCGGCCGCGCCGCCGGCGGTGCCGCAACCGATGACGCCGACGTCGAGCGGGCGCCTCGGGCCGAGCGTCACGCGGTTCGCATCCTCGAGAGCATCGACTCGATGACGAGCTGCGCGGACGCGTTCGCGTCGAGCTCTTGCACCGCCGCGAGGGCGAGCCGATAGCGCGCGGGCGCGGCGTCGGTTCGTCGGCTTTCCTTCGTCGCGCGCGCTTGCACGGCGAGCGCGGTCGCGAGCGCCGTGAGGTGCGTCGCGAGATCGCCGCGCGACGCTTTCTTCGCCTCTTCTGCGACGTCGAGCGCGGCGCCGAGATCCGGCGCGTCGATCGCCTCGAGCGCGCGCTCGACGAATGCGTCACGTCGCGCGCTCGCCTCCGGATCCGCGAGCCCGAGCGCCGCTTCCATGCTCCCGGCGGCGAGCGTCGCGATCTCCGCCGCGCGCGCCGCCTCCGTTCCGCGCTCGACGAGTAGCCGCGTCACGATCGCGTCGGGCAGCGGAGCGAACCGCACGCGCTGCGTCCGCGATTGAATCGTCGGCAAGAGCGCGTCGGCCAGGGCCGACAGCAAGACGAAGTGCGTCCCCGATCCCGGCTCTTCGAGCGTCTTCAAGAGCGCGTTCGCCGCCGAGATGCTCAGCTCTTCGGCGCGCCGCACGATGAACACCTTGGCGCGCCCCTCGTGCGCCGAGAACGCCGCGCGCGCGAGGACCAATGTTCGCACCTGATCGATCGAGATGTCCTGCGTCTCCGGCGTGCGTCGTCCGATCTGCGCGGGATCGTAGAGGCCGCGCTCGATGACGACGACGTCGGGATGAACCGGTCGCCGATCGCCCTCGCGCAGGATCGCGCGCCTGCACGCGCTGCACGCGCCGCACGCTGCTCCCTCTTTGGGCACCTCGCACACGAGCGCTTGCGCGAGCCCGAACGCCGCGAGCTCCTTGCCGACGCCGGGCGGTCCGTCGAACAGGTACGCGTGATGAACGCGCCCCGACGCGAGCGCGCGTTGCAGCGTGCCAACCGCCGTCGGCTGCGAGAGGACCGTCGCTAGAACATTGCCCACGGCGACATGCGTAGCCGACCTGAGCGTGACCCGAAAGCCTCAAGCCGAACGCGAATCACAAGGCCTGCGCGTGCCTTGTGATTCACAAGGCTTTCTCGTCGTCCTCGTGCTCGAGCGCCGCGAGCTCTTCTTCCGTCAGCTCGGCGCCGCCCGCTGCCGCGCGTTCGCGCGCGAACATCCGGTTCAACGTGCGGCGATCGATGCCGAGCACTTCGGCCGCGCGCGTCTTGTTCCCGCCCGTGCGCGAGAGCACGCGATCGATGTAGCGGCGCTCGAGCACGCCGAGCGTCGGCCAATCGTCCGCGAGCACGCCCATCGTCCCGGTCGACTGCGCCTGCGCTTGCCACGAGCGCGAAATCTCCGGCGGCAGATCGTTCGCCGTGATCACCCCTTCGCGCGCGAGCACCATCGCGCGCTCGACGACGTGCGACAGCTCGCGCACGTTGCCCGGAAAATCGTACGCCTCGAGCGCGTCGAAGACCTCGGGCGCGACGCGCGGGACGCTGCGGCCGAGGCGCTCGGCGTGGCGCGAGATGAGGTGACGCACGAGGATCGGAATGTCGCCGCGTCGCTCTTTGAGCGTCGGCACGCGGAGCGAGACGACCTGCAGACGGAAGTAGAGATCCTCACGGAAGCGCCCGGCCGCGAGCTCGGTCTTCAAGTCGCGGTTGGTCGCCGCGACGACGCGAACATCGACCTTGATGCTCTCGGCGCCGCCGACGCGACGAATCTCCCCCTCTTGAAGAACGCGCAGGAGCTGCACCTGCATCTTCGGAGAGATCTCGCCGATCTCGTCGAGGAACAGCGTGCCGCCATCGGCCTCTTCGAAGAGCCCGCGCTTCGTTCCGGTCGCGCCGGTGAACGATCCGCGCTCGTGGCCGAAGAGCTCGCTCTCGAGGATCGACTCGGGGAGCGCGGCGCAGTTGACCGCGACGAACTTCTTGTTCGCGCGCGGTGACTTCGCGTGGATGGCGCGCGCGACGAGCTCTTTGCCCGTGCCGCTCTC
>JBBQXV010000540.1:0-2351 GCA_038209335.1 Polyangiales bacterium | reverse complement strand
GTGCGGTCGCCGGATCGATGGCGCACGCAGCGGGGATCGAAGCGGGCGACGTGCTCGTGGCGATCGACGGCGCGCCGCTTCGATCGCAGAGCGAGCTTGGTGCGGCGGTTCGACGCGCCGGTGCGATGGAGACGGTGAGCGTCGCGGTCGCGCGTGGCACCGATCGCTTCGAGCGCGTCGTGCACGTGCAGCATCGACCGGTGGAGGCGATCGGCGGGCACGAGCTGCGCTTCGATCACGTCGACGTCGAAGGGGCGCGCGTTCGGACGATCGTGACGCGACCGCTCGATGGTCGACGTCACCCGGCGGTGCTCCTCGTCCAAGGGCTCTCGTGCGAATCGATCGACTACGGCGCTTCGCCGCGCGCGCCACTCTGCCGACTCGTGCATGCGTGGGCGCGCGAGGACCTCGTCACGATGCGCGTCGAGAAGCGCGGCGTCGGCGACAGCGAGGGCGACGCGCCGGATCGCACGGGGTTCGCGACCGAGGTCGACGACGTGCGCGCGGCGCTTCGCTCGCTCGCAGCGTACGACTTCGTGGACGCCGGCGCCGTGTTCGTGTTCGGGCACAGCGTTGGCGGGATGATCGCGCCGATGCTCGCGCGTGAGAACGTCGCGCGCGGGTACGTGGTCTACGGGACGTCGGCGGCGCGGTGGTTCGCCTGCGTCGACGCTTCGACGCGACGGCAGCTTCGTCTCCGCGGGCTTTCGCTCGACGTCATCGAAGAGCGCGCGCGTCGCGAGCAGGATGACGTGCGCACCCGCGCCGTCACCGACGGACGCTCGCTCGCGTACCATCGTCAGCTCGACGCGACCGACGTCGCCGATGCGTGGTCGCGCGTCGATCGCCCGGTGCTCGCGCTCCACGGAGAATACGACTGGGTCGTGAGCGAGGACGAGCAGCGCGGCGTCGCGGAGATCGTCGACGCGCGGCGCGCAGGAGCGGCGACCTTCGAGCGCGTCCCCGGGCTCGATCACCTGATGACGCGCCACGGCGATCTCGAATCGAGCCTCCGCGCCTATGGATTGGGCGCCGCCGACGATCGACTCGCCACCCTCAGCGCAGACTGGATGCGGCGCGCGACGAGCGTATGATCGACCGATGCAGCACCTTCGCCCGTGTGTCTCCTGCAGTCGTCACATCCTCGCGAGCGCGACGCGCTGCCCGTTCTGCGCGAACGATCTCGCCGTCGACTCGAGCGCGCCCGTCGTCGCGTCGGCCGCTCTAGTCGCCCCCGCGCGTCTCGGTCGCGCTGCGCGAATGGCGCTCGGCGCGGCGGTCGTGACGACCGCGTCGTTCGTCGCGTGCGGCGGCGACGTGACCACGCCTGGCAGCGACGCGAGCGCCGACGGAAGCAGCAACGACGGAAGCAGCAACGACGGAAGCGTTCACGTCGACGCGTCCGCCGACGTCCTCTTCATTCCCGACGCGAACAACGAAAACATCGCGATGCCGTACGGCGCCCCGCCGGTGGATGGACTGAAACGCAGAGTCGTCTGAGGAGAATCGAACGATGGCCCATCTACGCCCGTGCACCACTTGCAGTCGTCACGTCGATGCCGCGGAGACGAGCTGTCCATTCTGTGACGGCGCGCTCGCCGTCGAAGCGCCCGTGCCCGCAGCGCCGGTCGCGCGCCTCGGTCGCGCCGCTGCGATGGCGGTCGGCGCCGCGGTCGCGACGGCGTCGCTCGCCGCGTGCGGCAACACGCCGACGCAGGTGAATTCGCCGACCGCGGACGGCGGGACGACGACGACGGTGACTCCGCCCGGCACGGGGTCGACGCCGCCGCCCGACTATTCGAACATGGCGAAGCCTTACGGCGCGCCGCCGGCCGACGGGCTCACGCGCGTCGTCTAGAGGTCTTCCACGACGAGCTCGAACTTCCCGTGGTCGAACGGGACGCCCGTCGCCGCCTCGATCTGCACGAGCCGCTCGCGCTTCCCGATGCGCTGATGCTCGAGCGCGCGGTGATGACACAAAGGATTGTTCCCGGGCCGACCGAGCAGCGACTCCGACGTCCACGTGCACCCCGCGCGGCACGTGTCCGCGTAGTAGCAAGTCCGGCAGAAGCCCCAGAGATCCTCGACCGTGCGATCGCGCGTGTAACGCAGGCGCGACGAGCGCTCCCAGATGTCCTCGATGCGGTGATCGCGCACGTTGCCGCCGCCCCACGCGGCCGTCGCGAGCGACGGGCATCCTTTGATCGTCCCGTTCGATTCGATCCCGATCCCCGATCGCCCCGCGCCGCACGAGGCCATGTGCCCGCGCGGCATCGTCCCGCGCAGCTTGGTCTCGAACGGACCGAAGTAGCCGATGTTGTTTCCCGGCCAGAGGAGCACGCCCGCTTCGA
>JBBQXV010000539.1:0-2373 GCA_038209335.1 Polyangiales bacterium | reverse complement strand
ATAGGCGTCGTAACGGCGAACGACGTTCCATCGAAAGACGCCGCGTGTGCCGTCGCGATCGAGGCCCTGCTCGTCGTCGGTGTTCACCGGGACCCCGAGTTCCATCGTTTCGCCGCTCTTTAGCTGCACCAACCACGTGCGCTTGTCGGGCGACCCGAAGAAGCGAGCGAAGAGTCCTTCGACCTCGAGCCGGAAATACGCCCACCCGTAGACGCTCGGTGGCATTCGCTCCGCAATTGCTCCGCTCGAGTTCACGCCGCACGAACCGTCGACGGCGGCGCAGATGAGAACGAGCGGCCGACCATCGAAGACGAATCGATCGCCGTCGCCGGGGTGGCCGCCCGGTGGATCGACGTATGTCGGCGATCCCCGGTTGCCCGACGGGTGGCGCCGTTCGATGAGCGGAAGACTGAGCCCCCATCCATAGCCGGCTTCGCGCACACCCGCGCTCGAGCTGTAGCTCAGGCCGAGGCTCGGTTGGACGCGGCCGCGCGCCGTCGGCAGATGAAACGGATAGCTCGCGTGAAGGACTCCCGTCGACGGCTCGACGTTCGTAGACGCGAGTGCATTCGCAGCTGCGTCTCCGCCCGATTCGGGAGTGGCGAGTCCCGCTTGCGTGCTGTTGTCGGTCGTACCCGCATACGCAGCGTTGCGCGCGTCGAATGTCCACACGCTGAGCGCAGCCACGAGGGCGAAGAAGGCGACGGGCGCACGCTGAAATTGTCTGAGCGTTTTCATCGGCACGCCTCGGTCATCCGCCGCGCTCCCGCGACGCATGCCCGTTTCAGCTCCTCGCGCGAACGTTCGTCCTTCGGCGTGGACGCGAAACCGACGCGCATCGTGCGCACGTGTAGACGAGCGCTTCGATCCGCGTGATTCGGTGCAGCCCGGCGTCGGGTAGTTGGCCGAGGGAGCGGAGAGTCGGGACGATGCCGCCCTCGATCGCACAAAGAGTGAGAGCCCGGAGTTTCGCGCTCCGAGCCCTCGGTCGCCGCGGGTGCTCGCGCACGACGATGATGTTGTCGCACGCGCTCCCGAGGTCGGCCCAATTCGCGGCGGTCGCATGCGCGACGGGTGCTCTTTCTACGACAGCAGCAGTGCGTTCGTGATGCGTGTCGGCGCGTCGTCTACTTCTGCTCGCCGTGCGACCACGGGCACATCTACTGCTCGCGCGCGTGCCGCGATCGGCAACGCGCGGAAGCGCGGCCCGCGACGAAGAAGCGCTACTGGCGAAGCTTCCGCGGGCGCAGGACGACGGCCCGCCGCGTCGCGAAGCATCGCGCCGCTCGATCGCAAAATGTAACGGACACCGGTCGCGAAGAAGTTGCCCTTTCGGCGACGGTCGCTGCGCTCGTGACGACGATCACCACGGAGGTGACGCCGGTCGCGGGCGAGGAGGCGACCGATGAGCAGCGAAATCTGGATGGGCATTTGGCCGGGGCCGCAGGAGACGCGCGTGATCGCGATGGCGGGCGCGTGCGAAACGATCTTGAAGGCGCGACTGTCGCGCGAGCCGTCGCATCCGCGGGCGCTGCCGACGCTGCTCGAAGCGATCGCGCTGTGGCAGGGGACGAAGGTCCGCGCTGCGCTGTGTGCGGCCGAGCGGGATGGGGCGTCCGACTCGAGCCTCTATCGCACGGCGTTCACCGACACGGGCGGACCGCTCTACACGCTCGACTGGGTGCCCGCTCCCGAGCGCGCCCGCCGCCGTCATCGTGACGTGCACGGCGTGCGCGGCGACTTCGCCGATCTGCGGCAGGCCGTGCTCTTCGAGGTCGCGCGATGATCCCTCCCGAGCTGCGCTCGCGCATCCGGCGGATGTTCTTCGCCGAGCATTGGAAGATCGGCACCATCGCCGCCGAGCTTCGCGTGCATCGCGACACCGTCGAGCTCGCCGTCGAGCCCAAGCGCTTCACCAATGTCGCGTACCGCTCGTCGGCGACGATCCTCGATCCGTACAAGGACTTCGTGCAGGCGACGCTCGACGATCATCCGCGTCTGCGCGCGACTCGCTTACTCGAGATGATCCGTCAGCGCGGCTACGTGGGCTCGGTGTGGCCGCTGCGTCGCTACGTGCGACGCGTGCGGCCGGGCGCGCGGCACGAGGCGTTCTTCCGATTGTCGACGTTGCCGGGCGAGCAGGCGCAGGTCGACTGGGGCTCGTTCGGCTCGATCATGATCGGCACGACGCGCCGCGCGCTGTCGTGCTTCGTGATGGTGCTGTCGTGGTCGCGCGCGCTCTTCGCGCGCTTCGTGCTCGATCAGACGCTCGAGAGCTTCATGCGCTGCCACGTCGCCGCGTTCGATGCGTTTCAAGGATCGCCGCGCGTCCTTCTCTACGACAACCTTAAAGCGGTTGTCCTCGAGCGCGCT
>JBBQXV010000538.1:0-2397 GCA_038209335.1 Polyangiales bacterium | reverse complement strand
AGCGATGGATATCGAGACCCATCGGAAGCTCGCCGAAGAGTGCGTGGAGGCGCTCGCTAAACGTGGGGGCGAGCAGTGCGGCGACACCGAGGACTGCGCGCGCCTCACGAAGGCTCTTCGCGACCGAGCAAGCAAGATCATCGAGGCGTGGCAGAAGCTCACGAAGGAGGCGCGGCACGAGGGCGGAACCAAGCGGTGCTACTCGCCCTTCGACAAGGACAAGACCGCCGGCAAGCCGCTCCTCTTCACCATCATCGACGACAACCCTCCCCCGACTCACTCGGATGACGCGAGGTTCGCGGCTCCGACGTCGATGCGTGACGTCGAGCCGTCCGTTCATCTCTGGCTCGAGCGACGAGCACTCGGGGGAAGGCGCTGACCATGAAGTTCGGAACCCATGGACCGCGCGTCCAGCAGCAGCCCGATGGCACCGTCCGCCAGAGCCAGGTGGTCACCACCTTCGGCCCCGGCGCGATGGTCGATCTCCTGACCGATGCCGTGCTCGTCGGCGGACTCGACTTCTGGAGCTACGACCGGAACTTCGCGCCGCCTCACATTCCCGAGCAACGGCTGCGCGACGCCATCGTGGAGCGGTTCCAGAAGATCGGTCGGGAGCTGAGCCACGAGACTCCGTTCCGTGCCCCGCCGGTCGGCAACGATCGCGAGCCCTCGAAGTTCGCAGGCGTCGGAGTACTGGAGTTCCCGCATTGGTTCGTCTGCCAGAATCCGCGATGCCGCGCACTACAACGAAAGGACGGCCTCGACCTCAAGAACCATCGCTACTGGCACCAGTGCGATCGTGAGAAGAAGGCGGAGTGCGTGCCGGTCCGCTTCGTCTCGGCGTGCAAGCGGGGGCACATCGACGAGTTCCACTGGATCTCGTTCGCTCATGCGAGCCAGGCGAAGGAGCCCGGCGTGGAACGGTGTCCCGCTCCGTCGCTCACCTTCGAGGAGGGCCCGACCGGCGACTTCAACGACATCCGCATCGTGTGCGCGTGTGGAGCCTCGGCAAAGCTGAACGCCACCTACGGCCTCGAGCTCCCGTGCTTCGGTTCGCGGCCCTGGCTCGGGCCCGAAGGAAAAGAAGACTGCGCGGAGCACGTCTTCAGCGGCGCCCTTACTGTGATCCACTCCGCGGCGCGATCGTGACCCACGCCGCCGCGTGACCCGGCGGCGCCGCGCGGCGGGATATTGATCCACGCGGGTCGGCGGACAGCGAGCGCGACGTCCGGGCGCGTCGCGGGCGACGCTTGAAGGATGGCTTTCTGCCGCCGCCGCTGCGCCGAGTGCCGCGAGATGTTCACGCCGGCGCGCTCGGCGCGCCGCACACAGCGCGTGTGCGGCGAGCGGTGTCGCGCGCTTCGCGATCGGAGGCTGTCGCGCGCTCGTCGTCGGCGAGATCGCGACGCGGCTCGCGCCGATGATCGCGAGCGGCAACAGGCACGGAGAGAGCGGCAGGCAGGGAAATGTCACGCGCCACCCTCGGCACGCAAGTGCCCATTATCACCGAAGGAAATGAGGCAATTCGTGGATCGGGCTCTCGGGCCGTCACGCGCCACCCTCGTGCGCGATCTTCGCGGGATTCTAGTGCGATTCGCGCCGATTCTTGGCAAGGACGCGACGGCCGAAGCTGCGATGTCACGCGCCACCCTCGGCGAGAAAGGCGCCGATATCGTGAAAGATTCGGCTGCAAGTTTGGCATCGGCGTCACGCATGAGCCTCGGCGATCGGACCGCGCCGTGATGGCGTTCGGTCCGTGCAAGACACATCAGCGGAGACGCGGCTCGTGGAGATCGGACCGCTCGGCGAGCGGCTCGCGTCGCTCCGCCTGTGCGACGCCGCGGCACTCGCGGCGGTGCGCGGTTCGCTCGAGCGGCACGGACAGCTCGGCGCGCTGACGCTGTTCGTCCAGAACGACGAGCTCGAGATCCTCGATGGCTTCAAGCGCGTGCGCGCCGCGCGTGCTCTCGGCTGGTCGACGCTCCTCGCTCGGGTCGACGACGCTGGGATGGTCGATGCAAAGCTGCGCCTCTGCGAGCTGCACGAAGGGAGGAGGCTCACCGAGCTCGAAGAGGCGTGGCTCGTGCGATCGCTCTACCGGGACGACGGTCTCGTGCAGTCCGAGATCGCTCGACGCATGCATCGTCACAAGAGCTGGGTGTGTCGGCGTCTGATGCTCGTCGAGTCCCTCGAGTCGGCGGTGCAGGCGCACGTCCGGCTTGGCCTCCTCGCCCCGCGCGCGGCTGTCGCCGTCGGTCGGTTGCCACGTGGCAACCAAGAAGACGCGAGCACGGTCGTCATGCGTCGCGGCCTCACCGTTCGACAGACCGATCTGTTCGTCGGGGAGCTACTCGATCGCCAGGACCCCGTCGCACGCGCCGAGTTGCTCGCGCGAAG
>JBBQXV010000537.1:0-2407 GCA_038209335.1 Polyangiales bacterium | reverse complement strand
GGGACTTCGGTCTGCTTCAGGCCGACCGTCGTCTCCCAAGGATCCGTCGACCGGTCGTACGTGATGGCCTTCATCCCGTCCTTCATTGCGTCCTCATTCTTCGGGGCGGCACGCGCCGCCCGCCCCCAAAAAAAGCGACGTTTTTTAGGGGACAACCCCACGCGTATTGCGACGCTTACGCTACGCTCCGCGCGGCCCCGAGATTTTCATGCTGTGGTCAGTGTCCCTTCGGCTTCGCCGTAGGGAGGGTGATCTGCGGCTTCAAGACGATCGGCGTGCGACCCGCGTCGGGGACGACCGCCACGCCCGCGTCGGGGACGACCGGGACGCCGGCGTCCGGGTGATCGGTCACGCGGGCGTCGTTCGTGCGCAGCTCGATCCAGCCGGGCGAGACCTGACCGACGCCGCTCGGCCACTCGATGAGCATCCAGTTCGAGTAGCTGGCCTTGAGGTTGATCCACGTGCCCACGCCGATGTGCGAGAGGACGGGCGAGTCGTTCGTCGCTGCCTGGTGCACCGTGAAGGGGACGAGCGTGCTCTTCGTCCCGCCCTCCGGCGTCATGTTCGGGTACGTGGCCGTGCCGTTCGTGCCGGTCGTTCCAGGTGCGGGCGTCGCGGGCGGCGGCGTAGCGGGCGCGGCGGTGCTCGTCGTCGCGGTGGCCTCGTCGCCCTTCTTGTTTCCACACCCGACGGCCGCGACGACGGCCGCGAGCGTGCCCGCCATCCATATCGACAGCGCGATGTTCGTCCTCATCTCAACTCCTTCGTAATCGTTTCGTAGCCGTTGCCATGACGGAGCCCCCGATTGAACGGCTCCTACGTTTTTCGACGCAACTTCAATGTGCACGAGGCGGGGGAGGCGTCGTGTCCGCGACCGACGGGCGCTCGCGCATGCACTTGTCGACGTGGCTCTCGAGATCCGCGTCTTGGCCAGCGGGCAGCTTCGGACGACCGAGGACGTTCACGAACTCGCGATCCCAAGCGATGCTGCCGCCTGCGCCGAAGCTGACCCAAACGAACATCGCGCGGCCCTTGATGTTCTCGAAGGGAACGCCTGCGCCCATTCCGCCATGCCAGCTACGCGAGTCGTGGCTGTTGTTGCGGTTGTCGCCCATCACCCAGACCTCTTCCGGAGCGACGTGGAAGGGACCCTGGAGGATTCCGCAAATCCCCCCGCGACAAGCGAGGCCGGCGCCGCAGTCTTGGGCACCGGAATCCCCTTTTTCGCCGCCGCATTTCTGTTCGTCGGGGTTCGAGTCGAACAGCGTGAAGTACGACTTCTCCTCGAGGTGCTCGATGAAGAGCTCGGCCGTCCGGTTCTCGTAGCGGAAGGTGCCGACGTAGCAGTGCGGCGCGATCCACCCGTTGATCACCGGGCGCCCGTCGATCGCTTCGAGCGTGTCGCCGGGCTTCGCGATCACGCGCTTGATGAAGTCTTGCTCCTTGTTCTCCGGGAACTTGAAGACCATGACGTCGGCGCGATCCGGCGGGAGGCGCGCGAACACGCGCTTGTCGGTCCAGGGGATGAGCGGCCCGTACGTGAACTTGTTCACGAAGATGTGGTCGCCGATCATCAAGGTCGGGATCATCGACCCGCTCGGGATCTTGAAGGCTTCGACGACGAACGCGCGAAGGACGAGCGCGACGGCGACAGCGATGCCGATCGACTCTGCGTACTCGCGCATCTCGCCTTTGCGCCAGCGGTTCAAGTGCTCGCCGACGGCGCGATCGGCCTTCGCGTGCGCCGCGTCGAAGTCGGCCGCGTCGAAGCTCGTCGCGCGCATCGCCTTCTCGAGGGCCGAGAGCGCCTGCGTCACCTGATCGCGCTCCGAGGGCGTGAGCTCGCGCTCGACGTCGCGTCGTCGCGTGCGGAGGATCGCGCGCGCTTCTTCGAGGAGCGCCGAGGCGTCCTCGTAACGAGCGCGCGAAGGCGCGGGGATGTCCCTTCGTCCAGCGACGCCGATGGCCGCAGCGAGCGGCAAATCATGGCGAACCTGCCAGAGGAACATCGCGAACAGCGTGAAGAAGACGATGCCCGCGGGGATCTGCTGCTCGCCCACGAAGAGGCGAAGACCGCTCGCTGTCGACGCGGCGCCTGGCGGCGGGGTGAGGAGCCACACGCTTGCGACCGCGAGCGCGAAGGGCACCGCGCCGATCCAGACGAAGTAGAAAATCATCCGGAAGGCACCGCCGCTCCCCGGGGCCTCGGGCAGCTCCGGAGGAGGGGACGCTTCGGTCGGCGAAGCGTCGGACGGCTGTTCAGCGGCCTTGGACAAGAGAAGCGTTATGTATACGCCGCGGCTCGCGCCCGCAACAGAGCAGGGCTTTTCCCAGGACCTCGCGCCGCGCCCTCGCCGGAGCGCGCCAAAAACGGCGAGACGTTTTTGCTCATTCGAGCTCGATGCCC
>JBBQXV010000536.1:0-2421 GCA_038209335.1 Polyangiales bacterium | reverse complement strand
ACCACTTCGTGGGACGAGCTCGGTTATCCGCTCGAGTCGCGAGGCAGCGTGGTCGGTGTCGCGGGCACGACGGCAGCCTACGAGCTCATCAACGCGCACGACGGCACGTGGGACTTCGCGTTTGGAGTCCGCAATGAATACTTCAGCCCGCTCACGCGCGTGATGCTCCAGCGCGGCAAGACGCTCGATGCCGACGCGGTGTTCGACCTCGACTTCGCCACTGCAATCGTGCCGGTCCCGAAGCCGCTCGCGGTCCATGGGCTCGCGACGAACGAGGTCGTCGACGTCGCTATTTACTACGCCACCGGTGCCTTCGCCGGGCTCGCGGTTGGACCGCAGACCGTCCCCACGACGACCCCGGACGTAGCGACGTCCTACGACGCGCTGCCGCCCGCTAGCCAGATCGCAGGCGATCGCTACCGCGCGACGTTCGTGGCGGAGAAAGACAAGAGGAGCGCCATCGTCCGCACGATCGAGGCCTCCTTCCATGCCGCGATCGAGCTCGACCTGACGTTGCCGCCGGTGATGGGCCCTCCCGTTGCGACGGCGAAGAAGACGCCGACCAGCGTGACTGTCTCGGCGCACGCGCCGGTCCTCGCGGGTGCTGCCTACTACGCGCTGGTCGCCACCGTCATGTTGAACGAACGCGATCGACGCGCGTTCCGGATCACGTTCCCGCCCGCGCTGGTGGCCGAGACGTGGGAGGTAACGCCTGACCTCTCCGCCGTCGCGGGCTTTGATCCATCGTGGCTTCTCCCTCAGGACAGCAGCGTGGATATCACCGCCGTCGCGATCGAAGCGCCGGTCGCGCTAGGCGACGGCACGCGCACCCGGACCTCCGCGCACAAGATCACGACGACGCCAACGCCGTAGACACTCAGCGACCGGGAGGCGTCTTCTTCAGCGCTGCGATGACCTCGAGAGCCGCTTCTAGCGCGTACACCACAGCCTCGTCCTTTGGTCGACCTGCAGCTCGCTTGCTCACGATGATTCTCGGCAACGGCAAGAGCTTGACCGGGACGCCTCCGACGATCTCGTGGATCGTATGCCCATACTCGGCCCCGAAGTCGGGCAGTCCCGACATATGCGTGACGACGTCAAACCTGTCTCCGAGGGCACCGCCAAGACGGGGAGGCTCCGCGCGAGTGACCCAAAATCCGCCAGCGACGCGCGCCGCCGCACCGATGCGTGGGTCGCCGATCGATTCGAACCACAGGTCCACGGCCTCCGTGGCGCCGCGCGCGCCCTGAAGCAGAGCGGCGCTCATGCCCACAAGGAGATATCGCAGGCCCGACGCGTTCAGCGCCTCGAGGAACCGGCGCTCGGACTCAGTAAGAAAGTCGAGGTCTGCGTCGTCCATGCGCGAGTCCGCGTCGAAGGCGCTCGGTCGCGCTTCGCGCGAGCTGCTTCAGCGTGTGGTGAACGTCACTTTCGTCCAGCCCAAGCTCGGCTGCAAGCTGCATGGCTTGCTGCCGGAGCGCCTCGTCCTCGGCGAACGACGCCCGCTCTCGTGTCGTGAGCTGCCCGAGCTCGTCTTCGAGAGACAAGGGCGTGGGCGTCGAGACCGTCTCGGCACAATAGCACCAGCCGACACTCACGCACGGCGCGCTGAGGTACGGCGGTAGTCTGACGGCGATGCCCCGCCGCTGCGCTTGGTCCGGGAACGACGCCCTCATGCTCGACTATCACGACACCGAGTGGGGCGTGCCTGAGCGCGACAGCCGGGCGCTCTGGGAGAAGCTGATGCTGGACGGCTTCCAGGCGGGCCTTTCGTGGAGGACGATCCTCCACAAGCGCGAGGCGTTCCGCAAAGCGTTCCGCGGCTTCGACCCGAAGGTCGTCGCGCGGTTCGACGCGAAGGACGTGGCGCGACTGCTCGGCGACGCCGGCATCGTCCGTTCGCGATCGAAGATCGAAGCCACCATCGGCAACGCGCGCGCGTACCTGGCGATGCAGAAGGCGGGCGAGGACTTTGCGTCGTTCGTGTGGACGATCGCCGGCGGTACGCCGATCCAGAACGTGGGCAGCGTCCAGACGAAGACCCCGCTCTCGGAGGAGCTGTCGAAGGCGCTCAAGAAGCGGGGCTTCAAGTTCGTCGGACCGGTGATCGTGTACGCCTGGATGCAGGCGACGGGGATCGTGAACGACCACACGCCCGGTTGCTTCCGGCGCGGCGCGAAGAGCTTGAACGCGTGACACGACAGACGCCGGATTGAACAGCCGTCAGGCGAGGATGCGCAGCTCGCTTCGCGTGGTCGGGTCCCAGATGCGGACCGTTCCGTCCTGACTCGCGGATGCAAGGTGGCGGCCGTCGGGGCTGAACGCGACCCAGGTGATCAGCGCGTCGTGGCCGAGGAGCGGCTCGCCGATCGCCTTGCATGTCTCGACGTCCCAGAGGCGGACGGCGCGCTCGTCGCCGGG
>JBBQXV010000535.1:0-2436 GCA_038209335.1 Polyangiales bacterium | reverse complement strand
CTAGCCACTCCGCCAAGACACGGATCATTTCCTGCGCGTCGGTGCGATTCAGATCCACAGATTGGTCCGTGAGCTGGAACCGCGCGGTGTGCGCGCTCTCTGCGATCACATCCATGTTGCCGTACTCGCCGCGCAGGCCGGTGTACGATATCAAGGTCTTCGGATAGTGCGGGTGATGGTGCTTCTGGCTCATTTCTCGTCCTCCTCGAACTCGGCGTCGATGGCCGACGCCAGATCGTTTCGTCCGCGCTCGCGCGCTGTTTCGATTGCGATCTTCTTCCCGACGGTGCGGCTCTCACCGCTGATCGCCTGGACGAAGAGCTTCGTTGCTTTCCACGCTTGATCTCCCCGCTTCGCGAGGAGCGTCTTGCCGTCGCTCATGGGCTCGTCCCTTCTGCGGCCTGTGGCCGCGCAATGCCGTTGACGTGCGATGCCGCGGGCGGCGGCGGCGGCGCGGGCGCCTGCGCCGCCTCCTCTGCCACCGACGACGGAAAGGGAGGGACATGGAGCACGTCGAGCGTGTCCTGGTAGGCCCACACGAACGCGCGGAGCGCGCGCCCCGTGCGTGTCAGGCGGTCCGCCAAATGGAGCGTTACGCGCTTGATGAGCGGCGCGCGCGGCGGCTTGGGTAGGAGCCACTCATAGACGCTCAAGGCGATGCGCGGCGCCGCCGCGCGAAGCACCTCCTCCATCGGCTTGGCCGGGTGCATGTCCGGCAAGGAGAAGCTCGGTGTTGTCGTCGTCTTCGTATCGTTCATGGGAGTCAAATCCTTTCAAGGGCTCGGAGCCGCGCCGTTGCTCGTGCCGTTCGCGCTGCCCGCCGCCGCGGCGACGTCGGGGTCCTTCGAGCGCTGCGCGTACCGGACGTAGAGATCCGCGACGGCCGTCTGCTGCTCGGGACGAAGGATCCCCTGAAGCTTCATGAACTGCTCGTTCGTGAGCGAGCCGAGAAGCTGCTTCATGGTCTCGTCGGTCACAACCGGAGGCACACCCATCTGGGTATGGCCGAGCACCTTGCTGGCGACGACCGGCAGGAGCAGATCGAGCTTCTCGCGCATGAAGTCCGAGCGTTTCTCGTCGAGCTTCGCGCGGTGCATCGACAGCGAGCGCTCGTGCTCGAGCATCACGAACGACTCGCGCATCGCCGACGCGTCGCGGAGCTGGTTCTCGAGCTCCGAGATGCGCCGGTCGCGCTGCGAGAGAAGCACCTTGTACTGCTCGATGATGTGGCTCGTGTGCCCAAGCGCGATCTTCGTCGCTGCGTCCGCGTGGCGCATCAGCATCGAGTTGACGCCCGCCATCGTCGGCGGCTCCGTCTCGCCGCTGCGCGAGAACGACTCGCCCTCGACGCGGAACGTCTTGCGATCGCAGTGCTCGCGCATGATGTCGCGGAACGCGTACAGCACGAAGAGCGTCGGACCGCGCAGGTAGCGCCCCTCGGACATGGCGCGCATCTGGATCGTCGCCGCGATGGCCTGCGCTCCCTCACCGGGAAGCAGCAGGTTGCAAACCATGGTCTCGCCCTCGTCGGCGCGCTGGCGGAGCGTGATCTGAATGCACCCACGCGCGATCTGCTCGTGTACCCACCGCACGAGATCCTCGGGCACGAACGGCCCATCGTCCTGCGCGTCATAGCTCGGGCGTCCGCTGTCACGCGGCGCCATCCTGTTCGTCGTGTCGTTCATCGCGTGACTCCTCGAAGGGCAAAGGCGACCGCGACCACCGCCCCGGCGATGGCTACGGTCTTGACGGTGCTTCCAAGCGTCCCCGATGCGTCGGGGCGAGAGCTGCGGGGGAAAGGCGGAGCGAGGACCGGGCAGACCGGCGCGAGCTGCGTCTGCCAGGCAACCAAGTGCTGCTCGTACTTCGCGGCGGCGTCGTATTCGGCCGCGGCGTGAAGCCACGACGTGTCGGCGGCGGCGAATTGCCGCCAGCCCCGCGAGAAGTCGGCCCAGCTTCCGCGCACGAACGGGTGGAGCTCGCCGCACGCAGCGACGCTGCAATCGAAGGCGCGAACGAACGGGTCGAGCCGCGCCTTCAGCGCGCGCACGTCGTTTGGCGTGACGATCGTGAGGGCGCTCATCGGTGCCCCCCGCGCGCGAGGATGCCGCCGAAGACGAGAACGATGGCGCCGAAGAACAGGTGCGCGCCCGCGACGCCCGACCGCGCGGCGTAGCGCGGCGCGTTCCCCCACGAAGACGACGGTGACACCGGCTGGCCAGCGACCGGCAACGGTACGCTGGGGCTCGTGGCGACGAGCGCCGCAGCGATCATCGGCTCACGCTCGGCGAGCCGCGCCGTGTACGCGCGGATGTTCGCTTCCGCGTCGGTAAAGTCGCCCTCGTAATAGTGCGTCTCGTACATGGCGCGCGCCATGGCGCCGAGGTCGTCGCTCTCGAGAACGGCGCGCACGCTCGGCCGTTGCACGACAAGCAC
>JBBQXV010000534.1:0-2454 GCA_038209335.1 Polyangiales bacterium | reverse complement strand
CCGGCGGCGGCGCCTCTGCCTCTTCGTCGCTCGCCGTGTGCTCGCCGGTCGCGTCGGTGTTCTGGGAGTCCGCGCCGTTCGCCGCGTCGAGCGCGTCGATCTCCGACACCTCCCAAAGCGCATCGACCGCGCTCGGCCGCGCGCGCTCGACGACCGCGGCGCGCTCCGCACGTCGCGCCACCGCTTCGCCGGCCGTCCGCACGACCCATTCACCGACCTCGCGCTGCGACGCGACGCCGACCTCTTCGAGCGCGAGCGCCATCTCGCGCGCCGTCGCGAAGCGCTCCTCGGCGTTCTTCGCGAGCGCCTTCATCACGATCGCGTCGAGCGCTTTGGGGACGTCGGGCGCGATGTCGCTCGGCACCTTCACGACGTCGCTGAGGATCTTCGAGATGAGGCTTCCGTGGTTCTCGGCGCGGAACAGAAGCTCGCCCGTGAGCACCTCCCACAGCGCGACGCCCGCCGAGTAAATGTCGCTCCGCGCGGATGCGTGCTCGAGCATGATCTGCTCAGGCGCCATGTACGCGAGCTTCCCTTTCACTTCGCCCGGGTTCGTCGTCCGGATTCGCTGCTCGGCTTTCGCGACGCCGAAATCGAGGACGCGCGTGACGCCGTCGGTGCCGACGATGAGGTTGTGCGGCGAGACGTCGCGATGGACGATCTGCAGCCGGTTACCGTCGTCGTCCTTTGCTTCGTGCGCGGCGTGCAACCCGTGGAGCGCGCCGGCGAGGATGCTCGCCGCGATCTTCGGTGCGACGCGCGCGCCTCGCGCGACCTCGATGTCCCACAGCTCCGAGAGCGACGCGCCGGCGATGTACTCCATGACGAGGAGCAGCTCGCCGTCCTCCGCGACGACGTCGAGCGTCGGCACGACGTTGGGATGCCGAATCTGCGCGGCGAGACGCGCCTCGTCGAGGAAGGCGTCGACGAAACGCGGCGTCTTCGCGAAGTGCGGATGAAGCCGCTTGATCGCGACCGGACGCGAGAACCCGCCCGCGCCGCGCAACCGTCCAAAGTAGACGGTCGCCATGCCGCCGGAGCCGATTTCGCCGTAGACGGCGTATCGCCCGATGACACGGGGCCCGTCCCGCGGCGCGCTGTCGGGCGGCGACGGGATCGGCTTTGGTCGCGGCTGGGCCACAGCACATAGTTAGCACCGTTCGGTGCGCCGAGATCCATCGCGCGCCGCGTCAGCGAGCTCTTCAGTAGGCGCCGCGCCGGTCAGTTGTTGCCGCGCTTGAGCCCGAATTTCGCCATCTTGTAGATGAGCATTCTGCGCGTAATTCCAAGGCGTTTTGCCGCGCGCGTCTGGTTTCCGGTCTCGGCCGCGAGCGCGGCTTCGACGTTCTTGCGCTCGACCTCGGCGAACTGCTCCTTCATCGCGCGCGCGCTCTCGATCGGCATCGGCTCGGACGGGCGAAGGACGCTCTCGGGCAGATGCTCCGCGTGCACCGTGCCGTCTTCGGCCATGACGACGGCGTGCTCGATCGCGTTGCGAAGCTCGCGAACGTTGCCCGGCCACGCGTGCTTGAGGAGCGCCTCGGCGGCGTCGAGCGCGATCTTCGGCGGCGTGACCCCCATGCGCTGCGCGACGTGCGTCGCGAAGAGATCCGCGAGCAAGGTGATCTCGGCCGGACGTTCGCGGAGCGGCGGCACCTGCAACGTGAACGTGCTGATGCGGTAGTAGAGATCCTCGCGGAAGTTCCCCTGCGTGACCTCTTGCTTCAAGTTCCGGTGCGTCGCGCAGAGGAAGCGCACGTCCGCGGCGACCTCGGTCGTCCCGCCGAGGCGCGTGACGCGCTTGGTCTCGATCACGCGGAGCATCTTTGCTTGGAGGGAGAGCGGCATCTCGCCGATCTCGTCGAGCAAGAGCGTCCCGCCGATCGCGGCTTCGACGTAACCGATCTTCCGGCGATCGGCGCCGGTGAACGATCCCTTCTCGTGACCGAAGAGCTCGCTCTCGAGGAGGTTCTCGGCGAGCGACGCGCAGTTGAGGCGAACGAACGGCCCGCTCGATCGCGCGCTCCATCGGTGGATCTGCTCGGCGACGACTTCTTTGCCGACGCCCGTCTCGCCCGCGATGAGGACCGTCGTCGGCGCTTGTCCGAGGCGGCGCGCGAGACGAAAGACCTTTTGCATCGCGGGATCGGCGACGACGACGCTGTCGAACGCGAACGATCCATCTTCCGCGGGAGGCTCGTCGCGGTCGCCCGCGCGCTCCACCGACTCCGGCCCACGGTCTTCGGCGCGCTCCTCGGCAAATGCGCGTGTGCCCTTCGCGAGGATCGCGTCGTCGCGCGTGACCGCGGCGATGACGATCTCCGCCGGACCGACGTGGATCGTGTCGCCGGCCGTCACGAGCTTCTCTTCGCCGCGAAGCACGTCGCCGCGCACCTTGGTGCCGTTGCGGCTGCCGAGATCGCGGACGAAGACGTCGCCCGCCGCGCGTCGGAT
>JBBQXV010000533.1:0-2479 GCA_038209335.1 Polyangiales bacterium | reverse complement strand
AGCTCCTTGGTCGACTTCATGGTGGCCTTGATCGCGTGCATCGTCGGCTTGCCCATGTCGGCCGACTTGCCGTCGCAGCTCCAGGTGCCGAGCATGCCCTTCATCTTGTCCATCTCGGCGGCGGGCTTCATGTCCATCATGCCCATCCCGCTGTCGCCTTTCTTCATGTCGGTGGCGGCTGGCGTCGCGGCGGCAGCGGCAGGAGCTGCGGGAGCGGCGGCGAACGCCGAGCTCGAGAGACACGAACACATCACGACAAAACCAATTTTCTTCATCATCGAGAATACCCTCCGGTAGGTACTGCGTAATAAATCTTTGGTTCGGGGCGGAGGATAAGCAGACGGCTCGCCAGATGTCTAGCCCCCGAGTTTCTGCAATTCTTCCCAGCGCGCAAAGAGACGCTCGAGCTCCGTGTTGATCGCTTCGAGCCGCGCCTGGAGCGGAGTGACCTTCGAGGCGACGGCGTAGACGGCGGGATCGGCGAGCTGCTTCTCGACTTCGGCCTTCTGCGACTCGAGGACGAGAATCGCGCCCTCCATCCCGTCGAGCTCCTTCTGCTCCTTGTAGCTGAGCTTGCGCGAGCGGGTCGCGGTCTCCGGTGCGTTCTTCGCGAGCTCATTCGCTGCGCTTCGCGCGTCGCCGGGCTGCGGCCGGAGTGATCGATAGCTCTCGAAATTTCCCGGATAGCGAACAACACGACCATTCCCCTCGAAGGCGAGGATCGACGTCGCGACCTTGTCGAGGAAGTAGCGATCGTGCGTGACGAGCAGGACGCTGCCGGAGAACTCGAGCAGCAGATGTTCGAGGACGTTGAGCGTGACGAGATCGAGATCGTTCGTCGGCTCGTCGAGCACGAGGACGTTGGCGCCCGCGAGAAATAGTTTTGCGAGCAGCAGCCGGTTGCGCTCGCCACCGGAGAGCGCGCGCACGGGCATCTTCTGCATCGGCACCGGGAAGAGCAGATCCTCGAGGTAATCGCGCAGATGAATGCGCTTCCCGCCGACATCGACCCAGTCTTCGTTCGCGGCGCTTTCGTAGACGGTCTTGTCGGGATCGAGCGTGGCGCGCGTCTGGTCGTAGTACGCGACGCGCGTGTTCTTTCCGATGACGACGATGCCCGCGTCGGGCGTCAATTCACCGAGGATAGTGCGCAGAAAGGTCGTCTTGCCGACGCCGTTCGGACCGACGATGCCGACGCGCTCGCCTTTCTGCAGGATGAAGTTCGCATCGCGCAGGATGACGCGCGCGCCGAACGACACGTCGAGGTGTTCGGCCTCGATCACCGTGTGCCCGAGGCGCGGGCTCGAGACGGATTGCAGCGCGGCAATCTTCGGCGCCTGCCAGCGGCGCTCCTTCATCAGCGCATGCGCGCGCTCGATCCGCGCTTTGCTCTTCGTGCGCCGGGCCTCGACACCGCGACGCAGCCACGCGACTTCCTGCGAGATCCATCGATCGCGCTTGTGCTGATCGCGCGCGGAATTCTCCTCGGCGACGAGCTTCTGCTCGAGATACGCCTCGTAGTTTCCGGGATAGCTCGTCACGCCGGCGCCGGGCTCGATCTCGACGACGCGATCGACCAGATCGTCGAGGAAGTAGCGATCGTGCGTGACGAGAAGCAGCGCGCCTCTCATGGTGTCGATCTCGTCTTCGAGCCAGTCGACCGTGTCGGCGTCGAGATGGTTGGTCGGCTCGTCGAGCAGAAGAATGTCGGGCGCGGAAAGCAGCGCGCGCGCGATCGCGACTCGCTTGCGCGTTCCACCGGAGAGCTCGGCGATGGGGCGATCCCATTCGCGCACGCCAAGACGATCGAGCAGCTTCTTCGCGCGATGCGTCAGATCCCATCCGCCGAGCTGCTCGATTTTCTCGGAGATGCGGGAGAGCTCGGCCAGCAGCTTCTCGTTGGACTCCGTCGCGAGTCGCGCAGAGAGCGCAGCGTGCTCAGCGAGCGCATCGCGATGTGCGCCCTGCGCAGTGATCAGCTCGGACTCGATCGTGGTCCCTTCGTCGAAGAGCGGCTCCTGCGGGAGGTAGACGATCGACATCCCGCGTCGCCGCTGCACTTCGCCGGAGTCGGGCTGACTCTCGCCGGCGAGGATCCGCATCAGCGTGGACTTGCCGGAGCCGTTCACGCCGACGAGTCCGACGCGCTCGCCCTCCTCGATCGTGAGGGTCAGCCCCGAAAAAATCGAGCGCGGGCCGAAGGCAAGATGTAGATCGGCGGCACGGAGCAGCGTCACGGGGGGCGAGAGTGAAGCATCGCGCGCGTGCGTTCCCCTGAAAGATTTTTGTCGCGGCCTGCGCGGCGTTTGACAGTGCCCCGAGATCGATCCGACCATGCCCGCATGAGGAATCGGCGGGTCTGGGGTGCGGGCGCAGCAATCGCGATGATGCTGACGGGCGCGTTTGCGCTGGCAAATCCACCGAGCTCGGTGCCGGCGCCCACGAAGCCGCCGCTCGCCGCCGCCAAAGCGACGCCGGT
>JBBQXV010000532.1:0-2480 GCA_038209335.1 Polyangiales bacterium | reverse complement strand
GAACCTGTTCGTCGCGCGACGCCGCGATGGGTCTCCGCTCGTGAAGGTACTCGACTTCGGGATCTCGAAGTCGTCGCCGCTGCACGAGAGCGCCCCCGCGCTGACCAAAATGGGCGGCGTCCTCGGATCGCCGCACTACATGTCGCCGGAGCAGACGAAGTCAGCAAAGGATGTCGACGGTCGCACCGATATTTGGTCGCTTGGTGTCATTCTCTACGAGCTCCTTGGCGGACGACGTCCATTCAACGCGGATTCGTGGGGCGGCCTCGTGGCCTGCGTTCTTACGGAGACACCGCCCGAGCTACGCACGCTGGCGCCCGATGTGTCGTCGGGGGTGGCCGAGGTCATCGCCAAGTGCCTCGAAAAGAACCGAGATGCGCGCTGGTCGAGCATCGCCGACCTCGCGCGCGCGCTCGCGCCGTTCGCACCGCACCGTGTGCGGGCGCTGGCCGAGCGTATCGGTGCCATCGCCGGGGGCGCGGCGGCGGATGGCAGCTCGGCTGGGGCGTTCGCACGAACCGCTCACGCGGATGGAGACAATCGGGGGCCCGCGTCGTGGTCATCGCCGACGATGGCGGCTCCAGCCGCCTCGGTCGGCGCCGTTGCGTCGTCGAATGTCGCGTTCGAGGCGACCTGCGCCGTTCCCGAGCCGCAGCCGCCATCGGCGGGCGCAGCGTCGCCCGCGGCGGGACTCGAATCGCTCCAACCGATCGTCGAAGCGCTTGCGATCGACGGGATCATCGATGCGAACGAGATAGAGCACCTCGTGAAGCGGATCGGAGATCGCGGTCTCGCGGCAAGTCGAGAGGAGGCGCTCACGATCGCTCGGCGAGCGATCGATCTCTACTCAGGCGGCGCGCAGACGCAATGGCGCACCGGTGAGCCGGTCGCTGCCGTCGCCAGCGAGCGCATCGCCGCCACGGAATCCACAGGCGCGACTCCAGAATGGGACATCGAGCGCGGCCTCGCGCTGGCACTCGACCGGACAAGGCACGCGCTGCGCGAGTCAAAGGCAAAGCTGGCCGTCGTCATGGACGCGGATCGCACCAGCGGCGAGCTGGACGTCCGGTTCGATCATGCCGTTTGGAAAGAGCATCACGCACTCATCGTGTTTGCTGGACCCTGGGACGGACACGGCGCGTGGCTCGCCGCGTCGGGCTTCAACACGAGCGCGCTCGTTTCTCCGTTCGCGCGCGGCGTCTGGAGTGCCTTGCGGTCGGAGGTGAATTTCGCCGAGCGATTGCTCCTTACGCCTGGCGACGAAAAGATCAGCCCACGTTCACCGCTGAGCGACGCCCGCCTCGCCGAGTTCGTCGAGGACGTCGTGAAGCGACTGCCGTCGTGGGTCGAGGTGCTTCGCCCGATCTTCGAAACGACGTGGGACGCGTTGCCGGAGTGGGCGCGAGCGGTATCGACGAACAAAGAGATCAAAATCTCGCGCGTCGCGAAGGTCGCGGATGCGCCGGATGCGGCCAACGATCCTTTCTTTATCCTCACGTACGCATCGCTTCTTTGGGACGCTGGCAAGCTCGCCGAGGCGCTCACTTGGTACCGCCATCTCATCCAGGCGCGGTCCGATCTCAAGGAAGGCTACATCGGCGCCGGTTCCGTCGCCTTTCAGCAGAAGCAATGGCTTGCATCGTGGCAGCACTTCGACGACGCGCTGCGGAGATTCGAGATCACATCGCTCGACGCCGACGACCTCGAGCGCGCCGCGTCTTCGGCTTATCAAGCGAACCACCTCGACTGGTACTTGAAGTTGTGTGAGCGCGTCCTTCACCTGGAACCCGAGCGAGAGAACGCACTGAACGCGTACGGCTGGGCGCTCTATCGATTGGGCCGTCTGCCGGAGGCCGAGGCGTGTTTTCGGCGTTGCGTCGACGAAGGCCGCGATCTGCCGCACGCCCTCCGGAACCTGGCGACGGTCTTGGGCGCGACGGGCGCCTACGATGAGGCAATCGCGTTTCTCAAACGCGACCTGAAGAAAGACGGAAGCATTTACGCTCCGACACAGCGGCAGATAGCTGAGTTGGAACAGATGAAGCTTTCGGGCGCTCCACCGGCGGGCCTCGGCGACGAGGGGAGCGCTCCCCCGTTAGTCGATCAATGACGGAGTGGTCAGTCTAAAGCGGAAGACGCTCGTCCTCGATCTCCGTCACGCCACGGAATATCGCGACGCCGGGCCAGCGCGTGGCTTCGCCAACGACGGCCGGCGCCAGCTACTGAGCCGGGCGGAGAAGACTTCGTCGCAGCGGAAGGTGAAGGGCGAGATCGCGGACCCGAGCGCGTGGAGCGATGGCGGCTGGCCGTGAACGCGGCAGTGGAAGCAGACGCATGATCCCCCCTCACCGAGAATCAAGCGCACGCCGCCGCACGCCGAGCTCCAGCCCAAACGGCTCGAGGATCCGCCGCAGCGTCCGCACCGTTGGGTTTCCGACGCCGCGTTCGAAGTCGATGAGGACGCGCGGGCTCACTCCGAC
>JBBQXV010000531.1:0-2494 GCA_038209335.1 Polyangiales bacterium | reverse complement strand
CTCGCGGCGCTCTTCCGCGAGGCGGGGCACGACGTGAGCGGGTCGGACACGTCGTACGATCCTCCGATCGGTCCTGCGCTCCGCGCGATCGGCGTGCGGTGTCTCGATGGTTACGATCCGGCGCACCTCGACCCGCGACCGGATCTCGTCGTCGTCGGGAACGTCGTGCGACGCACGAACGTCGAGGCCGCGGCGGCAGAGACGCTCGGCCTCACGCGCACGTCGATGTCGGCCGCGCTCCGCGAACATTTCCTCGCGCGCCGCCGGCCGCTCGTCGTCGCGGGCACGCACGGCAAGACGACGACGTCGGCGATGTGCGCGTGGATCCTCGCGCGCGCCGAGCAAGATCCCGGCTGGTTCATCGGCGGGATTCCGAAGAACCTTCCCTCCGGCGCGGCCATCGGTCGCACGAAGCGAAAGCTCACGGGCGACGCCGCGCCCGCGCCGTTCGTCGTCGAAGGCGACGAGTACGACGCGGTCTACTGGCACAAGCGACCCAAGTTTCTCGACTACGTCGGCGTCGGCGCGGACGACGTCGTCATCATCACGAGCGTCGAGTACGACCACGTCGACATCTATCCGGACGTCGCGACGTACGAAGAGGCGTTTCGCGATCTCTTCCTCGCGCTCTCGCCCGACGCGCTCGTCGTGTGCGACGCACGCGACGCACGACTCCGCGCGATCGCCAAAGCGCACGCGCGATCGCGCCTCACGTTCTACGCCCTCGACGGCGACGACACGGGCGACGTCACGCCGACCTGGCTCGGTGCGCCCGCGCCCGTCGACGCGAGCGGCGCGCAACCGTTCGATTTGTTCGCGGGCGGCGTGTCGTGCGGCAGGTACACGATGCGCGTCCCCGGCGCGCACAACGTTCGCAACGCGGTCGGCGCGATCGCGGCGTGCGCCGAAGGCTTCGGCGTCAACGAACGCACGTCGCGATCCGCGCTCGCGGTGTTCGAAGGGGTGCGTCGCCGCCAAGATCTCATCGGCGAGCCCGATGGTGTGCGCGTCTACGACGACTTCGCGCATCACCCGACCGCCGTCGACGAGACGCTGCGCGCGTTCAAAGCGCGTCACCCGCACGGCGCGCTCTGGGCCGTCTTCGAAGCGCGAAGTGCGACGGCGTGCCGCGCGGTGCACCAAGCCGAGTACCCCGGCGCGTTCCGCGTCGCGGATCACGTGCTCTTCGCGCCGCTCGGACGCGCGAACATTCCGGAGGCGGAGCGCCTCGATCTCGGCGCGGTCGCGCGCGGCATCGGACCTTCGGCGCGCGTGATGCCGAGCATCGACACGATCGTCGACGCGATCGCCGACGGCGCCGCGCCGGGCGACACCGTCGCGCTCTTGTCGAACGGCGCGTTCGGCGGCATCCACAAGAAGCTCCTCGATCGCCTCGCGTCGCGAAGCGCGAAGCGATGAGCGCGTTCTCCACGAGCGAGCTCCGCGCGTTCGCACAAATCGCCCGCGACGCCGCGCGCGAAGCCGCCGCGCACGTCGCGACCGGTTGGCGCAAGCACCCCGTCGCCGAGCATAAAGGCCGCGTCGACTTGGTGACGCGCTTCGATCGCGAGAGCGAAGAACTCCTCCGCAGCCGACTCGCGCGTGAAACCAAATTCGCGTTCGTCGGCGAAGAAGGCGGCGGCGCGGCCGCGAGCGACGACGCGCCCGCGTGGTACGTCGATCCGATCGACGGCACGACGAACTTCGTCCACGGCCACTTCTTTTACTGCGTGTCGGTCGGCCTCGCGATCGGCGGCGCTCCGCTCGTCGGCGCCGTCGTCGCCCCCGCGCTCGGCGTCGAATGGATCGGCGTCGTCGGCGACGCGTCGACGCGCAACGGCGAGCCGTGCCGCGTGAGCGACGAGAGCGATTTCGACAAGGCGCTCCTCGCGACCGGCTTTCCGTACGATCGCCGAACGAGCGACGAGAACAACTTCGACACCTTCGTCGCCATCAAAAAGAAGTGCCAAGGCGTCCGCCGCTGCGGCGCCGCGGCGATCGACATGTGCCTCGTCGCCGACGGCACCTACGACGGCTACTGGGAAATGAAGCTGAAATCGTGGGACGTCGCCGCAGGCGCAGCGATCGTCCTAGGTGCAGGGGGACGCGCGTCGCTCTACGACGGCCGCGCGTGCGACGTCACCGCGGGCGAAATGCTCGCGACGAACGGAAAGGTCCACGACGCCCTGCTCCGCGAGCTCGCGACGGTGCCGGGGCGCTAGTGCGAACGGCGAGTGCGACGCCCGCGCCACTCCTTGCGAAGCCCTCGGCAACCGTTGCGGCGGCCTCCGCTATCGTTCCCCAGGCCTGGGAAACGATAGGGGAGGCCTGCCCAATCGTTGCGAAGCCCTCCGCTCGAGTTGCGAAGCCCTCCGCTCGAGTTGCGAAGCCCTCCGCGAGAGTTGCGAAGCCCTCCGCGAGAGTTGCGAAGCCCTCCGCGAGAGTTGCGAAGCCCTCCGCGAGAGTTGCGAAGCCCTCCGCGAGAGTTGCGAAG
>JBBQXV010000530.1:0-2524 GCA_038209335.1 Polyangiales bacterium | reverse complement strand
GCAGGAAGAGGTCGTCGTCTACGGCGATCCGCCGCGCTTCCACGGCAAAGGGCTTTCTCCCGCGGTCGTCGGCGGCGCCGCGAGCATCGGCGAAGCGACCGGCATCGTCCTCTTCGAGCCGGGCGATCACGCGCTCGTGCGCGAGGTCACCGATTGGCTGATGCGCTTCTCGACCGCGAAGACGCGCAGCGAGCACGAGGACATCACCCAGCGCATGATGCTGCTCGATCGGATGAGCGCCGTCTGCTTCGCCGGAGATCGCCTCTTCATGGAGGTCGATACGCCCGACGAATACGCGGTGCTGATCGAGCAGATGTGGCCGAAGCTGGCCCGCCTCGCGACGCGGTAGCTCGCTGTCGGCGTGCTCACTTCGGCGTGAGCCTTACGACGGTCCCTCCTGCGAAGTTCGTCCAGTAGACGCTCGTCGCGTCGATCGCGATGTTGTACGGCTCCTGCGCGCCTGTCGCGAGCGTCGTGATCGCGCCGCCCGCGAGCGGCGTCTTCCGAATCGTGCCGTCGCCGACGTTTGCCCAATAGACGAACGTGCCATCGATCGCGAGCGAGTACGGCTGGCTCTGTCCCGACGCGAGCGCGATTGGCGTTCCACCGTTCACGGGAAGCTTCATGACGGTGCCATCGTTGACGCTGACCCAGTAGACGCTCGTCGCATCCACGACGATCCCGTCGGGATAGCTCTGCCCCGACGCGAGCACCGTCGACGGCCCGCCGCCCTTCGGCGCTTTCTTCACGGTGCCGGTCGCCGTGAGTCCGTCTCCCTTGTTCACCCAGTAGACGCTCGTCGCGTCGACCGTCACTTGGAACGGATGATCCTCGCCCCACGCGAGCATCGTCGACGCGCCGCCGGTGAGCGGCGTCTTCATGACGGTGTTCTCGTTGATCGCCGTCCAGTAGACGCTGTCGCCGTCGATGGCGATGCCGTGCGGAAAGCTCATCTCGTTCCGCGTCAGCGCGAGCGTCGTCGTTGCGCCGCCGCCGATGGGCACCTTCCTCACGGTGCCGTCGTACATGTTCGTCCAGTAGGCGCTCGTCGCGTCGACGAGAACGTGATGCGGCCAGGCCTGTCCTGTCGCGAGCTGGATCGTCGCGCCGCCGCCGATGGGCACCTTCATGACGACGCCCGGAGGACCGGTGTTCGCCGTGAAGTAGACGCTCGTCGCGTCGATGGTGATGCCATACGGCTTCGTCCATCCCGAGCTGAGCGTGATCGAGCAGCGGCCGAGCATGCACTCGGCGTCGCACGGCGTGCCGCACGTGCCTCGATCCGAGCCGGCGTCGATCGAACCGGTGTCGCTTGGGCTGGCGTCGAGCGCGGCGCCACTGCCATCGCGCGCCGCCGCGCCTCCGTCGACGGCTTGCACGATCGTGTCGTCGCCGCCACAGCTCGCCGCGAGACCCACGCCGCTCAGCACGAGCCAGCCTCGCGCCCACACACCGAAGGAAGCGTTCACCCGCGAAGCATAGCTCCGTCGATGTGCGCCGCACGGCCGCCGCGATGCAGCCACGTGGTGTACGCGATGAGCGCGATCGCCGCGCCGGCCTCGAGGACGATGAGCGCGTTGATTCCGAGCGAGATGCGCCACGGCGGCGCGACGAGGTAATGCCCGAGCACGAGCAGGTTCATGATCCCGTACGCGTAGTTGAACGCAAATGCCGCGCGCAGCCGACCCTGGCGATAGAGCCAATACGCGAGCACGCCGATCGGCGTCATGAGAAACCAGAACGCGTCGACGCGCGACGGGTTCAGCCACGGCGGCTCGGGGTACTCCACGAAGCGCACGATGTTGTCGGCGTAGTGCGCGACGCTCGCGGCGATGTTCATCACGAGGAGGCGAAGGAGGTTCTTCGCGGCGGGCGTGTCGGAGTGCATGACGAGCACGTAAGGCCGGTCGCGACGAGCGTCCGTCAGGGCTTGGTCATTCCGTTTGGGTCGTCCCCGCGCGAACAAAAAACGAAACCCGCGCTGGCCGAAGCAAGCGCGGGCTCGTTACGTCGTCGCGTCAGCGACGAATCGGATCACATGCAGAAGCCGAGCTGCATGCCCTTCGACTTGAACGGCGTGCAGGTCTTGCCGCCCGTGCACTCGGCGCTCGTCGCGCAGAGCTCGAACTGACCCGCCGCGCACGACGCCGCGCACGTGCCGCCCTGCAATCCTTTTTCGTTGTAGTAGCTGCAGGCCATGTCGAGCGCGGGCACGGGGCCCGAGCCGCAACAGACGGCGCCCTTGTTGTTCGCCGTGCAGGTGACCTTGTCTTCGCACTGCAACGTCGTCGCGCCGCCGGCGTCCGCATACGGGCACGTCGTGCTGCACGTCGACGGCGGGAACGCGCCGTTGACCTTCGGGTTGATGCAGCAGTACTCGTTGGCCGTCGGGTTGCAGTTGAGCGGGCCGCCGTCGGGGCCGAACGGGCAGTAGAGCGCGCCGGGGCCGCCGTCCGACGGGTGGAGACCCGGGGTCGAGCCGCATTCTGCGCCCGTGCCCGCGTCGCCCATCATCGCGGTGTCG
>JBBQXV010000529.1:0-2552 GCA_038209335.1 Polyangiales bacterium | reverse complement strand
ATCGCGCTCGAGCAGACGGCGTCGATCGACGTCTCGTTCGAGGACACGTTCCAGCGTTTGTCCGCGCAGTACGCCGCGCGCAAATCGTCCGGCGAGCTCGCGTCGCTCCTCGAGCGCCGCATTGCAAAGGTCACCGATCCGACCGAGCGCATCGGGCTCCTCGTCGAACAGGGGCGCGTGCTCACCGAGGTCGAGGACTACCCCGCCGCGCGCGCCGCGTTCGAGGCCGCGCTCGAAGGCAAGCCCGACGATCCCGGCGCGCTCTCGGCGCTCGCGGATCTATGCGCGCGCGAAAAAGATTGGGAGGCCGCGGAGCAGGCGTGGGTCCGCCTCGCGCGTCTCTTGCCGACGCCCGACGAGCAGCGCGCCGTCTACGCGCGCCTCGGCGAGCTCTACGCGAAGCACGCGCCGAACTACGCGCGCGCCGAGGTCGCGCTCAAAGAGGTCTTGAAGCGCGCGCCCGATGACGTGCCGACGATGGAGCAGCTCGTCCAGGTCTACCGCCACCAGAACGACTCCGCGCGCGCGGTCGAGCTGCAGCAAGAGCTCATCACGAAAGCGACGGCGCCCGAAGATCGCAGGAAGCGCCTCCTCGAGCTCTCGTCGATCTTCGAGTCGACCGGACACGACAACCGCAAGGCCGAGCAGGCGCTCGAGACGGCGCGGCGCGAGCTGCCGACGGACGTCATCGTCTTGCGCGCGCTCGTCGACTTCTACACGCGGCACAAGCAGCTGCCGGCGGTGAACATCCTGCTCGATCGCGTCTCGAGCGACGCGCGGCGCGCGTTCGCGGCGGGGCGCTTCGTGCCGGCGCTCTTCGAGGTGATGCAGACGGTCTACGATCTGCGCGGAAAGAAGGACGCGGCGCGGATCGTCGGCGCGACCCTCGCGGCGTTCGAAGGGCGACCGGCGGAGATCCGCGGCGCCGACGCGCGCGGGCTCGATCCTCGCCTCGACGACATGATCGCGCCGGAGACGCTCACGCCGGCGTTCCGCGCGTTGCTCGCGCGAACGGGCGACGCGCTCGACGCGGCGGCGCCGATCGATCTCCGCTCGCTGAAGGCGACCGCGCTCCCGCCCAACGCCGCGCAAATCGGTCAGCTCGCCGGGCAGATCGCGAACGCGATGGGGATCGGCGCGATCCAGGTCTACGTCTCGCCGCACGTCGGAACGGGATGCCTCCCCGCGGGCTCGGCGCAGGCAGCGCTCGTCATCGGCGAAGGTCTCCTCGCGACCGATCGGACCGCCGCGCGGCAGTTCTTGATCATCCGCGCGCTCAAGCTCGTGCAGGCGCGCGCGTCGACGCTCGCGCGGCTCCCGTCGGCGGATCTCGCGGTGCTCATCGGCGCGTGGCTCCAAGTGTTCAACCCGACGTGGAAGCCGCAAGGGATCAACGCGAACGCGCTCGCCGAGATGGGACGACGCGTGCACGCCGCGCTCCCGCGCAACCTCGACGCCGACGTCGGGATGATGGCCCTCGAAGTCGCCGGCTCGCTCGGGACATCGGGCGGGACGTACGGCGCGACGGCGGTGGCGTGGGCGAACCGCGCGGCGCTCCTCGCGGTCGGCGATCCGAACGCGGCGCTCGACGCGATCGCGCTGAGCCAAGGGAACGCGCGCGGCGCACCGGCCGACGCGAAAGAGCGCGCGACGTGGATCGCGCGGACCGCGGAGGCGAAGGACATCGTCGCGTTCAGCATGAGCGACGCCTACGGCGAGCTGCGGGCGAAGCTGGGTATCGGGAGCTGAGCGGAGTTGGAGTGTCCCGGGGACAGATCGAAACTGTCCCGGACACCCCTCCGTAACGAAAACATCGAGAATTCTCGGTCGTCGCGCGTGGCACGACGCCTGCTCCTTCGCGGGCCGGTGCTACCATGCTGAACATGTCGACGCCTCCGAAGCGCAAGCCGACCTTCGAGGAGCTGTATCGAGAGATCGAGCGTCTGCCCAACGGGATCACCGGGCAGATCCTAGTCGCAGGCGTGCTCACGACGATGTCGCGACCGGGCTCACCGCACGAGCACACCCTCGCCCATTGCGAGCGCGCGCTCGATCGCTTCGATCGCAAGTTCGATGGTACCGAGTGGTGGATCCGACAAGAGTTCGAAGTGCGCTTTCCGGGCGATCGTCTCGCCGTACCCGATCTCGCGGGCTGGCGCGCGGACAAGCACCCCGATCTCCCCGACGACAACCCGCTCCGCATCGTCCCCGACTGGTGCGCCGAGATCCTTTCGCCGAGCACCGCGTCGGATGATCGCACGTTGAAGCTTCCGCTCTACGCATCGACGGGGGTGGCGCACGTCTGGCTCGTCGATCCCGAGCTGCGCACCATCGAGGTGTACGAATCGATCGGCCGCCGGCCGACGCTCGTCGCCGTGGCGCGCGACGCCGACGTCGTCCAGCTTCCGCCGTTCGCCGCAGACCTGTCGCTCGGAGCATGGTGGAAGGTTCGCGAGCAACCCGAAGCCTCGCGTTCGCCGTAAACCGAAAACCCCGCGATCTATTCGACCCGCACGTGCACCGGCTCGCTCGGCTCGAGGCCGCGTGCCTCC
>JBBQXV010000528.1:0-2604 GCA_038209335.1 Polyangiales bacterium | reverse complement strand
GCATTTTTGAAGGAGTCCGCCACGATCGCGGTCTCTGCGCGCGCACGGGCGCTCAAGGCGCAGGGGCGGAAGGTGATCGATCTCGGGGCGGGGGAGCCCGACTTCGACACACCGGAGTTCATTCGCCGCGCGGGGCAGAAGGCGATCGACTCCGGCGCGACCAAGTACACGGCGACGGAAGGGATTCTCCCGCTGCGCGAGGCAATCGCGGCGCAGACGAACGCGCGCTGGAGCGGGGACGACAAGATCCTGGCGCAGGACGTGGTCGTGTCGAACGGCTCGAAGCAGTCGCTGTTCAACGCGTGCTTCGCGCTCTTCGGCGAAGGCGACGAAGTGCTGATCCCGACGCCGAGCTGGACGAGCTACTACGAGATGGTCGCGCTGAGCAAGGCGAAGCCGGTGTCGGTGATCGGCGACCCCGCGAATGGACTCAAAGTGACGGCGGCCTTTCTCGACGCCGCATCGACGCCGCGCACGAAGGGGATCATGCTCAACTCGCCATGCAATCCCACAGGCGCCGTCTACAGCGCCGACGAGCTGCGCGAGATTCTCGCGCTGGCGGAGGAGCGCGACTGGTGGGTGCTGAGCGACGAGATCTATCGCCGCATCTCGTACGATGGACCGGCAGCGTCGGTGCTCGATCTCTCGACGCGCCGTGATCGACTGATCGTGATCGATGGCGTCGCGAAGGCGTACGCGATGACTGGGTGGCGGATCGGGTGGACGGTCGCGCCTCGGGCGGTGAGTGCGGCAATGAGCGCGCTGCAATCGCACACGACGTCGAATGCGGCGGCGGTGTCGCAGCACGCGGCGCTGGAGGCACTGTTGAACGTCGAAGCGGCGGAGAGGGCAATCACGCACATGGTCGCGCAGTTCAAGGCGCGGCGTGATGCCGTCGTGAAGGCCGCCCAGGTCGCACCGGGGCTCAGATTCGTCTACCCGGGGGGCGCGTTCTATCTGTACGCGAACGTCGCGACGGACCAGGGCGGCGACGGCACGGCGTTCGCCGCGGCACTGCTGGAGAAGCACGACGTCGCGATCGTCCCCGGCGCCGCGTTCTTCACACCGGACTGGGTGCGCCTATCGTACGCGGCTCCGAGCGAGCACGTGATCACGGGCGTGGAGCGGCTGGTGGAGCTATATCAATCGTACGGGGGCTGAGGAGCGCCTCGGCTCACCGCCGCGCTCGAGACGGACGCTAGTTCGCTTCGGCCTTCCGCTCGTCGAGGCACCAGTTGGCACGCGTACGGAAAATCTCCTGCCACTTGCCCTCGCGCCAGCCGAGCACGGAGAGGAACGTGTCGCCGCCGAACTGCCATCCTTGGAGCACGATCTCGTCGACGCCGTCTCCGTCCAGATCGAGATGATCGAAGTAGCGGCGAAAGGCGGCGGCCGCCAGCGGCCCGTTGATGCGGTGCGAAAACGTCGCGTGATATTGTCCCGACGAATCCCTGTCGGCGAGCACCACGAGGTGCGTCGTGCGCGTCGCGATCGAGGCGGGCTTCTCGGCGCTCTCGTCGATGTACGATGCGAGAATCGTCGGCGAAGCGCCCGTGCCCGTGTAGAATGCCATCGCCCGGAAGCCGAGGGAGTCGAGCTTCGCCTCGTTGATCCCCACCGATTTCGCGACGTCGTGCGAGACGGACTTCGCAATGCGGTTCACCGAGTCCTGATTCATCGGCGCTCCCGCACGCGGCTTCCCCATCGCCGCGCTCGACGCGAGGAACTCGAGCGTGAAGTCGGAGGCGAGGCGCCCGTTGACCTTTACGCTGGACATCGGTGTGAGTGTCGCGCACCCCGGCAGCTTGTACAGCGCGTCGGCGGTGTCGGACCACATCCCGCGCTTCACGTCGACGGAGCCGCTCGCTACGCCGCCCAGGTAAAGCGGGTAGCTCTTCCCCGAGCGCTGATACAGCGCAACGAACTTGCGCCACCCCGAGGGCGACAGGCGAATCGGCTTGAGCTTGCCGCCGACGATCGCCGCGATCGGAACCATCCGCGGATCACTGCTCTCGCCGAATACCTGGATCAGCACATCGGGCTTCTTCGCGAGGTCGAGCTCTTCACCGGGCGAGAGCTGCGGCGGCCCAGATGTCTGGCCCGCGTAGACGAAGTCCTTCGCCTTGTCACATCCGGTAGCGACCATTAGGATGGTCGCGAGCGCCACGAGTTTGGAGATCACAGCGGAGTGAAAGAGGGGCGATGGACGGGGTGCGCAGTGCGGATGGATCCGCCGGAAAGCTGGAAAAATCGGCGGCCCCGGAAGCGGTGATCGGCGTCTTCGAGTCGGTCCGAAGCCTTCACGCCGCGCAACGCCACCTGGTCCGGCTGGTCCCCAACGTTCGCACGGCAATCGGTGGTGGATCGCCGCTGGAACGCCTCGAGCGGGATATGGAGCTCCCGCATGTGATAGACGCGGAGGGCGCGGAGGATGCAACTTTGCGCGCCCGCCCGGTAACCGGTGCTCCACATCCGGCAATTCGTGCCTTTCTCGATGGCACGCAGCGTAGCCAGGTCCTCGGCTGGATCGGCGCCTTTCCGCTCGTCTACGGTACCTCGGGCGCCGTCGTGCGCGAGCGGATCGACCGCCGGCTGACCACGTGG
>JBBQXV010000527.1:0-2626 GCA_038209335.1 Polyangiales bacterium | reverse complement strand
CACGGAGGGTCCCGCTCGAGGCTCTCGCGCGCGAGATCCACGAAGGTGCGCACGCGCGCGGTGAGGTACCGCCGCGCCGGATAAAGAAGCCAAACCGCACCGACGTCGACGAGCCAGTCCTCGAGAACCGGAACGAGTCGTTTGCGACGCACGTCCTCGGCGCAGGCGAACTCGGGAAAGATCGCGATGCCGAGGCCCGCCAGTGCGGCGCTCCTCGCCATCGCAAAGCTGTTGAACCGGAGACGCCCGCTCACGGGCAATAGCTCGATGCCCCGCGCCCCGCGGAATGGCCACTTCACGGAGCCGCCTTCCGCGTGCACGAGGACGCAGTCGTGAGAGGCGAGTTGCTTTGGTGTCTTCGGTGCGCCCCGGCGGGCCACGTAGGCCGGACTCGCGCAGTAGCGAACCCGCGCCGGGCCGAGCTTCACTGCGGAGAGCTGCGATTCGTCGACGACCCCGACTCGGAACGCGACGTCGACGCCTTCCTCGACGAGGTCGACGCGCCTCTGCGTGAGGGTCACGTCGACGTGCACTGCTGGCCACCGCTTTGCGTACGCAATGACGAGCGGCGCGAGGAAGGTCTCGCCGAAGAGCGGGTCGGCGGTCACTCGGAGCACGCCCTTGGGAACTTCGGCGTCGTCGGTGATCGCGTGGTTCGCCTCCTCCGCGAGACGCACCATCTCTGCGCAGCGGTCCGCGTAGGCTGCGCCTGCCTCGGTCAGGTGGAGGCGCCGCGTCGTCCTGTGGAGGAGCACCACGTCGAGAGCGCGTTCGAGCTCCGCGACGCGACGGCTCAGCGTCTGTTTCGGCATCCCCAAGAGCTGCGCGGCGGCCGTAAATGTCTTCGACTCGGCAACCTTCGCGAACAGCCGCATGTCTTCGATGCGAACATTGGCGCGCGGCGACGAGCTCTGGTCCTTACCTCGCTTCACGTAGTGATTGTCCCATCCATGTGACGAAGCGTCTCGATCTGCGTCTATTGTCTCTTCCGACGACGCGCACTACAAGGGGTCGCGAGGAGATTGCCGTGCCCGTCGACGTGCTCACCGAGATCGTCATCGACCGTCCGCGCAGCGTGGTTGCGACGTGGGCCGGGGACCCGTCGAACGCGCCCGAGTGGTACGTCAACATCAAGTCTGTAGAGTGGAAGACGCCTCCGCCGCTCGCCGTGGGCTCACGCGTGGCGTTCGTCGCGCACTTCCTTGGGCGACGCCTCGCGTACACCTACGAGATCGTCGATCTCGTACCGGAGGCGCTTCTCGTCATGCGCACGAACGAGGGGCCGTTTCCGATGGAGACCACCTATGCATGGGAGCCATCGGGCGAGCGGAGCACGCGGATGACCCTGCGGAACCGCGGCGAACCGAGTGGCTTCGGAAAGATCGTCGCGCCGTTGATGGCCAGCGCCATGCGCCGGGCCAATCGGAAAGACCTGGCCAAGTTGAAGTCGATCCTCGAGTCCGTGTAGCTCGACCGCGCGAGCCTGAAGCAAGCGGCGCTCGCTGCGGTGCGCGACGTCGAGGCATTTCGGGTGGTCGCGTGGCAAAGTCGCCGCTGCCTCGTCGCATGCGGTGTCGCGTTGCATGGGCAACGCCAACGCGCGGTTCGGAGCGCCGAACTAGCCAGTGCGGAGCGCACGGACCGTGTGGCGTCGCACGACGGCGCGCGCTCGGCGCGTGGCCGAACGCTACGATCGTTCGACGTGTCGCGAGCGGCGACCGCGAACTCGAGAGTGCGCGGCGTGGGCATACGACCTGCATCTGGCCCCCCCGAATGAACCGCGCCATCCGATCCGTACGCTGCGATATCGCCCAACATGGACCTTCGATCGATGCCGATTGGGACGGTGTCACGGAACGGAGCCCTTGCCCCGTGTGCGGCGCGGATTCCGGTTGTCGTCGCCACGTCGACGATGGATTCGTGTCCTGTGCGCGACGGCCTTCGCAGTGGCCGCTCACGAACGGTGCGTGGCTTCACCGCGTGGTGATCGCGGACGCAACTGCAAGCGCGGAAGTCGCGTCGCGCGGCATGCCACGTGACGCTCGGTGATGTCGTCGGTGTCGCGGCTCTGCCCGCCGCCCGAGCCGCCGTCGCCTTCCCTCACCGAACGTTGCCCCGGTCTCGTCGATGACGCGCGCTGGGACGACGCGGACGCGTTGCGCGGCGAGATCCACACGGCCGAGCGATTGGCCGAGCACGCGGTCGAAGTCGCGAGGGCTCATGGCAAACCCTCGACGCGCACCACGCCGGGCCCTCTGCGAAAGCGCTTCGCCGACGCGCGCAAGCGCATCGACGAGGCCTACGCCTTGTTGTCGCGTGACCTCGAGCGTCGGCGCGAACCGTCGCCCGCCGAGGAGTGGCTCCTCGACAACTCGCACGTCGTCGAAGATCAGATTCGCGAGATTCAAGAAGACCTGCCCTGGGGCTACTTGGTCGAGCTTCCTCGGCTCTCGCATGGACGCATGCGCGGGTACCCGCGCGTCTACGGGCTATGCCTCGATTACCTTCGGCACACCGACGGCCGCGTCGACGTTCCGACTCTCGTCAGCTACGCGCTCGCGTACCAGACGGTTCACGAGCTGACGATCGGCGAGCTGTGGGCGATCCCGATCATGCTGCGGTTGGG
>JBBQXV010000526.1:0-2691 GCA_038209335.1 Polyangiales bacterium | reverse complement strand
ATGGGCATCGAGCTCGCGGCATCGAATCCGAGCCGGTGCAGCGATTTCTGCTTTCGCGGGCTCGCGGGCTTCGTGGTCGGCGCGTTCATCGGCTACGTCACCGCGGTCGTCCTCGACGCGTCGGTGTTCGCGCGCGAGAAGATCCCCGCGGACGAGGTCGCGTCGTCGCGACAGCGGCGACTCGTGCAGCTCGTCCCGATGCTCTCGATCACGCCGACCGGCGCGTCGGCCGGCATCGGTGGAACGATGTAGCGACGAACGGCGCGATCATCCGTCGCGCGCGACCGCAGGCTCGGGGACGAGCACACGCGACGCGTCGATCGCGAGCCACGGCAGCGCACCGAGCGCCGCGACGCCGGCCATCACGAGGATCGGCGCGTCGTAGCCGCCCGACATTTTCACGAGGTATCCGAACGCGACCGCCGAGACCGCGCCTCCGAGCTGTCCTGCAGTGTTCATCGTCGCGCTCACGGTTCCGGCGTGGCTCCGCCCAATGTCGATGCACACGGCGAACCCGTTGGCTTGATAGAGACCCCACGCCGTGAAGATCACCGAACAGATCGCGATCGTCCCGACCTTGTCGCGGGTCACGGCGAGGAGCACGAAGGCGATGGCGATGATCGAGTTGGCGACGAGCGCAGCGACGCGCCTGCCGCGCCGGAGCCCGAGCCGAGCGACGAGCGCGTCGCTGACGATGCCGCCGAGGCTGTTGCCGATCATCCCGGCGATCCACGCGACCGAGACCCAGCGAAGCTCGCCCTCGGTGAAGCCTCGCCCTTTCGCGAGGTACGTCGGCAGCCAGAAGATGGCGAAGTACGCGCAATAGATGCCGGTGAACCAGGCGAACATCAGCGCCCAGAGGGTTTTGTTCCGGAGCGCGATCGACCAGCTCAGTCCATGCGCGGGCGGTGGCGGCGCGCCGCTCGTCTCGGCGAGCTCGATGGCGCGCACGCCGCGCTTCTCGGCGGGCGTGTCGCGGAACCACGCGTACCAAACGATCGCCCACGCAACGCCGACCAACGCGAACGCGAAGAACGACGCGCGCCATCCGTACCGCTGCTGGATCGGAATCACGACGAGCGGCGAGAGCGCACCGCCGATCTGCGTCGCCGCGCCGAACACCCCCATCGCCGTCGCGCGCCCTCGGACCGGGAACCAACGCGACACCGCCGTCGATGCGTTGGGCCACGCGCCCGCTTCGCCTGCGCCGAAACAGAAGCGCGTGACGAGCAAGAACCCGAGGCCCGTCGCTGCGCCGGTGAGCGCGGTGAACACCGACCACCAGAGGACGATGCGCGTGAGGACGCGGCGCGGACCGGCGCGGTCTCCCATGCTGCCGCTCGGAATCTCGAACACGGCGTACGAGATCGAGAACGCGAGGCTCACCCAGCCCAGGTGCTCGGGCGCGAGGTGGAGATCGTCTTGGATGCGCGGGAGCGCGACCGAGATGCAGATGCGATCGACGTAGAGGATGACGCCGAGCAGACTCAGCAGCGCCATCACGACGTAGCGGTGCCTCACGCGCGGCGCGATCGATGGAGCAGAGGCAACCTAAGCGTTCCCTGCCACGATCATCGCTCCCCACCCGTCGTACTCGCCACCGAGCGGCTTGATGAGATCGCGAATCTCCGCGCAGAATTCGTCGGCGCGATCGCCTTCGAGCGTCTCGGTACGATGGAACTCGAGCGCGAACTTCATCACGTCGTCGCGCCTGGTGACTTCGTCGACGCGGAAGCCCGCCGCCCGAAGCGCCTTCGCGGCGGCGTCCGCGCGCACGCGTGACGGGAAGAGCGCGAGGTGGTCGACGTCGCGTGGCACGTCGAAGCGGTCGCCCATCTCTCGTCGCTGATCGAGGAGCGCGTGGTTCAGGATCCACGCGAGCGAGATCTCGTCCGGATAGAGGAAGTCGAAGTAGAAGCCCCACTTCGGATCGTCCTCGCTCCGCCACTCGACGCGGTACTCACCGAGCGGGCCGATGACGTCGCCGAGGTTCTCTGCAACGGCGCGCGCGTCTTGCGGAATGTAGAAGACGAACGTCGTCGCTCCGACGCCGAGGAACCGTCCGACGTAGATTGCATCGAGCGCCTCGGTGAGCCGCTGCTCGATGCCATCTTCGACGCTCCCCATCCCTTCGAGCTCCGACTCGTCGCGCAGCCCGTCCGGACGCGGCCTCAGGAGCTTGACGCGCACTTGCACGCGGATCGGGTGCGTCGCGACGGGCGCGTGCGCCGCCGCGTTCAAGTCGACGACGAACGACGTACGCGCGCCGTCGACGTTCGCCATGTAGATGTCGAAGCCTTGCTCCCACGCGGGCATCGCCGAACTGTATACGAGGTTCGCGCCGCGTACGCCGAGGTCGTCGATCCAACCCTCCGCGTACGCGCGATCGATCGCGTCGCTGGTTACGTCGGACTCGGGTGCGCGTTCGATGCGCGTCTCCCTTCCGTGGCGAGTGAGCAAGCCCCGGGTCACGACCATGAACCCGATCGCGAGCGCGATGACTCCATAGAGAGTCGCCGGTGCCGCAGCAAAATCGTCCGCGGAGATCACGGCAGTCGCGATGGTCGTGTCCCCATCGATGTGGAAAAGGGAAATGGCGCATTCTTCGGGTTGAACAGTTCGCAAGAACGACCGCTTGCCGGCGGTCCCGGAGGAATGCGCCATGGAAGAAGCTACCAGTACCAGGAAGAA
>JBBQXV010000525.1:0-2696 GCA_038209335.1 Polyangiales bacterium | reverse complement strand
ACGACGACGATCGCGCAGACGTCGCCGCCGACGCCACCGCCTCCGAGCGCGACCGCGACGACCGCGCCGGAGCCCACGCCTCCGCCCGCGACGGCCGGCGCGCTCTTCTCGCAAGCGAGCGACGCTCGTCAGCGCGGCGCGTACGACGACGCGGTCCGCCTCTACGGAGATCTCGCGCAGCGTTACCCTGGCTCGGTCGAAGCGACGAACGCGCACGCGATGCTCGGGCGCCTCTTGCTCGATCGTGGCGACGCGGCGCGCGCGCTCGTTCACTTCGATGCGTACTTGAGCGGCGGTGGCGGCGGGCTTCGTGAAGAGGCGATGGTCGGTCGCGCGCTCGCCCTTCAACGCCTTGGTCGCGTGCGCGACGAGGCCGCGGCGTGGAGCGCGCTCGTCGACGCCTACCCGAAGTCCGTGCACTCGGCGCGCGCGCGCGCTCGCCTTGCTGCGCTGGAGAATCGGTAGGCCGGACGACGATCGTGCGCACGCCGTCGAGCCTTCGGTGGATGTCGCTCGTCGTCGCGCTCGTCGCGTTCGTCGCCGCAGCTTCGCGCGACGCGCGCGCCGATGCTTCGACCGTCGCGACGCGCCGTGTGATCGACGTCGTCATCGCCGGCACCGCCGAGGACGCGGCGCTCGTGAAGGATTCGCTCGGCGAGCTCTTTCATCGCGTCGGCTTGGAGACGCGCATCACGACGACCGATCGAATCGCGGCGGAACACGAGCGCGGCGAGCCGTCGGCCGACACGCTCGTGCGCGTGTGGATCGATGTTCGCGCAGAGGACATCGCGACGATCGAGCTCTCGGACGCGCGCGCCGATCGGCCGCTCTTGCGTCGCTCTGTTCCGCGCGAGGGTTCGCGCGCCGTTCTCTTCGAAGACGTCGCGCACGTCGTGCAAGCCGCGACCGAGTCGCTCATCGCCGACGCGCCGTCATCGCCACCGCCGCCCGCGACCGCAGGTGCGCCGCCGATCGCGACGCCGCCGCCCGTTCTCCGACCCACGCCGGCCGAACGACCGACGCCGATTCCAGTCACGCCGGGTCGGTGGAACGTCGGTCTCGCGACGTTCGTGTCGGGCACGTCGTACGCGCGCGACACGCGCCTCGTTTTCGGCGCCGGCGTCGGGGCTCGCCTCGATTTCGGCCGCGGGCCGTGGCGTCCGGCGTTCTGGATCTTCGGCGAGTACCGTCCACCGTTCGGCGACGACATGCAGTCGGTCGACGTCCGCACGAGCGTCTGGTCGCTGCGCGCGCTCCCCGCACTCCAGCTCGTCGACACGCCACGCTTCCTCCTCGAGATCGCGGCCGGCGGCGGCTTCGATGTCGTCTCGCTCTCGCCCGGCAAAAACAGTGCGGGCGCGCACTTCGAGCGGGACACGACGAACGCCTCGCCGATCCTGACCGGCGCGCTCGTCGCTCACGTCACGCTCGCGCAGAGCTTCCGCGTCTTCGCGCTCGCGATGGTCGACGGCGACGTGACGCCTCGGCGCTACGTCGTCGCGGAAGGGTCGACCCACACCACGATCTTCGAACCGCTCGCGGTTCGTCCGGGCGTCGCGCTCGGTTTCTCGTTCGACGTCGCGGGCTCCGGAGGCGCGCCGTGAAGCTCTACGCCGCGCTCGCTCCGTTTCTCGCGCTCCTCGTCGGCGGTTGCACGGTTCAGGAGATCGTCGTCGCGACGATCGACGTCGATGCGGGACCGCCCGACGGCGCCCCCCTCGGCGAGGGACGGTGCAGGACGAACGACCAATGCCGACCGACCGAGCTCTGCGCGAAGACCGATTGTGCGCAGGCGATTGGCACGTGCCAGCAGCGCCCCGTCTTGTGCGACGCCGTCGGCCCTCCGGCCTGCGGCTGCGACGGCGTGACGTACTGGAACGATTGCATCCGCCAGCGCAGTGGCGCCTCCGCGTCGACGATGGGCGAGTGCCGCGTGAACGTTGCAAAGTGCAACGATCCGAGCGCGTCATCGTGTCCGGTCGCGGGCGCGTCGTGCGCGCGGCTGCTCTTCCCGGGCACGCGTTGCTCGCCGGACGTCGAAGGCGCCTGTTGGGTGCTGCCGTCCGTCTGCCCGCCCGGAGGTCCGCCGGATCGTTGGACGCCGTGCGGCGCTCCGCCCATGTGCGACGAGACCTGCTACGCGATCCGCTCCGGCATTCCACACCAGCTCGCGCCGCCGGGCCCCATGTGCCATTGACGGCGATCAGACCTTGCAGCCGCCTTGGCCTTTGCATTGGTTCTGACCTTTGCATGCATTCTGCATGGTCTTGCATCCGCCTAGGCCTTTGCAGTCGTTCAGCCCTTTGCACGCGTGCTTTCCGGGCGCGGGCGAATCGTCGTCGGGATCCTCCACCGCGACCGGTGGAGGCGGGCGACGCGGCGGGCGCGACGTGGTCGCGGGCGTGGTCGGCTCGGACGTCGCGATCGCCGACGCGGATGGAACGACGGTCACCGGAACCGTGACGAGCAGCGGCGATTCGGGCGCGCACGACGCCGCGCCGAGGAGCGCGCCCGCAGCTGCCGCTCGCAAGAGCGCACGCACGCGCTTCCCCCTCGCCTCGTCGTCGCTCATCGCACCACGATACGAAACTCCACGGCCTCCTCGAGCGCCTTTCGCTTCTCCGGGTTCACGGCCGTGGCGCGGGCACCGGAGCGCGCGCGGCTGCGAGGATCGGCGCGCCTCGTTGCGCATCGAG
>JBBQXV010000524.1:0-2713 GCA_038209335.1 Polyangiales bacterium | reverse complement strand
CGTTCGCTTCAGCTCCTTTTGCCGCGTGTAGACTTTGTACGAATAGAACGGCGCGGTGAACACGTTCCTCGGCGGATCGCCGAACCCCGCGAGCGTGCGCGCTTCGATCTCTTCGTCCGACGCCATCATCATCGGCGATCCTGCCGGCGCGCTGATCGACGTCCCGTACTGACGCGCCGGTGCGGACGCCGCGCTCGTGGGGAAATATCCCTGCGCGTTCTGACCGCCTGGCGGACGCACACTCGGACCCGACGGCGGATGCGAAGGGCGCACGTCGTTCATGTCGACGGCGAGCTCGATCCGCGCCTCTTCCTCTTTCTTCTTTGGCGCCTTCGGCTTCGGCGGCGGCGGCTTCGGAATGTCGAGCTCGAGCTCGGGGACGGACGCCGAGACCTTGCCGCAGCGCACGCACGCAGTGCCTTCGACATAGCCTTCGGCCTTGCACGAGGGGCACGCCGACATGGAGGCGAGCATACTCGTGATTTTCAACGAGCGCGCCACTCGGAGCGGCGGACCTCGAGCGCGGCGCGGTGACGTGCGTACCCACCGGTGAGCGAGAGGGAGCGCGCGAGGACGAGCGCTTCGTCGAGCGTGCGGAGCGCGGTGTGCGTGTCGCCTTTGCCGATTTCGATGTCGACTCTTTGCGCGAGGAGGACGACGCGGTACGGGCCGTACGCGAGGGCGAGCGCGCGGTCGATCGCGCGGAGGGCGTCTTCCCATTTGTGCGCGGCGGCGAACGCGTGCGCGAGGTGCGCGGGAGGCGCGAGGTCGCGCGGAAGATCGCGTTCGGATTTGGCGAGCGGGGGGATCGCGGCGTCCGGCTCACCGAGCGCGATGTGCGCGGCGACGCGCGACCCGTCGAGCGAAGAGCGCGCGGCGGCCGACCGCGCGTCCGCGGATTGCCCATCGAGGAACGCGAGCCAAGCGCGCGCGTCGCGGGTCACGGCGGCGTCGTCGGAGGCGCGGCGATCGGCGGCGACGACGTGAGCGAAGAGCGCGGAGCGATCGGGCGCGGGGGAGTTGATGTCGCGGAGCATGTCGCGCGCGGCGCGGAGCAGCAGCGCGGACGAGGGGTCGCAATCGAGCCCGAGCGCGACGGCGCTCGCACCGAGAATGCGCGGGAGCTTCACCCCTTCGCGCACGGCGACCTCGGCGCACGCGACGCGGTCGCCGGTGGCCGAGTAGAGCGCGGTGAGCGCGACGACCGCGATCGAAGCCGTCACTGATTCGCTCCTGGCGACGAACAAGTACTCGTCGATCGCGCGCTTCGTCTCGCCGCTTGCGTCGGCGCGAAACGCGCGCACCAGCGCCGCGCCGGCATCGCCGCCCGGATCGCGTCCGTAGATGGCGTCGGCCGCCATGTCGACGAGCGCCCTGAGCACCGCTGCCTCGACGGTCCCACGCCACGCGAGCACCGCCGTCTCGTTCGACGGATCGATCACCCAGACTACGGGCTGTCCTTCGCTGGCGAAGCGCGCCACGAACGCTTCGTTCTTTTCGCGCTCGACGTCGATGGCGAGCCACACGACATCACGCTCCGTGGACGCGAGCCGCGGATCCGCTAGCACCGCCGAGCGCATCACGCGGCACGGCTCGCACCACGGCGCGCCCGTCACCGCGACGATCGGCCGCTTGGTCGCGCGCGCCTCCGCGAGAGCGCGTGCGTAATCGTCCTCGAGGATCACGATCTCGGGCTCGCGACGAGTCGGCGTCGTCGACGAAGGCGTCGTCCCCGCACACGCCACGAGTGACGTCGCGACGACGCCGAAGCAGACCAAGGCGCGGAGCGTCCGTCGCATTCGCCGTCGAGGGTACTGCCGAAAACTTTTCCGGGTGGGATGCTTTTGCGTATCCGTCGCGCATGATCCTCGCGCTCACCGGACAAAAAGGCGGCATCGGAAAGAGCACCACCGCGGTGTGCCTCGCGGCGCTCGGTGTCGAGCGCGGGATGCGCGTCTTGCTCGTCGACGCCGATCCGCAGGGGACGTCGCGAACGTGGGGCGAGGTCGCGAACGAAGCGGGCTTGCCCACGCCGACCGTCGTCGCGATGGGCGCGACGATGCACAAGCCGGGTCAGCTCCCGTCGATCGCGCAGGCGTACGATCTCACCGTCATCGACTGCCCGCCGCGTCACGGAGACATCCAGCGAAGCGCGCTCATGATCGCCGACGTCGCGATCCTCCCGTGCGGTCCTTCCGCCGCCGACGCATGGGCGCTCTCCGGCGCGATCGACGTCGTCAACGAAGCGCGCACACTCCGCGAGTCGCTCAAGGCGTGCATCCTCATCACGCGCAAGCAAGGACGCACCGCGCTCGGCAAAGGCGCGCGCGACGTCCTCGAAGCGTCCGGTCTGCCGGTGCTCGCGTCCGAGCTCGGCTACCGCATCGCGTACCAAGAATCCCTCGCCGCAGGTCGCGGCGTCACCACCTTCGCGCCTCGCGATCGCGCGGCGTCGGAGCTTCAATCGTTGTTCGACGAGCTAGAGAGGTTCTTCCATGGCCAAGAAGCAAGTGGGTGTTTCGCTGCGCAAGCCGCCGCCGGCTGATCTCGACGCGTTCGTCGGTCGGACCGATCGCACGTCCGATGTTCGCGAGCTCGCGCCGATCAAGGCTGCGCCGGTCGACATGGTCGTGACGACGGACGCTGGGCGCGAGATGCGCGAGATGACGATTTATCTCCCGGTGGATCTCGCGCGGAAGATGTCGCTCCGCTG
>JBBQXV010000523.1:0-2727 GCA_038209335.1 Polyangiales bacterium | reverse complement strand
CCCTTGCTGCATGTCATTCACGATGCAGAGCACTGCCCCCACGAACGGAAAGTACGCCTTGCGAACCGGTCGGGTCCTCGACAGGCCGGCCGCGGTGCTCGAGTTCTCGCGCATCACCGACGCGCCGAACGTCGACGATGTCGAAGAGATAAGCTCGGTCGATCTCGTCGAAGAGCTCGACCTCGTGGCGAGGCCGGCGCCGCCCGTCATCATGAACATCGTGCGGACGACGCATGTCGACACACCCGCGCCTCCTCCACGGATCGGCGACGCAGCTCGCGCGCGCGGGCCCTCGCTTCTCGCGATGCTGGGCACTGTCGTCGTGCTCGGTGGTCTCGGAGCAGTCGCTGGGCTCGGAATGCGATCGCTGGCACGTCCACCGGAGGTCGGGGCCTCGTTGTCGATGGCGGCGATCGCGGCGCCGGGCGATCACGAACAGCGCTGGCGCGTCGCGCCGCGAGTCGCCGTCGTCGGCGATCCGACGCCGCCGCCGCTCGCGGCGCCTCCGCCTCCCCTCGCGAACGCGACGCTCGCGCCCGCCGCCAAACCGGCAGGTCCGATCGGACCGGCGCGCACCGTCGGGGCTTCGCCCGCGCGGGCGCGCTTGGTCACGGGAGCGTCGCCTTCGGCGAAAGCGTCGCGCGCTCCGCACCGCGCTGCTGCGCCCGCCACGCCTGCGGCACGTGGAGCGAAAAAGCGCCCAGCCCGCTGAGCGAGCGTCGACGAATTTTTTTTCGCACGCGGGTCCCGTAACTCGCTCCCCCACCGCGCGTGCGAATGCCATACTCTTACCCTGCGTGTCGACTCCGCGCCGTCCACTCCCACCGCCTCAGCCGACTCCACCGCGTCCGCGCGTCGGCTCTGCCTCGTCCGGCTCGCAGCCGCCGTCGGCCCCTGCGGGCACGCCGTCGTCGCCGGTCCTTCCCGGCTCCGCCCCGCTGCCTAGCCTGCCGTCCGGGCCCGGCACCTCGCCGAGCATGGCGCGTCCGCCTTCGTTCTTCCCGCACGCGCACGACGGGCCGCCGACGGTGCTCCGTCGCGACGAGCAGTCGGTCGCGACGCTTCGCCAGCTCGTCGACACCGTCGCGATTCCGCGTCTAGCGCTCACCGTCGAGCGCGAAGGCGGACGGCCCACGTCGCGGACCGTCACCTACGACGGCGATCTCTGCCGAATCGGCACGCACTCGTCGAACGATCTCGTCCTGGGCGATCCCGCCGTGTCGCGCTTCCATTGCCGCCTCGTCCGCGAGGAGGGTGCGTGGCGCGTCCGCGATTGGGGATCGCTGAACGGCTCGCGTCTCGAGAACGTTCGCATCCGCGACGCCGATCTCTCCGCCGACGCGACGCTCTCGCTCGGCGACTCGGTCGTGCGCGTGCGCGCTGTCGCGCCGGCAGGGCAGGCGATCGTCCCGATGATCCCGGCGTTCGGCTCGCTCGCCGGCACGAGCGTCTCGATGCGCAAGCTCTTCGCGCTGCTCGAGAAGGTCGCCGCGAGCGACATCAACGTGCTCATCGAAGGCGAGAGCGGCACCGGCAAAGAGCTCGTCGCGAACGAAATCGTCCAGCGCAGCGCACGCGCCGAGCGCGCGTTCGTCGTCGTCGACTGCGGCGCGATCTCGCCGAACCTCGTCGAGAGCGAGCTCTTCGGTCACGTGCGCGGATCGTTCACGGGCGCCGACCGCGATCGGCAAGGCGCGTTCGAAGCGGCGGACGGCGGCACCGTCTTCCTCGACGAGATCGGCGAGCTGCCGCTCGAGCTCCAACCCAAGCTGCTCCGCGCCATCGAAGCGCGCGAGATCCGCCGCGTCGGCGAGACGCGCCCGCGCAAGGTCAACGTGCGCGTCGTCAGCGCGACCAACCGCGATCTCGAACGCGAAGTGAACCGCGCGCGCTTCCGCGAGGACTTGTACTTCCGTCTCTCGGTCATCAACGTGCGCGTTCCGCCTTTGCGCGAGCGGCTCGAAGACCTTCTGATTCTCATTCGCGTGTTTCTCGCGGCGCTCGGCGTGCCCGATCAGGAGCGACTCTTTCCGCCGCACGTCCTCGCCGAGATGGCGAAGCACGATTGGCCGGGCAACGTCCGCGAGCTCCGCAACTACGTCGAGCGCACCGTCGTTCTCCAGAAGGCGAGCCCTGCGATGCGCCGCTCGGCGCCTTCCGCCGCCGGGATCGCGGGGAGCGCCGTCGACATCGGCGTGCCGTTCAAGATCGCGAAGGACTCTGCGGTCGACACGTTCGAGCGCGCGTACCTCGGCGCGCTCCTCGAAGCGGCGGGCGGGAATATGAGTAAGGCGGCGCGCACCGCCGGCATGGATCGCATGTACTTGCATCGACTCGTGCAGAAGCACGGGCTCCGCGGCGGCCCTGGCGCAGGCGGCGGACCTCAGAGCGGTGGCGGCGCGCCTCCCATCGGCGGCTGATCGTTCACGCGTCCAAGCGTCGCACGCGTCGCTACGGAGCGCTGCGCTTCTTCTTGCCGAGCATCGCCTTGATCGGCGCGAGATCCGCGGCGCGAAGCTCGCGCGTGACGAGGAGGATCGCGACGTACACGACGACGATGCCCACCGCGAGGAGCGGCGTCATCAGCTTGCCCATCTTCGGCAGGTACTGCCCGCCGTACGCGCACGCGGCGACGCCGAGGCCGACACGCGCGGCGGTCCGCAGCGGAACGAACGCGCCCGTCGTCGCGCGCACGCTCGTGGCGGCGCCGTCGAGCGCCGCGCCGCG
>JBBQXV010000522.1:0-2769 GCA_038209335.1 Polyangiales bacterium | reverse complement strand
AGCTGATCTACGTCGGTCCGATCGGCGGTCCGATCACCAAGGTGCGGTAACCTCCGCGCGACGACTACAACGGCCAAAGGCCGCACTCTGCACTTGGCGATCTGTCTCCTCGGGAGTACCTCCGAAGGTGCATTCGGAGGCTCGTTCGAAGAAGCGAATTTCGTGATCCGAGTTGTCCGAAATCCCAGGGCAGATCAGGAGGGCGACTTCCCAGATTCGCGTGGGCCAGTGAAGCCAGGACGACGCGTCAACGGAAACGCTTCACGCCGTCACTGATTGTTCGGGTGGACTTGCCTGTGTGCGGGAAGCGCCGTAGAGCGGGGGGCGTATAGGTGGGCGTAACAAAGTTGCCGGCGCGTCGCCGCCGCGGGGAGTATGCGCGCGTGAGGCGATTTCTCGGTCTGCTGACGGTGGTCACGGTCGCAGCGTGCGCTGCGCCGCCTCCGCCACAGCGCACCGCGCCCCCGCCCGTCGTCGCGGTGTCGAGCGCTCCTGCTGCAGCGTCGAGCGCGGTCGCAGACGCACCGCCCGAGCCGCCGCCTCCTCCGATGGGCACATGCGAAGAGGCGACCGAGGCGCTCGTCGTGCCGTCGCCGACCGCGCCGTGGAAGGGCGCGCCGCTGCGCGTGATGTTCATCTCGGAGAAACCGCTCGAAGGCGAGCTCACGTTGATCGCGCCCGATGGCACGAAGGCCGCGACGACGCGCGAGCGTCACGGCGGCCCGCCGTATTGGTGGGCGGTCGAGATCGCGACGCCCGCGACGGGGACGTGGAACGCGAAGCTCGTTCGCGATCGAGCACCTGCAGAGTGCAAGGAAATCAAACAAGAGATCGTGGTGCGCGACGAAGCGCCGCCGCGACCGCGCGCGACGTGGAGCCAGATCTGGCCGATCCATCGCGCGTGGACGCGCTCGATCGAGAACCTGTACTCGGCGTGGCTCGACAAGCTGTTCGACGCGCCGATCGAGAAGAGCCTCTCGTACGCCGCGCTCCACGAAGTGCTTCGCGATCGCTCGCGCAATTTTCTCTTCAATCATCTCGGACTCGGCGAGGACGAAGCGGGGCTCTTGATTCGCCCCGACTGCGCCGACCTCCCGTACTTCTTGCGCGCGTACTTCGCGTTCAAGCTCGCCTTGCCGTTCGGGTACTCGTCGTGCTCGCGCGGCGGCGGCGGCGCTCCGCCCACGTGCCCGGGCTGGGCGCACAACCAGAACATCGAAGCGTCGAAGCGCCCCGGCCTCACGAACGCGTTCGGCCATTTCATCCGGTGGACGCTCGCCGACGCCGTGCACTCCGGCTCCGGTCGCGCGCCGAACAACGACGACAAGACCGACTACTACCCGGTCGCGCTTTCCGCCGAGACGCTTCGGCCCGGGACGATCTACGCCGATCCGTACGGCCACATCCTCGTGCTCGTTCGCCGCGTGTCGCAGTCGCCCGAAGCGGGCGGCGTCTATCTCGCGATCGACGGACAGCCCGACGGGACGATCGCGCGCAAGCGCTTCTGGCGCGGCAACTTCCTCTTCGCGCAAGATCCCGCGCTCGGCAGCCCGGGCTTCAAGCGCTTCCGTCCCGTCGTGCGCGAGAAGAACAGCAACATGCGCCGCATGACCAACGAAGAGATCGCGAAGAGTCCCGACTATGGAGACTTCTCGCTCGAGCAGTCGAACCTGTCGATCGAAGCGTTCTACGACAAGATGGACGACGTCATGTCGCCGAGCCCGCTCGATCCGACGCGCGCGATGCGCGAGACGATCCAAGCGCTCGAAGAGCAAGTGAAGACGCGCGTCACGTCGGTCGAGAACGGACGCAAGTTCCAGAGCAGCGGACGCGGACTCGCCGACATGCCGGACGGCGCAGCGATCTTCGAGACGAACGGCGCGTGGGAAGACTTCGCGACGCCGTCGCGCGACTTGCGGCTCTTGATCGCGATCGACGTCGTGCGCGGATTTCCGGATCGCGTCGCGCGCCGATCGAATCGGTACGCGATGCCGAAGGACAAAGCGATCGCCGACGTGAAGGCGGAGCTCGAGAAGGTCCTCGCGACGGAGCTCGCGTCGCGAAAGTTCAGCTACACGCGCAGCGATGGATCGCAGTTCACGCTGTCGCTCCAAGACGTCGTCGATCGCGCGATGGATCTCGAGATGGCGTACAACGCGAACGACTGCGTCGAGCTCCGCTGGGGCGCGCCGGCCGCGAGCGACGAGAACGCGACGTGCAACCGCCACGCGGGGCCCGGTCAGCGCGCGAAGATGACGAAGTACCGCCCGTGGTTCCACGAGCGACGCCGACCGCCGCGCGACTGATCGAGTCGACGGACGACTAACCGTTCGGCCCCCACTGGTGAGCCGCCGCCGAGGTAGTGGTCACGGCCGCGGCGCTCTTCAGTACCGAAGCTGAAGGTGGTGGGTCGTCGAGTCCCAATCCTTTTTCATCCCGTTGAACGCGCTCGGACCCTTCAAGTCGAGATCGACGAGCCGTGAATCGGCGCGCACGGTCATCGTGCCGCTGAAGTCGTAGACCACAGGGGGCACCTGGGTGACGACCTTCGCCGTCACGTCGAACACGCCGAGCTTCGCTCCGCCCTCGATCTTCACGGCTTTCAGCTTGGCGCTCACGTTGCTCAGCGCGGCCTTGGGAAAATTCGAATCCCCAGAATACCAACCGTTCAGATACGCGCGGAGCGTGTCTTCGAAGGCCGTTGCCCCGATCTTCAACGGACCCTCGGGCGCGCCGACGAGCACCGGATCGGGCTTGCCCACCGTGAAC
>JBBQXV010000521.1:0-2782 GCA_038209335.1 Polyangiales bacterium | reverse complement strand
GCAGCGCATCGACGAACGCGTCGTGGGGAACGACGCTCGACGTGAACGCCGACGGTTTCCCCGACGCGATCGTCGGCGCGCCTACAGTCGGCAACAACGCGGGCGCGGCTTACCTCTTCATGGGAAACGGGTCGGGCTTCGCGCAGCCCACCGCGCTCGGCATTCCCAGCACGTCGAACGGCCTCTTCGGATGGTCGGTCGCGAGCGCGGGCGACGTGAACGGCGACGGGTTCGCGGACGTCGTCGTCGGCGCGCGCGGGCTCAGCGGCGGCACGATGGGCGCGACGTACGTTTACCTCGGAGGCGCGAGCGGTCTTTCTTCGAGCGCGACGTTGCTCATCAACCCGAGCACGACGAACACGCAATTCGGTTGGTCCGTCGCGAGCGCGGGCGACGTGAACGGCGACGGCTACGCCGACGTGGTCGTCGGCGCGTTCGGCGGATCGGGCGGCGCGTCGCTCTACTACGGTGGACCGAACGGCATCGCGAGCGCGGGCACGCCGCTCACCGATCCCGCGGGCGGACAGTTCGGCGTCGCGGTCGCGAGCGCCGGCGACGTCAACGGCGACGGATTCGCGGACGTGCTCGTCGGCGCGAACCGCGTCGGCGGCGTCAACGGATCGGGCGCCGCGTACATCTACCTCGGAGGCGCGGGCGGTGTGTCGACCTCGCCGACGACGATCCCGAGCGTGGTCAGCGGCTTCGCCAACTTCGGCTACGCCGTCGCGAGCGCCGGTGACGTCAACGGCGACGGGCTCGCCGACGTCATCATCAGCGCGGTCAGCGGCGGCGCGCAATCCGGCGCCGCATGGGTTTACTTCGGAAGCACCGGAGGGCTCGTGCTCACGCCGCACGCGCTCGATTCCGGCGGCGCCGCGACCTTCTTTTTCGGCGAATCGGTCGCGAGCGCAGGCGACGTGAACGGCGACGGATTCGGCGACGTCGTCGTCTCTGACGGTGGCAACCAAGTGAGCGGTGGCGTCTTCGTCTACTTCGGTGGACCGGCGGGGCTGTCGATGTCACCCGCGGGGTTCAAAGGCGTCGGCGGCGCGCAAGGGACGGTGGTCGCGGCGACGGGCGACATGAACGGCGACGGCTTCGCGGATTTTCTCGTCGGCACGCCGACCGTGGGTCAAGCGAACGCGGGATCCGCGACGCTGTTCTTCGGCGGCGTGGGTGGGTTTTCGACGAGCGTCGCCCCCGTACCGTTGGTCAGTCCTGCACCGAACGGACTGTTCGGTACGTCGCTCGCGAGCGCAGCGCCGTTCGGTGCGCGAAGGCGGGGGCGTCGTCGAAGCGCTCGTCGTCGACTTGGTACGAGCCGATCTCCGCGTCCATTTTGATCTCGTCGAGCTGCGGCTTGGTCCATTGGCTTTGCATGGGAGGTCTCCGGTGCGCTCCGACAGAAGCGCGCGTGCGGATTCGTAGAGCACGACTCGGGCCACGGCGGGATCACGCGCGCGAACGTGCTTTCTTGCGCTCTCTCGCATTCGCGTCGGCCGGCACGTCGCCACGAAGACAACGACGTCGCGTGGCATGCAACGCATTTGGGTGCGGCTACGGTTCGCGTCGCAGGCGACACCGAATGACGGAGATCGGGGTATCCTGCGCTCGTGCACACGTTCTTCCAGCTCGTCGACGCCATGGGTGCCCGCACGACGCTCGCGATCGCCGAATACGAGCAGCGCGTCCCCGCCGCGACGCGCGCGGTGGTCGCCGTCGCGGGTCACGTGCAGCGCGACGCGCCGAAGCCGACCGACGCCGCGGCGCTCGCGACCGCGCGCCTCGTGCCGAGCGCGATCGCGCGGACGTTCGCGTCGCTCTATGAGACCGACGCGCCACCTCCGGTCGATTTCGACCACACACCGGCAGACGCGCCGCTCCCCCTCGGGGTGCAGTCGCGCGACGACGGCGCCCGCGACGTCTTCTGGATTCGCCGGCCCGAAGCAAGCACGGTGAAGGCGTTCCTCGCCGAGCGCGAGCGCGGCGCGCGCGCGACGACGCTCCTCGTACCGACGACGCGCGGACTTCCGGACGATTGGGCGACGCGATGGAACGCGACGCACGTCGAGATCCACATCCTCGCGGAGCACGTCGTCGTGCGCGGCGGAGCGATCGCGCTCGCACCGCGCCTGCGTGTGCTCCGCGTCGCCGCGGGAAGACCGTCACCCGACATCCCGCTCGCGACGCCGGTACCGAGCGCGACGGTCGATCGCGGGAGCGACCGCCGGACGTAGAGGAGCGGCACGACTGGCGGCCGGTCGGGACCGTCACTTCTTCGTGAGCGTGGCGAGCTTCGCGACGAGCTCCGGGTAATCTTCGATCGCAAACACATCCGCGGTCCAAACGCGCTCGAACTTCAGCCCCGCCGATCGAAACGCTTCGCGAACGGAGTCCGCATCGGGCGCCTCGAACTCGCATGTCATCCGACGCTTGTCGGGCGACACGTAGCTTCTTCGCCACATCCCGTGTCGAACCTCGAGGCATGGATCGATCCGCTTCGCGAACGCGGCGTAATCCTCATCGGACATCGGGGGATCGAAAACCTGCTCAGCAACGACGCGCGCCATGACGGCCTCCTCGAGTTGGTTCGAGGCGTGAGCCTCATGAACAGGAGTATGCGACGTCATCGTGGGAGCCTGCGTTTTCTTCAGCGTTGGAATGGATCGCTGCGGCCGCGGTATCTTGGAGCGCATGCCGCATCGAAACCGCGTCACTCCGTGGGGCGAAATCGTCGCGGTGGCCGAGCGCGGCACGGTCATGGGAAACCGCGGCGTCCTCG
>JBBQXV010000520.1:0-2796 GCA_038209335.1 Polyangiales bacterium | reverse complement strand
GCCGGAGAGCACCGCGCCCGGGAGCCAATACGTCTCCCACTGCGCGAATCCCCACGCGCCAGCCAGGCTCTCGCTGCCGATTTGCGCCGTCGCGCAGTGAAACTTCCCCGCCTCGATGAAGTCGGGCGCGCTCGTCAGCTTTGGATCGTGCAGATCGATGTTCCACGGCGCGAGCGTCGCGATCGCGGCGCGCTCGTGCGCGATGGCGCCCTGAAAGCCCCAGCGCGCCGGCATCGCGTACATCAAGTATTGGAGGTTCGGGTTGGTCGTCATCGGGACCATCAGGCCGCCGAGCACGATCTGCGGGATGAGCGCGATCGGCGTCAGCGCCATCGCCGCTTCGGCGGACGCGACCATCGTCGACAAGAGGAGACCGAGCGCGGTCGCGTTGATGCTGAGCGCGATCAAGTTCGCGAGCTCGAAGGCGAACGCGAGCGGGCCGCCTTCGAAGCCGAGCGCGAAGAAGACGATCCCGAGGAGCATCGCGCACTGGAACACCGCGACGATGCTCAGCATCACGAACTTCGACATCACGTAATTGAAGAGCGACAGGTTGACCATGCGCTCGCGCAGGTAGATCGCGCGCTCGGTGACGATCTCGCGCGCCGCGTTGCTCGTGCCGAACCAGACGCAGCTCACGACGACGAAGAACATTGCCGCCGTGTGATCGGTCGTCGGCTGCATCTCGTTGAGCAAGTTGGTCGTGGCGGTCGTCGCCATGTTGTTCTTCTTCGACAGCTCTTGCAGCGCGCCGAGGCACCAGAACGGCACGGCTTCTTTTTGCCCGCCGAAAACGAGGACGAGCATCAGTCCGATGATCGGCGCCTGCAGGAACATGATCGCCGCGCCCGCGCGATCGCGGATTTTCACCTTCCAATAACGCGACAACAGCAAGAAGAGCTGACGCACGAGCGCCACGTCCGGACGATGCGGGACGCCCGCCGCCGCAGGCGCCGCGCCGACCGCGCGCCTCCCCGAGTACATGCGTTGGTAGAGCGGATTCTGCGGATTGAAGAACTCGCCGCGCCACGCGCGCGCCGCTTCGAGCCGCGCGATGTTGCGCGACGCATGCGGATCCTGGTGCTTCATCGCTTCGTGAACGGCCCGCTCGCGGACGTTCAGCATGTCGAACATGTCGCGCGGGTTGTCGATGTGCTTCTGCGGGATCGTGACGCCGGGCTTGCCTTGGATGGTCTGGAAGAAGCGGTACGCGTTCTCGCCGCTCGGACCGAAGTACGTCGGGATTCCGCCGTAGCCCATGATGAACGCGAGATTGAATTTCTCGAACTCGTCCTTCGCGGGCTGGTGGATCGTCATGATGATCGTCTTGCCCGTCTTGCGCGTGAGGTCCGCGAGCAAGTTGACGAGCGCGGTCGTGTCGTCGGCCGCGAGGCCCGACGTCGGCTCGTCGAGGAACAAGATGACGGGATCGGTGACGAGCTCGAGCGCGATGTTGACGCGCTTGCGCTGACCGCCGGAGAGCACCTTCTTCTCGGGCTTTCCGATTTGCAGATTCTTCACCGCCTCGAGGCCGAGATCGCGGAGCGTCTCGTCGACGCGGCGGTTGATCTCTTCGTCGGAGTAGTCGGGCGGCAGGCGAAACCGCGCCGAGTACTTCACCGCTTCGAAGACGGTGAGCTCGGGATGGACGATGTCGTCTTGCGGGACGTAGCCGATCGATCCGCGAAGCGCGTCGTAGATCGCGTAGAGATCCTCGCCGTTGATGCGGACTTGCCCGCTCGTCGGCGGCATGTAGCCGTTGAGCGTCAGCAGCAGCGTCGTCTTGCCGGCGCCCGACGGTCCCATCAGCGCGATCATGTCGCCGGGGAGCGCCTTGAACGACACGTGGTCGAGCAGGACCTTCATCGTCGACGGGTTGTCGCGATCCGGAACCTCGAGGAGAAGATCCCACGCTTCGATCTCGTAGAGCGGCTTGCCCGCCCAGTTCGCCGAGTCCTCGATGACGACGTTGACCTGCTGATCCGCGATGTGGATGAGCAGCGGCATTGGTCCGATGAAGACCTTTTCGCCGTTCGAGATCGGGACGCGCTGCCCGGGCGCGACGCGCTGGCCGCGGACGAAGGTGCCGTTCGCGGAGCGGAGATCTTCGACGAAGAGCTGATCGCCGACTTTGACGATCTGCGCGTGCTTGCTCGACACCTGCGGATGCGTGACGACGATTTTGTTGTCGGGTGTTCGGCCGATCGAGATGACGGACGCGAGGTCCGACATGCTGAGCTCGCCGATGATCGTGCGGTGCTTGCGCGGCGGCGCGCCGCCTGCGTCGCTGCTTCCACCGACGGGCGAGAGGTTTGGCGCGATCGGCTGCGAGGCGCCGAGTGCGACGTTCGGCGCGATGGGGTGCGACGCGCCGAAGCCCGAAGGGATCGGCTGCGAGATGCCGAGCCCTGCATTGGGAGGCATCAACTGCGACATCCCCAGCGGCGCCGCGGCAGACGTCGAGCCGAGGAGCGCGGACGGGCTCTGCGCCGCGGCGCCTCCGGTGATCGCGGCCGTCGCGAGCTGCACGAGGGTGGCAACAGGTACCGGGATCGGACCGAACGCGAGGATGCCGTTGGGATCGAGCGGCGTCGGCTGATTCGGCGGCACCTGCCGGCCCGCGACGTACGTGCCGCTCGTCGATCCGTGATCGACGACCATCATCCGATCCATCATCACGGTCGCGTGAAGCCCGCTGACCGCACCGTGCGAAATCACGAGCGTCGCGCGCGCGCCGTCACGTCCGATGACGACGTGCCCGCGCGGCGCCTGGAACTGCCCCGGCGACATCAGCAT
>JBBQXV010000519.1:0-2821 GCA_038209335.1 Polyangiales bacterium | reverse complement strand
CGGTCGCCGCGCGCGTCGGCGCCCCGGCCACGTTCGAGGTCGCGTCGCTCGGACGCGACGGCGCGCCGGCGATCGCGGCGGTCCGCCCCAACGTCGCCTCCGACGGTGCGCTCACATTCGCGCGCGCGGGTGTCGTCGAGCGGCTAGTGCACGACGACAGCGACGGGATCGCGCAGAGCTGGGAGCTTGCGCGAAAACCGGAAGGCGCTGGCGATTTCGTCATTCGCGTGCGCGTTGCCGGCGAGCGTTTCGATCGCGCGACCGCGAACGGTCTCCACTTCACGGACGACGCGACGCATCTCGGACTTCGGTACGGCAACGGGACGTGGATCGATGCGCGCGGCGTGCGGGTCGCGGTCCCGGCGACGTGGGAAGACGGATGGATCGCACTCCGCGTCCCGGCAGCAATCGTCGAGACGTCGGCGTACCCGGCGGTGCTCGATCCGATCGTCTCCGCAGAGATTGCGACCGACACGCCGGTGAACGTCGCCGCGGGCGGCGGCAGCTCGAAGAGTCCGCATGTCGCCGTCGCCGGCGACACGGCGCTCGTCGTCTGGGCGGAGGGCGACGGAGTGATCGGCGCGCGGATGCGCGTCTCCGATGGAGCCGTTCTCGCGGCGGGCTTCATCATCGCGACCGGAAGCATTCTCGTCTTCGACCCCACCGTCGCCACGGACGGAACGGACTTCTTCGTCTCGTGGATCGATTCGCGAAGCACCGGATGGGACGTCTACGGCGCGAAGGTCCTCGCGAACGGTACGCTCGGACAACCGATCGCCATCTCGCTCAGCGTCAATATTGCGAGTCGACCGACCGTCGCGTATGGCGGCGGCAACTACCTCGTCACGTGGAGCCGCGACAACGGCTCGGACCCCGACGTCCTCGGCGCTCTCGTGACGCAAGCCGGTGCACTCGTCGGATCTCCGAACGCGCCGATCGCGATCGCAACCGGCTCGGCATCCCAGATCTCTCCGAGCACGGCGTTCGGCAGCGGCAGCTTCCTCGTCGCGTACGCCTCGGCGAACCGGATCCATGCGAAGGTCGTCTCGACGCAAGGCGCGCTCGTCGGAAGCACCGCGACCGACGACGGCGTCACGATTTCTTCCGGCCAAGCCGACAGGATGCCGTTCGCCGGCTCCGACGGGACCGGTTTCTTCGTCGGATGGACCGATGCCGTCAACGGCGGCGCGCTCCCGAGCGGCGTTCGCGTCGCGCTCACGCCGTCGCTCGCCGTCGTCGGCAGCCCGATCGCGCTCGGCGTCCAGAGCGACACCGTGTCGTCCGTCGCGTCGAACGGCTCCGACCGTTACGCCGTTGCGATCACCCACGGTTACAATCCGGACGTCTCCGTCGTGTTCGTCGCCGCCGACGGAGCGACGAGCACGAGCGTCGTGTCGACCGCGCCGAACGCGCAGCGCGTGCCCGCCATCGCGTTCGACGGCACGAGCTTCATTCTCGCGTGGTCGGACGAACGTCGCAGCTCGTACCTCTATGACGTCTACACGTCGCAGATCACGCCCGGCGGCGTCCTCGTCGGTGCCGGCGCCCCGCCTGCGACGGGCGGGACGCTCCTCACGGTGGGTCCGCAAACCGAGACGAGCCCTGCGGTCGCTTTCGACGGCGCGGACACGTACCTCGTCGTCTTCGAAGACACGCGCGGCCAAGGTCGCGACGTGTACGGCGTGCGCATCCGAAAAAGCGATCGCGCGGTTCTCGATCCGAGCGGAATCGCCGTCGCGACGGGTGCGGGTAATCAGACGACGCCGTCCGTCGCGTACGGCGGCGGGACGTTCCTCGTGACCTGGGGCGACTCCGATGGGCCACCGCTGACGAGAATTTCGGCGCGTGCAGCGACGGTGAATCCGCAGACGGGAGCGGTCGGCGCCGCGAACGATCTCGCCAACTACTCGCGTCCGGGCGGCATGGTGTTCGACGGGACGCGCTTCTTCGTCACGCTCGTCGGCACCGGCGATCTCGTGGGCCTCTTCGTGTCGACGACGGCGCAGCCGGTCGGCGCTCCGTCCGCCCTCTGCACCGGAGTGGGTTATGACGTTCGGCCACGCGTCGCGTTCGATGGTGCGCACTTCTTCGTCGTCTTCGAGGACACGCGCGCCATGGACGGCGACTTCACCGACGTCTACGGGGTGCTGGTGACGCCGACGGGCGATCCGGTCGGAGGAACGACGGGCATCCCGATCGCGACGGCACACGGCTCGTCGCAATCGCGGCCGAGCGTCGCGGCAGGCGGTGGGCGCTTCTTCGTCACCTGGAGCGAAGACACCCACGGTTCCGATCCGTCCCTCTCGGGAGCGTTCGTCGGCGCGAACGGCGCGCTCATCAGCCCGCTCAACGGGATCCACGTGAGCACGCGGGGCGTGAGCGTCCCGGTCTCCGCGGTGTCGTTCAACGGGAAGAACTTCCTCGTCGCCTGGAGCACGAGCACGCTCACTTCGCGCCCTCGGCGCGTGTACGGCGCACGGATCACCCCGACCGGAACGTTCCTCGACGGGCCCCCGGACGTCGGTGGCTTCGACATCGCTACGGATCCTACCGACACTTCGCCCCTCGCGATCGCGTCGGGCAGCGACGGAGCTTCGCTCGTGACGTACGGTCTGCTCGCGCCGCCGACGCAGTACGATCGCGCGCGTGTGCATAGCCGAATCGTCACCGACGACGCGCCGTCGCCGGACGCGGGCGGCGCATCCGATGCGGGCGGCGCATCCGATGCGGGCGCGGGCGCGGACGCGTCGCGGGTCGACGCAGGCGCGCTCGCGGATGGTGCCGCGCCCATGGGCGACGCGAGCACATCGAACGACGCGCC
>JBBQXV010000518.1:0-2841 GCA_038209335.1 Polyangiales bacterium | reverse complement strand
GAGACGTTCGAAGCGAAGGACCTCTGGGGCCAGGTCGCCGACGCCGCGTGGCATTGCGCGGATCCGGGCGTGCAATACGACTCGACGATCAACCGCTGGCACACGTGCCCGAACACAGATCGCATCAACGCGTCGAACCCGTGCTCCGAGTACATGTTCCTCGACGACACCGCGTGCAACCTCGCGAGCGTGAACCTCACCAAGTTCCTTCGTGACGAGCCCGGGCCCGACGGGACGCGAACGCAATCGTTCGACGTCGACGGCTATCGCCACGCTTGCCGCACGTTCTTCATCGCGCAAGAGATCCTCGTCGATCTCTCCAGCTACCCGACGAAGAACATCGCGCAGAACAGCCACGACTACCGCCCGCTCGGCCTCGGGTACGCGAACCTCGGCAGCCTCCTCATGCTGCTCGGAGTTCCGTACGACAGCGAGAAGGGGCGCGCGATCGCGGCGGCGCTCACGTCGATCATGTGCGGGCACGCGTATGCGGCGAGCGCAGAGATGGCGGCGAGCAAGGGCGCGTTCGCCGGCTACGCGAAGAACCGCGAGCCGATGTTGCGCGTCATGAACATGCATCGTGACGCGGCGTACGCGATTCATCGCGACGCATGCCCGACCGATCTGTATCGCGCGGCGTGTGAGGACTGGGATCGCGCCGTGAAGCTCGGTGAGCAGCACGGCTACCGCAACGCGCAGTCGACGGTGCTCGCACCCACGGGGACGATCGGTCTCTTGATGGATTGCGACACGACGGGCATCGAGCCCGACTTCGCGCTCGTGAAGTTCAAGAAGCTCGCCGGCGGCGGGTACTTCAAGATCGTCAACCAGTCGGTGCCGAACGCGCTCCGTCGCCTCGGGTACAACGAGGTCGAGGTCCAGGAGATCGTCGCGTTCATCTCCGGAACGAACACGCTTCTCGCGGCGCCGCACGTCAACCGTCGCACGCTCAAGGAGCGCGGCCTCGTCGACGCCGAGCTCTCGAAGATCGAAGCGGCGATCCCCGCGGTGTTCGATCTCGATGCCGCGTTCGGCACGTGGATCATCGGCGAAGAGACGTACGATCGCCTCGGCGCGACGAAAGACGTGCGCGGCGTGAAGGGCTTCTCGTTCCTCGAGTTCCTCGGCTTCTCGAAGTCCGAGATCGAAGAGGCGGGCGAGGTGATCATCGGTCGCATGACGATCGAAGGCGCGCCGCACTTGGCCGACGAGCACTACGCGGTGTTCGACTGCGCGAACCGTTGCGGCAAGACGGGCAAGCGCTACCTCGCGCCGATGAGCCACGTGCGCATGATGGCGGCGACGCAGCCGTTCCTCAGCGGTGCGATCAGCAAGACGGTCAATCTGCCGAACGACGCGACGACCGACGACGTCCAAGAGATCTACGAAGAGGGATGGCGCCTCGGCCTCAAGGCGGTCGCGCTCTACCGTGACGGATGCAAAGCGTCGCAGCCGCTCTCGACGTCGAGCAAAGAGAGCACCGACGACGCTAAGGTGGCGAAGGACAAGGCCGCCGCGGACGCGCGGGCCGATCGCGATGCGTCTCCGACGCTCGCGCCGATCCCGCAGTCACTCGAGCCGCAGGACGCTTCGCAGCTCACGCTCCAGATCAACCCGTCGGGCACGCGCCCGCACGGACTGCGCGTTCGCTTGCCGAAGAAGCGCCGCGGCTTCACACAAGAAGCGCGCGTCGGAGGACACAAGATCTTCCTTCGCACCGGCGAGTACGAGAACGGCACGCTCGGTGAGATCTTCATCGACATGCACAAAGAGGGCGCTGCGTTCCGCTCGCTCATGAACTGCTTCGCGATGTCGGTGAGCATCGGGCTGCAGTACGGCGTGCCGCTGCAGACGTACGTCGACCAGTTCACGTTCACGCGCTTCGAGCCGCAAGGCACGGTCGAAGGGCACCCGAACGTCAAGCTCGCGACGAGCATCGTCGACTACCTCTTCCGCGTCATCGGCGTGGAGTACCTCGGTCGCTACGATCTCGCGCACGTGAAGCCCGAGCTCACGACCGCGTCCGCGCACGACGACGCGCCTTCGGTGTCGTCTCTGCCGACGCTCGGCTCGGTCGTCGACGGCGCATCTCTGTCGCGGCAGGCGGCCGCCGACCTCGCGCCGCTCTCGCACACGAAAGAAGCGGTCGCACGCAGCGCCGCGATGAGCGAAGGGCTCACAGGGAGCAACGCGACCGGGCTGTCGCTCCCGGGCGTGGCGTCACCGACGAACTCGGGCGGCTCTCCGCTCGACGCGCACCTCGACGCGATGATGGGCGACGCGCCGGTATGCGACGTGTGCGGCCACATCACCGTCCGCAACGGCGCTTGCTACAAGTGCCTCAACTGCGGCAACTCGATGGGCTGTTCCTGATCGTCAAAAATTCTTCGCCGTCATGACGGCGTCGTACCCGTTGCCGGTGGCGTCCTTGTAATGCCACTTGATGGGTCCGACGCCGCGGCAGAAGACGGTGAAGGATTCGCTGTTGTCGTCCTTCGCTTGAAAACAGCGATCGAACGTACCGGCCGGTACCGTCACGGTGCCGGCCGCGTGCCATTTGTAGGTCGTGACTCCATTCGTCCAGCCGTGGCCATCTTGAACGGGCGCGTCGAGCGCGAGCACCCATGTGCCTTGCGCATCGACCTGCACCACGTCGCCGGCGACCGCATAGAAGAACGTGCCGGCGTTCGCGCAGAGCGAGCGCACTTCGAAGGCGTGCTTTCCGTCTTTCGTGCTTTCGCCGATGACGGTGCCGTCGTGCGTGCCCGCGGGGCAAAGAGGGTAGTTGCCAATCTGCGTGACCGAATACGTCCAGCTGCGGCCGACGACGAGCGGATCGAT
>JBBQXV010000517.1:0-2954 GCA_038209335.1 Polyangiales bacterium | reverse complement strand
TAGCCTTCGGATGTCGCTTCCGGATCATCTGGATCGCGTCGCTCTCGCTCTCCGCCTCGACGCTCTCGGTGACGTAGCCCCCTCGTGGCGCAACATCGCCGCGATAGCGAACCTCGTAGCGAACCTTCTTACCCATCGCGTACCTCCTCCGTCTGTCCGTCAGAAAGTACGCGTCACGGAGCGAAGAAGTCGACAAGCTATTTGCTCGCCGAGGGAGATCTGCGTGCGCGACTGAAGCATCTTTCGGATCCGCGCGCGGAGCTCTGCCTTGTCGACGTGCACCTGATCGAAGAGTGCGTCCGCGGCGATGTCGTCGTCGGCGCCCTCGCTGACGATGCCATCGGCGATGCGTGGTTTGTGCGGCACGGTGAAGAGCGGCCGTTCGAGCGGAAGCTCAATCGATGGAGCCGAATCGTCCAACGTCATGACGACGCCGTCCGTTCCCGTGTTGCGGAGCGCTACGGCGTGATGCTCGATCTGACGAATGAGCTGCATGATCCGCCGATTCTCGAGCCACGCCTGATCATCGAGGTAGCGGCGAAGCTGCCCCGATACGCGCGCGACGGTGCGCTGGGTGACTTCGCCTGCTTCGAGCCAGTCGTGGTGGACGCGCAGCAGGCGGCGATCGGGTTCGAGCTCGCGCACGGCTGGCAGTGCGAAGACCTTCTCGAGCATCGCGGTGAGCTCGTCCTGCCGTTCCGGCGACATGAGCAGATCCCAGAACGCGCGGAAGCTCGCGCCCTGGTCGGAATCGCGGATCGCGTCGCGCTCGCCGAAGATCTCGTCGAGGAGCGCGCCTTTGGAGCCTTCCCATGTGGCGATCTGTTCGCGTATTTCGCGATCGAGATCGCGGAAGTTTTGCTCGACCTCGCGAAAATCGGAGAGGAGACCGCGCGCGGTCGCTGCCATTTGCTGGAAGCGGTCCCGGATCTGCGTCGCGTCCATGACACTGACGTTACCGTCGCGGATGTCTGCGATCTCGGCGTCGATCTGACCCCGTCGCTTTTCGAGCTCGGCGACGCGTGCGTCCGGATCGCGCTCGGTGCCTTCGGTCATCTGTCGCAGGAGCTCAAACACCATCATCAGGCGCGACTCGGTACCGACGAACTGGCGGTGCTTCAGGCTCGCGAGCCAATCGATCGCCTTCTCCGTCGCCGGCGTGATGTCGAACCATGGCTCGTCGCCGTCGGGTGGGTAGTACTTGCGCAGCCACGCGTGGTCGTCGTCGGCCCACGTGTCGAGGTACTGCGCGGCGGAGCGCGGGTACACATCTGCCGGAGTGCGCTGTCGTAGCTGATAGAGCCAGTCGTCGAGGCGCGCGACCAACGTCGGCTGCGAGAACGTGCGCACGTTTGGTTGGATGAACGTCGCGTGGAGGAAGCCGATGATCATCGGCGCGTGATCAGCAGCGAGGAGGCGCCAGCCCGGGTGTCCGCGCTTCAGTGCTTCGAGGGTCGCGTGGTCCATGGAGGCGTTCGGGTGGAGGGACGATAGCGCGAAGCCCACCCGATGGAGGCGAGCTACAGCGCTTCGTGCATTACCAGAGCGGCGAGGAGTCCCGTGATGATCGCCGCTGGCTTGTTGAACGCGATCGACCCGTCGCTCTGACGCTCGCCGAACGCATATCCAGCAGCCCTCCCAAACGCTGCGCCGGCGCCAACGCTGACAACGGTCTTCGTGCCAACGCTCATCGGCGCGCTGGGGGTTCCGGCGAGTTCTATGCGCACGTCTTCGACGTCGCGCGTTCCCCGGATCGAGTTGCAGATCGCGTGCGCGAGGAGCAAGTTCGACGGATGATCATCGCCCCCTTCGCTCTGCGGATCGAGGTGATCGATCGTCACGGCATCGTAGCCGTGCGTCCCGATCGTTCCGTACTTCTCGAGCGGCGCGGGCTCGTGGCACAAGTGGCAGTGGCCCGCGGTCTTGGCGGCGAGCGGTCTGAGTTCAGCAAGCGCACCGTGCAGCGGTACATGCGTCGCTGCTCGCCTCGACGTGGTGACGGTCAGCGATGGGCGACGTTCCTTCGCAATCACGTGACCTGGGCCTGCGACTTCGTGCAGACGTACGGCGTCGGATTCCGCGAAGTGTTCGTGCTGTTCTTCATCGACCTACGGCGACGGGACATCGTCCACGCCGCCGTAACGTACGCGCCGACCGGCACGTGGTGCGCGCAGCAAGCGCGCAACGCCACGATGTACCGCGTGCCCGATGTACTCATCTGTGATCACGATGCGAAGCCGACTTCGCACGAGTTGTGCGATCTTCCGGCGCGCGCGTCGTGCGCACCGCGATCCATGCGCCCGACATGAACGCGTTCGCGGAACGGGTCGCGGGCACTCTGCGTCGGCGAGCTGCTTGACCACGTCCTGATCGTCAGCGAGCGCCACCTCCGATGCCTCGTCGCCAAGTTCATATGCTTCTACAACGAGGCACGCCCGCACCAAGCTCTCGGCCAGCAGCATCCGGTGTCGCGTCCGCCGGAGATCGAGGGGCTGTTCTCGGCGGACTTCACCACGACTACCGGCGCGCTGCTTGACGCGCCAAATTCCGCGGTTCGAATTTGTAGCCATGACGGGTTGCACGCCCTGAGTTCGCAGTCCGAAATCGTCCGCCGTGATGATTTTTCCCGCAACGCAGCCGCGGGCGGCACTGACGGCACCGGTCACCACGGGATCCATCAAAGTCCGGAGCAACGCGACATCGGAGACATCGCGACGTATTCTGCGATCGACGCCGTTGGATTCGTCCGTGCCGCCGCTCCACAAGGGCGACGCCGTCACGCCCGCAGGGGCGATGGCGGACAGTCGCGGTCCGCGCTTGTTCTCGAGCGCGGAGGCGGACGACTTCGCCATCAGCGATCCCGACGCACTCCTCGCACTGCTCGGAGTCTCGACTACCGAGACGACGAACCGGCGTCGACGTGGACGCGTCTTCGAGATCGCGCGACGCGAGAT
>JBBQXV010000516.1:0-2965 GCA_038209335.1 Polyangiales bacterium | reverse complement strand
CGCGCGTAGGCGTTCGAGCTCGTCGTCCGGCCCCGCGGCGTCGTCGCTGCGCGCGGACTCGATAGGCGTGACGTCGTCGGAGCTGCCGATGGAGATCATAGCGAGAGGTGCGTTCCTTCACCTCTCTTCATCGGGACCGCGCGGACGCGGTTGCGCGAATTCGAGCTACGGCGCGACGCCGCTATTCGTGCAGCGACGCGAGGAACGCTTCGAGGCTGTCTGCGATGAAGAAGACGTTGTCGTACGTCGGCGGCTCGCCTTCGTCCTCGTCGAATTCATGGTGCCAGAAGAAGACCTTGCCGGCGTTCGCGCCTTCGGCGCCAATGAGGATCAAGTTGCCGCCGGGATCGTCCGCAATCGGGAACAGGTCCGACGGGATCCGCGCGGCGTAGGTAGCGACGTACTTGTCTATCGACTCATGTCCCGCGTCGACTCCGAGCAGGTCGTTGACCGCGCTGTCGCTCTTCCCCTCTCGATCGACGTAGTCGAAGCACGACGGAACGACGCGACCGCCGTTGTTCGAGCGCAAGAAGGCTCGATATGCAGCGGGGATCGGACGCCCGATTCGCTCCTCGCAGCGCAGCAGTACTGCTTCGGTTGCGGCGGCGAACTTGCTCGTGACTTGGATCATCGCGTCCCTCTTTCCGCGCGTTCTCGTAATACGGATCGTCCGCGACGAACTGTTACATTCCGAAGTCGAAGCGGACGAGCTCAACGCCCCCGAGCCGCGTCCGGTCGATGGCTTCCTTGGCTTCGCTGGAGACAAAGAGTTTGCGCGGGTACGGCGCCAATCGAAACAGCGGCGGTAAAGGAACATCGCGAAGAACGAGCTTCGTCACGATGAGCAATCGTTCCGACTCGTCGTTGTCGCGTTCGAAAACCGACCGTTTCCAGTCGAACGCATCGTCGACGTGCGTGGTGAGATGAACGAGCACGAAGCGGTCGTCGACAATAGCCGACCGGAGCCCGCGGTCGTCGTATCGGTCTGGCGGCATGACCGTGTCGTCGATCATTCGACACGCGATAGCACGGTGGCTGAACGCACCGACCGATAGCAGCGTGTCGAGCATGTGGCGGGACATCACTGGCCACGTCCGCTCGTCACAGACGGGTAGGTCGGTCCCCGCCAAGGTTGCGAAATTCGCCACGAACTCGATGGGCTCTTCGATGGCGATCGGCTCTGACTCCATCAGGAAGACTTGTGCGAACCGCTCACGGGCTCCGAGTGGCGCTACGTCGTACGTCATGTCGCCGAGGTGCTCGGTCGACGACTGAACCTGATAGGCGGGGATCATTTGAGAACGGTTCCGTAGCTCGAGGTCCATTGATTCATCACGCCTCGCATCTGAGTTTCGACCCGGCGGGCGGCTATCGTCAGTTCATCACGAGGCACCTTGTCGAGCCCGCCGTATTTGCGGACAAGCATTTTCTCCTCATCGACAGCGGTTTGCATGGCCAATGCGCTGTACTTCGGGTGGCTTCCGCTGTGCAGCGGGGGGACGCCAGCGCCGGCAACTCTACTGCCCTCATCCATCGGCAGCCATGCGCCGTTCGTGGCGCCGTCGACGTTGTACGGCGGGTTGCCTCGCCGTCGCGCCTCCTGCAGGAGAGCACTGTCGCGGACTACCGCGTCCGGTACGATGTGATGAGCTTGATGATTGGGTGTCTGGGTCCCGAGGGCCTTCGCAAGCGCGCCGGGCTTGCTCACGCGCTCCGCCGAACCCCATTGGATGCGTCCCTTCGCGTCGACGGTCAGCGGCGCATAGAGTCCGTCGTCGGGAACGCGGCGACGGATCCGCATCTGGCCGCCGCGCTCGGCGTAGACGGTGTAGCCGGGCGGTGCTGTCGCGGGCGACGCAACGCGACCGATGTGCTGCTCCACATGCCGTACGTTCGCCGCCGCCTGCGCCCGCACCACACCCGCGCTCGGACCTCCGAGCATCACCGCACCGAGCTGCGTCACTCGCTGCCGCGCGCGATACATCGCCTGCGCCGATTGCAGACTGAGCGGTCGCCCCGCGCGCGCGAGCGCGAGCCCCTGCTGAATCGCCGCGCGATCGCGCCCGATGTTGCGCGCCGCGACGAGCGTCGCGCGCATCTCCGCTTCCGTACGCCCCGTCGCGCGCGCGAGACGAACGATCCCCGCGGCTCCCGCCGCGCCCGCGCTGAGCAACTTGTCGGCGTACGGCGCGAGCGCGAACAGGATCTCGAACGCGCGCTCCACCGCGCCCGAATCGGTAGGCGGACCGAGTCCGCCGAGGCCGCGACCGGTCGCCGCCTCCACGAGCGAGAGCGCGGCGTCGATGATCTCCACGTGTCCCGGTGCGAACGAGATGACGAGCCGAGCGGCCTCGGCGATCTTGATCGCGATGCCGCCGACGATGACGTGCTGCTGCACGCCGATCGGCGGCCGCACGTGCATCATGGTGGTCTGGATGTCGACGCGCGCGTGCATCGCGGCGCGCTCTCGTGCCTCGTCGTCGGCTTCGAGGCGATCCGCGAGCAGCTCTGGGCCGCGAGTAACCGCGCGATCATGCAGCGCGCGCAGCTCCGGCTTGGTCGCCGTGTACGCGATGTACGCGTCGATGTAGCGCTCGAGCTCTGGAGTCGTGAGATGCGATCCATCGCGGAGACTCGTCTCGAGATCGACGCCAGCGTCTGCGACGCGCGCGGCGTTGCCAGGCATCGCGATTGGACGCGGTGGCGCGCAACTTCCGTGTCCGAGCGGCGTGGTCGGTGGTTGCGCCGGAATCGGGGGCGCTTGTCGCGGTGCCGTATGCGCCTGGATCTCGGAGAGGCGCTGACGCAGATCACCGAGCCGGAAGTAGAGCTCCGGATGACCGAATGCCATCGCCGCTTCGGTCAACGCGATCTGTTTCTTCACGATCTCCGGATCGTTGAAGCGCGCAACGGGAGTCGTGAGGTCGAGCGTCTGCGCTGCGGTCGGCGGCGACTCGACCCAACG
>JBBQXV010000515.1:0-2975 GCA_038209335.1 Polyangiales bacterium | reverse complement strand
CGAATCGATCGAGGCGCTCGAAGCGGACGGCCGTCGCGTGACGTTGCCGTCGCTCCGCTGGATCTTGATCGGCGGCGAGAAGGTCCCGCCCGCGCTGGTGCGAAGGTGGATGGATCGCTTCGGCGCGCGCGTCCGCATCGCGAACTTGTACGGATCGACGGAGACGATCGTGAACGCGACGTGGCACGAGATCCGAACGCGCCCGGACGACGATGCTGCGCACGTACCGATCGGACGCGCGCGCGCGGGCTCCACCGTGCACATCGTCGACGAGAAGGGCGAGCCGTGTGCACTCGGCGCAATCGGCGAGCTCTACGTCGGCGGTCCCAGCCTCGCCGACGGATATCTCCACGCGCCCGACCTGACGCGCGCGGCGTTCGTCGATCGTCGCGGCGAGCGCGTCTATCGCACCGGCGATCTCGCGCTCGCGGACGCGCGCGGCGTCGTGACGTACGTCGGCCGCGCGGACAGTCAGGTCAAGGTGCATGGCAACCGCGTCGAGCTGTCCGAAATCGAAGGGGTCCTCGCGCGCCATCCCGCGGTCGCCGCCGCTGCCGTCATCGAACGAAGCGACGAGGAGCGGCAGTGGATCGTCGGCTTCGTCGCGCTCCGCGACGGCATGCGCGTCGACGGCCCGGAGCTTCGCGCGCGCGTCGCGGCGGCGCTCCCCGCGTTCATGGTTCCACATCGCGTCGAGGTGCTCGACGCGCTGCCGCTGACTGCCGCGGGCAAATTCGATCGCGCTGCGCTCCACGCGAAGGTCGGCGCGCTCGCGTCCGCCGGCGCCGACGACACCCCGCGCACGTCGACCGAGAAGACGCTCGCGTCGATCTGGCGGAGAGTTCTCGGTCTCGCGCGCGTCGGTCGCGACGACGATTTCTTCGCGCTCGGTGGCGACTCGATCCTCGCGCTCGAGGTCCTCCAGCGTCTGCGCGGCCAGGTCGCGATCGTGCCGCGCCCAATCACGCTGTATGGCGAGCGCACCATCGCCAAGCTCGCGGCCGCGATCGACGCGCTCACGCCTCGCGTCGATGCGCCTTCGATCGCGACGAGCAGGACGACCGAGCCGTTCGCGCTCGCGCCGTCGCAGGTCGGCTTCGTGCTCGCCGAACGCCTCGGCCACGGGAGCGCGATCTGGTCTGCCGAGATCCCGGTGCGCGGTCGAATCGACGAGACGCTGCTCCGCGATTCGCTCCGCGATCTCGTCGCGCGCCACGAGATGCTTCGTGTCGTCTTCGGCGGCGAGCACGGTCGCACCGAGCAGCGTCCGTGCGAGATGGTCGATCCGCCGCTCGCTTTCGTTGCCGCGGACGCTTCGCCCGTCGTCCTCGATCTCGCGAAGGGGCCGCTCTTCCACGTGAGCGTGCGCCGCACGGAAGACACGCGTTCGACGTGGCACGTCCAGATGCACCACGCGATCGGCGACGGCATCAGCCTCGCCGTCTTGGCCGAAGAGCTCGTCGCGATCTACGACGCGCGACTCCACGGTCGCGACGTGTCGCTCCCGCCGCTGCGTGCGTCGTTCCGTGACGTCGTCGCGCATTTGCGCGCGCGTGCGACCGATGCGCGCGACCTCGCGTATTGGCGCGGCGTCTTCGCGTCCCCCGCGCCGGCGGTCGCGATCGTCGGCGACCTCGGCGACGACGCCATCGAAGCGACGCTACTCGATGCCGCGCGCACCGCGTCGCTTCGCGCAGCCACGCGCGCGTCGGGTGGTCTCGGTCCGACGCTGATGGCCGCGTGGTTTCGTGCTCTCCGTGCCGTCACGGGCATCGACGATCTCGTCGTCGGCACCGCCACGTCCGGACGCGATCTGCCGATCGACGACGCCGATCGAATCGTCGGCTCGTTCGCGACGGCGTTGCCAATTCGCGCGACCGTGCGCGGCGCGCGCTTCGACGACGATCGCGCCGCCGTCGCGAACGCCTTCGCGGACGCCTGCGCGCATGCCGACGTTCCGATCGATGCGCTCGCGCGTGAGCTGCGCGGCACACGCGGTCTCGAAGGGGCGCTCGGCGGCGAGCTCTTCTTCTCGCTCCTCGATCTTCGAACGGGCAAACGCGCGTCGAACGGCGAGCTCCACCTCGATTGGGAGGAAGCGCGCGTGCGGTTCGCCGCCGAGGCGACGCGCACGAAGCTCATGCTCGGCGCGCTCGCCGGAGATCGCTTGCGACTCACGGTGCACGGAAGCGCTCCGCCGACGGTGCGGCGTGCCGTGCTCGTCGCGCTCGAACGAGAGTTGGCGGCGCTCGTCGAATCCGCACCACGGGACGTCGCGACCGCATCGGACGAGCCACTCGACAGTGCGCTCGTCTGCTACTTGCCGTCCTCATCGGTCGTCGCGCGCATGGTCGGCAACGACGTCGAAGCCCTGCGCGCGCGCGTCTTCCCTGGTGGAGCGCCGCGCGTCCTCGAAATCCTGGACACACGCTTCGGTGCTTCCGGCGCCGTGTTCCTCCCGCGCTTCGCCGACGAGCTCGAGAACCTCGATGCCGCAGTCCTCGCCTCCGAGATCGCGCGTGCCATCGGCATCGCAGAGCGTCGCGGCGCGCGCGTCGTCTCGCTCGCCGGCCTGCTCCCGTCGTGGACCGGGTATGGCTTCGCCGTCGAGCGCGCACGTCCGGACGGCGCACGGCGCGCCGCGCTCACGACCGGGCACGCCGCGACCGTCGTCGCCGTCGTGATGACCCTCGCGCGCGCGCTGGACGCGCTCGGCCGCGACATCCGCGACGAAGAGCTCGCGATCGTCGGCTTTGGATCGATCGGCCAGGCGTCGCTCGACTTGCTCGAAGCCGTCATCGGCCGCCCGCGCGCCCTCGTCGTGTGCGATCGCGGCGCGGCGCTCGAAAAGGCGCGCGCGATGCGGTCGGACGCACGATGCGAGTCGTTTCCGGAGAACGTGTACAACGCACGCATCATCGTCGGCGCGTCGAGCACCGGCGGCGTCCTGGACGTATCGCGTCTCGCGCCGGGCG
>JBBQXV010000514.1:0-2989 GCA_038209335.1 Polyangiales bacterium | reverse complement strand
AAACTGCCCGAGCGGATCGACGTCGGCGAGCCCATCGGGCGCGCCGTTCGGACCGGTGAGATCGACGAATGGCGACGGCACCGCGCCCGCGACGAGCGACACTGACGCATACCCGCGAAGATCGCGCTTCACGATGTACGTCGGCGCGCCGGTCGAGAACGCGGCGTTCTGCAGCGAGAGGATCTCGCGCATCCCTTCGAGAAGCGATCGCGGACGCGAGATCACCGACACGCCGTCCAGCGTCGGATCGGTCGTGACCGCGAGCGGCGCGACCGGCATGTCCGCCTGCGACGTGCGGAGCTCTTCGTAGAGGACGCTCGTCAGCGCTTGGAACGCGCGCGACGAGTCCGTCGGCGTCGCCGAATCCGCGATGAGCGGGACAACGACCGTGTGAATGAGATCGAGCAGGCGCGGATACGCGAGCACCGGACGCGCGACGCCGAGCGCGTTACCGAGCGGGCGATACCCGCGTCGCGCATCGAAGCGCGCGAGCGCCGCCTGCGCGTCGGGGTCCGCTTTGATCGCGTCGAGCGTCGCACCGAACGCGCGCGTCGCCGTCGGGATCGTGTCGTCGTCATACAGCTCGACGAGACGACCGAGCGTGTCGGCGAGCTCGTGCTGCAGTCCGATCTTCGCGCCCGCCGTCGACGGTGCACCGCACGACGTCTGCGCGATCTGCGTGTCGGGGATCGCCGCATTGATCGCCGCCGCGAAGTCTTCGCGACGCCGCGCGAGCGCCTCGACGCGCGCGACGTTGTGCACGCGGTTCGCTTCCTGCTGCTTCAACGTCACCGGCTTGCCGTCGATGTTCGTCGTGTCCGACAGCTCGGGCAAGAAGGTCGGATCAACGCGATCGGCATATTTTCCCGCCTGATCCGGATGACAAACGAAATGGAACGACAGCCCCGTCACGTCCTCGCGAAGCGCCTGCGCGCCAACGCGATCGCACATGACCGTGAAGAGCTCGTGGCCGAGGCTGCGCGGCGGCGGCGCGTTCCTCGACGTGTCGAAGTCGGCTGCGCAACCTGCGCACGCGATCGTCCCGACGATCGACGCGAGAACACCCTTCGCGACGCGAGCCTTCATGATCGCACCTCCGACACAGAACGAACGACTACCGGCGACGCTGACGCGCGCCGTCCAAGAAGAGCTCCGTCGTCGCGCCGAGCGCGCGAACGAGCGGGATGTTCGGCCGTGCGCACCAAGCGAGCGTCGCGGCGAAGACGTTGACCAAGTACATGTCGGCAAGCACGTCGGGCGCGAAGTGCCGCGTCAGCTCGCGGCGATCGATCGCGTTGCGAAGCGCGGCGGCGAGCGCGCGATGCACCGGACTCACCGTGTCGGCGCGCAACGTCGCGGCCGCGCGGCGAAGCGCGACGGAGCCGACCTCGGGAAACAGATCGCGCTCGGGCTCCCACTGGTTCGCGAATTCGACGCACATCGCCTCGAGCGCCTTCTTCACCGGCGCCGTCGGCGGCAACGCTTCGATCGCGCGTGCCACGTTGCCTTCCGCCTCGCGCAGCATCTCGAGGAGGACGTCTTCCTTCGTGGGGAAATGGAAGTAGAACGTGCCGCGGCTGACGCCGACCTTGCTCGCGATGTCGTCGATGCGCGCGGTGGCGAAGCCGTCTTTGCGAAAGACCGCGAGCGCCGCGTCGCGAAGACGCCGTCGCGTCTCTTCGCGCTGAAGGTCGCGCCCCGTGAGCGCTTCGTCGAGAGCCGCTGCCGACCGCATGGGTCCCCCCTTCACTTGCCTCGCAGATCTTTCATTGACATACGTCATTGACACTTGTCAACGAAAATGGGAGGACGTTCCCTGCCGTTTGGAGGGCGCTCCGTCGATGACGAGCCGCATGATCGGGGTCGCGCTCGCCGCGGCCATTCTCGCCACCGTCGCCGACGCGCCCGCCGCCGGACTCTACTTCTCCGATCGCGGCGTGCGCCCGATGGGACGTGCCGGAGCGTTCGTCGCGGGCGCCGACGATCTCGGCGCGATTTGGTACAACCCCGCCGGCCTCGCCGACGCCGGCACCAGCGTGCTCGTCGATTTCTCGTGGCTGCGATTCTCTGCAGAGTACACGCGTGAGCTCTTTGTCCTCGACGCGCAGAACAACTACCAGCGCTTCAACTCGCCGAAGGTCAGCGGCGGCTCGCCCATCCTGCCGATTCCGACGATTGCGGCCGCGTACAACTTCGGCACGCAGAAGGAATGGACGATCGCGGGCGGCGTCATCGATCCGTACGTCGCGCTCGCGGGATTCCCTTCGACGGTAAACGGCCAACCGTCGCCCGCGCGTTACGCGCTCGGTTCGTACGACGGATCGATCATGGCGATCCCCGGCGTGTGGGTCGCTTACAAACCGATTGAGCAGCTTCGCTTCGGGCTCGGCGCGCAGGCGCTCATCGGCGTCTTCCAGACGACGGTCACGTTCAGCGCGAGCCCACAAGATCGCCTCTTCGGCGCGCCCGAGCAGCCCGAGTTCGACGCGAACGCGCAGATGAAAATCGGTCCGATCTTCTCGCCGTCGATGAACGGAGGCGTCACCTGGGTCCCCATGAAGGAGCTTCGCTTCGGTCTCAGCGGCCAGCTCCCGACCGTCATCAGCGCCCCCGCGACGCTCACGATGCAAATGCCGACGAGCTCGCTCTTCAACGGCGCGCATCAAGACGGGACGAGCGCGCACGTGCGCTTCGTGCTCCCCGCGATCGTGCGCGTCGGCGTCGAAGCACGACCGACGGACGATCTTCGCATCGAGGTGGCGTACGTCCGCGAGTTTTGGTCGGCGCATCACGCGATCGACATCTCGCCGAACGGGATGAGCATCGACGGCGTCATCGGCATGCCGTCGAAGGTGAACATCCCGGCGATCGCGTTCCCGCGCAGCTTCCAGGATTCGAATTCGGTGCGACTCGGCTCGGAGTACCGCTACGCGATCGGCGGATACCCGACGGATCTCCGCGCCGGCATCAGCTACGAGACGAGCGCCGT
>JBBQXV010000513.1:0-3002 GCA_038209335.1 Polyangiales bacterium | reverse complement strand
ATCTCGAGACGGCGCGACGCGCGTGCGCAGATCGCCTCGCGAAGATCGATCGCGTCGCGCTCGAAAAGAAGCGCGCAACGTGGGCAGCCTCGGCTGCGCCCGAAGCGCGCGAAGCGCTCGATTGGCTCACCGCCGAGCTCGCGGAGGCGGCGCGCCTCGACGCAGATCACTCGTCGAGCGTCGCCGGACTCGAACGTGTCGCCGCCGCGCTCCGTGTCCTCGCACTCCGCGCGCGCACGCACCGTGGAACGCGCGCGCGTTCGGAGCGAAGCGATCCGGTCGACGCGCTCGCCGGCGAGATGGACCGCCGCGACGAGGCGATCGCGGAGGTGGAACGCTTCGTCTAGCCGACGACCGGTCTCACTCGCGACTCACGCTCGCTTCGACGACGTCGGCGATCGAACGGTAGCGTCGATAGAACTTCGTCACGTTGACCACGTACCCGCGCGTCTCCGAGAACGGCGGGATCCCGCCGAAGCGCATGACCGCGCCGTCGCCTGCGTTGTACGCCGCGACCGTCAGCTCGAGATCGCCGTTGAACTGGTTCGCGAGAATGCGAAGCAGTCGCGTGCCGCCGAAGATGTTCTCGCGCGGATCGTTGATGTCCTTCACTTGCATCCGCTCGGCGGTGTCGGGCATCAGCTGCATCAGCCCACGCGCGCCGGCGCTGCTCACCGCGCGTGGATCGTAGTCGCTCTCGCACTTGATGATCGCGCGCACGAGCTGCTCCGGAATTTGATAGAGCGTCGCGGCCTGGCGGATCCACTCGTCGTAACGGGTGTAGCGATTGATGTCGCGATCGGACGGCGGAACGGGCGTGACGCCGAGACGTCGCGTCGCCGAGTCGCCGCGATCCTTCATGAGGAGCTTCGCGCCGGGGCGTGGCTTGCTCGTGAAGAACGGATTCCCGTCGGCGTCGACGGATTGGTAGATGTCCGCGCTCGCGACGCCCGGAACGACGAGCGCCAGGACGACGGCCGCAATGGAGAGAGGGCGGGGGCTGCGGCTCATCGAAGACTTCTGGTGACGATCGTGCCGGATCCGGCCCTCACGTGCAAGCTAAGGGCGGAAGCGCGCGGCGCACCCCGATATTCCCGGTGGCCCGCGCCTCTCTGCTAGGGTTCGGCGCGCATGCTCGAGGATTGGCACCTACCGCTCATCATCGCCGCGGCGGTGTTCGGCGCGTTCATGCTTTGGAAGGTGCGTCCGGCGGCGTTCTCGCCGACACGGGCGGCCGCGCGTGCGGCGCTTCGCGAGGCGCAGAAGCGGATCGAGATGGCGCGCGACGAGTCGGCGCGTGCGCAGGCGTTGTGCGACGCGGGCGACGCAGCGGCGGGCGCGGCGGTCGGTTCGGCGAGCGCGATCGGCTTCTATCTCCGCGCGATGCGCCTGGTCCCGACCTCGGCGGATCTCGTCGAGCGCGCGGCCACCGGTCTCGCGCGACGACCGCGCGCTCTCGAGACGTTGCTCTGGCGTCGCCTCGGCGCCGAGCCGTGGGACGGAGCCGCGCGCCCGGCCGCGAAGGCCGCGCTCCATCACCTCGTTCGTCTCTACACGGGACCGATTCGCCATGCGATCCGCGCGAAGGCGCTCGAGCACGCGCTCGGCGCCTTGAAAGACTGACTCAGTTCGGCGCCCAAAAATTCTTCGGCAGCGCGTGCCGGTGCGCGAGTGACAGCCAGTCCATCAGCGCGGCGACGGTGATGTGCACGAAGAAGCCTTGGTAGATGCTCCGCGTGAGCATGCTGATCGATCCGAGCGCGATCCCGGCGACGATCGCCCCCATCGCTTCGAGGTACGGCTTTCCGTAGTGGATCATGCAGTACGGCACCGCCATCGCGAAGATCGCGCCGGATCCGAAGCTGCGCCTCAGCGCGCCGAGCCAGAAGCCACGGAAGAACATCTCGAGCGCGAAGAACTGCGCGAAGTACATCGCCTCCCAGATCAGAAAATCGAACCAGCTTCGTGAGCTCTGTTTGTAAAACGGGTAGTACCCGCCGAAGTCGGGCTGCCGCGACACGACGAGCATCGCCGGCAAGACGACCGACAAGAAGAGGACGTAGATCCACGCGTGCTTGAAGAAGCCCTTGATACGCAGCCCCATGTCGAGGAGCGAATCCTTCGGGAACATCAGCTTCCACAGCGGAAACGGGACGATGACGTACCCGAAGATGCGCGTGAACGACCACCAACCGAAGCCGTAGAGCTCGTCGTACTTGAAGAGGCGAAGCGCGTTCGGGTGGTTCAGCTCGTAGCTGATCAAGTACGGCTTCAGGTGCCCTTCGAAGAACTGACGACCGCCGTAGTACTCCTGCATCGTCAGCACGACCGCGCAGATCGCGAGCGCGACGAACGGGCGATGATCCATCGTCCCTTGCGAGATCATCTTCGCGCGATGACGATGCGCTTCTTCGTCGAGCTCGCGCCACGTGCTGCGGAAGAAGATCCACAGCGCCGGGAGAATGACGAGGAACGCCGGGATCGGGAGAAGCGGCGTCGCCGACTTGATGAACGCGTCGAATGCAGACGGCTCTGCCGCGACGAGGGGGTCAGGGGCCCCCATGAGCGAAGCGAGTGGGGATAAAACGGAGGGGACGAAAAGCACGTCGGCGGGTCGGGAGACTAGGCTCCGGAGCCGCAGATTGCTACATCGAGCACGACCCTCATGACCGACTCACCCGAAAAAACGAAGAGCGACGAACCCGAGAAGCTCCCGAACTTCGTGCTCGACCTCGTCAAGGACGACGTCGCCGCGGGGAAGAACGCGGGCAAGGTCGCGACGCGCTTTCCTCCCGAGCCGAACGGCTACCTCCACATCGGCCACGCGAAATCGATTTGCCTGAACTTTGGAATCGCCGAAGCGGTCGACGGCGCCGTTTGCAACTTGCGATTCGACGACACGAACCCCGCCGCCGAAGAAGACGAGTTCGTGCGATCGATTCAAGCGGACGTGAGCTGGCTCGGATTCGATTCGAAGACGCGCCTCTTCTTCGCGTCGGACT
>JBBQXV010000512.1:0-3047 GCA_038209335.1 Polyangiales bacterium | reverse complement strand
CTCACGCCGGAGACCAAGCCCGGCAAGGCCAACGATCCGCTATTTCGAGGTAACCGCGTGAGCACGCAGAGCGCGTCGGCGGCCGACGTGACCTTCCGCGACGAGACGCAGGTGAAGCTCGGCGAGCGAACGCTCGTCATCATTCTTGGCGACGCGCGCTCCGCCGCCGCGAAGCTGAACGCACGGAGCGAGACGAAGACCACGCTCGTCACCGGCAATCTCCGCGCGTTCATGGCCGGCCGCAAGGACGCCTCGGGCGGCGCGACCGGCTCGACCATCGCGACGGATGCCGCGAGCGTGAAGGTCTACGACGGCGAGGCGCAGGTGAGCGCGGACGTCATCAAGACCACGCGGCTCGCGGTCTACGGAGGCAGCTCCACCATCGAGGCCCGCGGCACTACGCGGGAGGTCGCACGCGGCTTCGGTTCGAAGGCCGAGGTCGGGCACGCACCGACGCCACCTCGCCCGCTTCCGCCGGCTCCGCTGTGGGCACCACCTCCACCGCTGGTCCTGCTCGACCGCGGCACGGCGTCGATCGTGGGCGAGTTCGACGTCCCGCCGAGGCCTGATCAGCGCATCGCGGAGTGGCACGTGCAGATCGCGCGCGACGGGATCTTCCGTGACATCGCAGTAGACGCGTTGATTCCGTTTGCGGTCCGCCGCCTCGAAGCGCAACCGCCTGGTGCGGGCCGCTACTACATCCGCGTGAGCGCGATCGACGACGACCACTTCGAAGGTCCGTACGGCCCCATCGCGCGCGTACTCGTCATCAAGGCGACCGAGACGGTCCTGCCGGGCGCGCGGCGTCGCCTCGAGATCGAGCCGCCCGACGCCTTCTGTGTACGCGTCGGCAACGCGCCGCTCTCGCGTATCGATGGTCCGTTGCTGGTCGGCGTGAACGAACCGGTGCGCCTGCGCTGCGCGCCGAGCGAAACGGATCCGACGACGCTGATCGCCCTGGACTGACGACTGAACGAAGTTGCGAAGCGGCCGATCTCTGCTAGTGAGCCAGCGATGCGCGGCCTGGTCCTGTTCGGCTTCGTGACTCTTCTCGGCGCAGCGGCGACGGCGTGTGGAGACCTGAAGATCGCCGGCGCGCAGGCTTCTGAGGGAGGAGCCTCCGCGGAAGACGGCGGCGACGGCGGTGCCACGCCGGCGGACAAGCCCGATGGATCGGTGAAGGTCACCGTCGAGACGTTGGTCTCCGGTAGGAGCCGCGTCGGCGCGCGATCTACAGCGGGCTATCGTCCATGGCGGTCGGGCATCGCGGTCGACGGTGACAGCGTGTACTGGGTCGAGAGCGGCACGCAGCCCGGCCTCTACTCGACGTCCGCGTCGACGCCGTGCACGGCGGCAAGCTGCGTGCAGACGCTCGCTACCTTCGCGCGACCGAGCGCATTCACGAGCAGCACGACGCACGTGTATGTTGCAGATACCACGGTCATCAAGCGGTTCGCGTTCAGCGCCGCGGGTGCCGCGCCGGACATCCTCGTCAGTCACACCGAGGAGATCGTGAACCTCGCCACGGCGGGCACGAAGGTCTTCTGGACTTCGGGCACCGACACGAGCATGCGCGCCACCACGATCGGCGCCACGACGAATACGCCCATCAACTCGAACGGGACGCCGATCGCGATGGCCGTGGCTGGCGATCGCCTGTTCTGGGCGGGCGTCGACGTCTCCGGGCTGATCGGCGCGATGCAGAGCATCGGCACGAACGGACAAGGAGCGCGCGAGGTGTCGCGGTTCTCGGCGGGGTTCTACACCATGCGCGGGAACGCGACGTACCTCTACTATGGCAAGGACAGTCCCGGCAGCATCCACCGCAGGACGCTGAACAGCGATCGTGACGAGGTCGTCGACAACGACGCCCTCGGCGTCACCGACTTCGCCGTCGATGACACGTATGCATATTGGGTCGAGCCCGGCGACGGCGCGGGCCCCACGAACGGCCGCGTGCGTCGCGTGGCGCACGATTCGAATACAGCGACGACGCTCGCCGTCGGCATCGCCTTCCCCGTCGCGATCGCCGTTTCCGGAAAGAGCTTGTTCGTAGCGAGCGCAGGAACGAAGGGGACGAGCTACGCCGACGGCAAGATCTTGCGATTGACGCTCTTGGAGTGAAAAGACTACTTCACGACCCGAGCTGCACGGACGCGTCGTTCATCACGGCCAACGGGCGGCTGAACGTGAGTCCGCCCTGCCGTGGTGGAACGATCGAGGCCAAGCGAGAAGCCGCTCGGGCCGCGCGTTACTGATGCACCTCGATGCGAAGAGGCGCCGTCGGCCACGCGATTCGCGCGCTAATTTAGTACCTCGCGCCCCAAGTTTCGTGCGGGGTGCCTCCGCGCGCGGTCCCTCGGCCATTCGTTAGTCCACCAAAGCATAATGCTTTGGTGGACTAACGACTACGCCCCCGCCCGGCGCCGTCCCCTCACGAACGGGACCTCCGAAAGCGGCCTGCCGCGACGATTGATCGCGACAACCGTTCGCGAGACGCCTCCTCCACAGCGAGGTCACACCATGTTCTCCGCGTCCCTCGACCGCAACGTGATCGTCATCGGTCTCCTTCTTCTGGCGGCCGTCGCGGGCGCCCTTGTCGGTGTGGTCGGGTGCCTGCGGGAACGAAGCGCTAGCGCGCTGGGCGCCGCTGCGCTGCTGCTCGCGATTGCGACGCGCGTACCTCGATTCGACCAGCGATCTGAAGGCGTAACTTCGCGGCTACAGGGTCGGCTCCGCGTAGGGCGGGCGCGCGCGCTAAACAGCGCGCCGATCGTTTTCAGCTTCGCGCAGCTCATGGCAGCCGTCGGACCGAACCGGCGAGCTGTCGCCGCTCCGCCTTCGTGTCCCAGAAGTCCCATACGACCATCGTGGTGCCCGTGAAGAGCGTGAACGCTCGCGTCGCCTGCACGAGACCGTAATCGACGCCGGCGTCGAACATGAGCCACGGCGCCGGCGCGTACGTCATGCCGGACAGGACCCCCGCGTCGCGCGGCGATACCGGGCCTCCAGCGCTGAACGTGTACACCTCGAGCAACGCGCCGACG
>JBBQXV010000511.1:0-3054 GCA_038209335.1 Polyangiales bacterium | reverse complement strand
TGCTCGGCGAGGTGCCGGGTCCGGACGGCATGCTAGGCAGCGGCGCGGAACCAGGGAGGACCGGCGACGACGACGCGCCCGTAGGGGCCGACGGCGGCTGGGAGCCGGACGATGCGGAACCAACACGCGGACGCGGTGGAGTCGGCTGAGGCGGTGGGAGTGGACGGCGCGGGGTCGACACGCAGGGTCAGAGTATGGCATTCGCACGCGCGGTGGGGGAGCGAGTTACAGGACCCGCGTGCGAAAAAATTCTCGACGGTCGCTCAGCGGGCTGGGCGCTTTTTCGCTCCACGCGCGGCGGGCGTGGCCGGCCCAGCCGCGCGCTGCGGAGCGCGCGACGCTTTCGCCGAAGGTGGCGCTCCGGCGACCCACCGCGCTCGCGCGGGCGAAGCCGCGACGGCGCGCGCCGGTCCGGTCGGACCCGTCGGCTGGGCCGCGGGCGCGAACGTGGTGTTTGCGAGAGGAGCCGGGGGTGCGGCGAGCGGCGGCGGCGTCGGATCTCCGACGACGGCGACTCGCGGCGCGACGCGCCAGCGCTGTTCGTGATCGCCCGGCGCTGCGATCGCCGCCATCGACAACGAGGCCCCGACCTCCGGTGGACGTGCGAGCGATCGCATTCCGAGCCCAGCGAGCGCTCCGAGACCACCGAGCACGACGACTGTGGCGAGCATCGCGAGAAGCGAGGGCCCGCGCGCGCGAGCTGCGTCGCCGATCCGTGGAGGAGGCGCGGGTGTGTCGACATGCGTCGTCCGCACGATGTTCTTGATGACGGGCGGCGCCGGCCTCGCCACGAGGTCGAGCTCCTCCACGAGATCGACCGAGCTGATCTCTTCGACATCGTCGAACTCCGACGCGTCGGTGATGCGCGAGAACTCGAGCACCGCGGCCGGCTTGTCGAGGACCCGACCGGTTCGCAAGGCGTACTTTCCGTTGGCGGGGACAGGGCTCTGCATCGTGAGCGACATTCAGCAAGCGCGGTGCCCCGGAGCTCCGACGTCGAGCGATCGATGGATTCGCCAGCGACGTCCGCAACTTGACGGTTCGACGCGCGGCGTCCACGCGCGTCGATGGCTGATGGCGGGAGGCCGCAAGGTGCGGACTCAGTAGCGCACGTTCCGGATGCCCCGAATTACTGAAATAAATAGTACTCACCGTCATTTAGAGAAACGGCGCGCGACTTGATAGGCATCCCGGCCACGGAGGTCTTCCCCATGCCCCGCCTCGCTCGATACGCACTCCTCACACTTCTGTTCCTCGCCGCCGTCGCGGCCCCGCGCGCCGCTCGATCCGAGACGCGCAGCGCGGCGCGCCCGACGAACGCGAAGGGCGGCCCGGCCGGCGACACGACCGATCCGCGCGCACCAGGCACGCCGTACCGCGCGCGCATGGGCTACGCCGATCTCTACATCCCGTCGTTCTTCCAAGTGCAGCGCGGCGCTTACGACGTGATTGTTCACTTTCACGGCGTCGCGAACCTGCAAGAGGACAACATCGAGCGAGTGCAGCTCAACGCCGTCGTCGTGAGCATCACCCTCGGCATCGGGTCGGGCGCGTACTCCGGTTACTTCGAGAGCCCGCGCGCGTTCGACGCGCTGCTCGAGAAGGCGCAGCGCGAAATCGAGAAGAGCGGCCGCGCGCCCGGCGCACGCCTCGGGCGAATCGCGATCAGCGCCTGGAGCGCCGGGTTCGGCGCCGTCGGGCAGATCCTCTCGCAGCCCGGGAACGCGGATCGGATCGACGCCGTGCTCCTCGCGGACGGTCTGCACGCGAACTATTTGAACGGCCGCAAGATCAACGACGCGGCTTTGGCGAAGTACGTCGCGTTCGCGTCGGCGGCGATGCGAGGCGACAAGCTCTTCGCGCTGACGCACTCGTCGATCCAGACCGAGGGATATCCGAGCACCACCGCGACCATCGGCGAGCTCCTCACGTTGACCGACGTCGTGAAGACCGCGACGCCGGGCCGCATGGGTCCCCGCAACATGCGCATGCTCTACCAGAGCGATCGCGGCGACTTCCATGTGAAGGGGTACGAAGGGATGGGCGTGCAGGATCACATCGATCACATCAAGGGGATGTACGACACGCTCTTCCCCTACTTGAAGGCGCGCTGGTCGCGACGCTGACGTGCGCAGGGCGAGCGCGCGGCGAGACCCGCTCGCCGCGCGTCGCGAAGGTGAGCGCTAGTTGTCGGTGTCCGTCCTCCGTCCCGGACGCACCGGGCCGGCCGCGAGGATCGCCTGCCGCAGAGAGCTCTGAAGCTCGACGCTCTGTGCAAGCGTCTCGCGCGAACGCTCACGCCCGTTGCCGAGCGGTGAGCCGGCGAAGTTGAAGTGGTTGCCGTTCTTGTCGACGAGGCCGCGCGAGACGCCGAGATCGAGCAGCTCGGACATCACGTCGACGCCGGTGCCGTAGCGGATCTCGAACTCGGCCTCGGTGAAGGGCGGCGCGCATTTGTTCTTCGCGATCTTCACGCGCGTGCGACCGCCGACGAGCTCGTCGCCGATCTTCACCTGCCCGATGCGCCGGACGTCCAAGCGCATCGACGCGTAGAACTTGAGCGCGTTGCCGCCGGTCGTCGTCTCGGGCGAGCCGAAGGTGACGCCGATCTTGTGCCTGAGCTGATTGATGAACATGAGCGTCGTCTCGGTGCGGTGTGCGACGGCGGTCAGCTTGCGGAGCGCCTGGCTCATCAAGCGCGCCTGCAGGCCCATGTGCTGATCGCCCATCTCGCCTTCGATCTCCGCCTTCGGCGTGAGGGCGGCGACGGAGTCGATCACGACGAGATCGACGGCGCCGGACCTGACGAGCATCTCGCAGATGTCGAGCGCCTGCTCTCCCGTGTCGGGTTGGGAGACGAGGAGGCGATCCGTCTCGACGCCGATGCCGCGCGCGTACGTCACGTCGAGCGCATGCTCGGCGTCGATGAACGCGGCGACTCCTCCTCTCCGCTGCGCTTCGGCGATCGCGTGGAGCGCGAGCGTCGTCTTGCCGCTGGACTCGGGACCGTAGATCTCGACGACGCGACCGCGCGGGTAGCCGCCGACACCGGTC
>JBBQXV010000510.1:0-3073 GCA_038209335.1 Polyangiales bacterium | reverse complement strand
ATGAGCGCGATCGGGACGCCGATGATCGTCACGCAGAAGGCGATGAAGAGGACGAGCCCGCCGAGGATGCCGACGACGCCCATCGCGAACGAACGCATCGGTCGCGACGCGACTTCGATCCGCAGCGTCTCCATGCGCTTGCTGGCGAGCGCGAGCAGCACCGCGCCGAACACGAAGAGCATCGCGCCGCGCGTGATCGCGCCGCCGATTCCGCCGAGGACGCTGTTCATTCGAATCGCGTGCCCCTTGCCGCTGCCGCTGCCGCTGTTGCCGGTGTCGTTGCCGCGCGTCTCGACGTCGCCGCCGATCTTGCAGCGGTCGCTGCGCTTCAGGTTTCCGCCGATGACGCTGACGTCGCCGTCGATCTGCGACTCGCCGTCGATCGTGAAGTTGCCGCCGATGACCGCGCCGTCGCCCATGATCCAACCGGTCTCGTGCACGCGAAGGTTGCCGCCGGTGACGGAGATGTCGCCGGTGACGGTGCCGTACACGTCGACGTTGCCGCCGAAGACGACGACGTCCTGCACGACCTCGTCCTTGCCGATGCGGAGGTTCTCGCCGGTGAGGTTGCGATCCTTTCCGCGATTCGCCGGAGGGACGCGCGCGGTGCTCGCGCTTGGCGCGACGGTGGCCTCGCTCGGAGCGCCGCCCGATGCCGGGATCTGCGCGGTCGGCTCGATGACGTTGATGGGCGGAGTCGGCGGCGTCGGCGGAGTCGGAGGCGTCGGCGCAGAAGACGGAGGCGCGACCGCGGCCGTCGTTTGTGCGGACGGCGCAGGCGCCGACGCGTCGTCGAGATCGATCGACAGGAGCTTGCCGTCGCGCACCGCGACGTAGTTGCGATCCGAGAGGAGCATGTCGAGGATCTTCGAAGGCGACTCGTCGGTCACGTCGACGTCGACCGGATCGCCCGGCGGCGCGTGGACGATGACGCTCCACCCCGCCGCCTTCGCGAGCTGGCGCACAGCGTCCGCGCGCGGCGTGTGCACGAGCTTCAGTGACACCGGCTTCTCCAGCGCCGGCCATTGCCCTTCGTGTCGAACGCGCGCGAAGGCGAGGGACGAGACGAGGCCGACGAGAATGACCCCGACGACGAACAGAACGAGGGACGGTAGGCGGCGATTCATCACGAGACTCCTTCGGTAACGATGCGGCGCGGCGAATAGCGGCGCAGCAGGAGGAACGAAGCGACGACGAGGACGACCGCGGACGCGATCGTGAGCGTCGAAGCCGTGCGATCGAAGACACCGGAACGCGCGACGCTGACGCCGCCGCGAAGAACGACCGGGATGCCGCGGAGCGCGAAGAAGCGCGCGTCCGCAACGAACGACGGGAGATCGAGGAGCATGGGGATCGCGCCGAAGAGCGCGAGGGCGAGGCCGGCGGAGATCGCGCCGATCGGAAGTCGCGCACGTGGGCGATTGGAGTCGACTGCTTTGACCGCGACGGTCGCGGTCGCGGTGACGGTCGCGGTGAAGGGCGCGGTCGCCGCGCCACGAAGCGCCGCACCGATCGCACTCGACAGCATCGCCGCTTCACCAAGTTTTCGCCCGCACGCCTCGCACGCATCGACATGCGCGCGCGCTGCAGCCGGAAGGATCGCCTCTTCGCCGTCGGCGATCGCCGTCAGCGCGAGCTCGCTGAGGTGCATGGCACCTGCATCGGCGCCTGCATCGGCATCCGCCTCGCCCTCCCACACCAAATCATCCGGGAGCACCTGATTCATTCGCTCCTCCCTTCTTGCTGCATCGCTGTCGTTACCGCTTTGCGCGCGCGGGTGACCCACGTCGCGACCGTACCGAGCGGCACATCGAGGCGCACCGCGATTTCCTGATACCCGAGTCCCTCGAGATGAAACATCGAGAGCGCGCGCCGCTGCCCATCCGGCAGCGTGTCGAGCGCGCGCATGAGCGCACGATCGCGCTCGGCCTTCGCGACGAGCTCGAACGGCGTCGCGCCCGTGTCGGCCACGCGCTCGATCGCGCGGTCGCGCTCGCCGTCTTCGTCGTCTCCGCTGTCGTGCACCATCCGCTGGCGCTGTCGTTTTCGCGCACGCAGCGCATCGAGCGCGACGTGCCGCGCGATGCCTGTCACCCACGGCCGTAGCGGCTCGCCGTCACGCAGTCGCGAACGCCCTTCGAGCGCGCGGCGCAGCACTTCGTGCGTGCAGTCTTCGACGTCGGCGTGCTCTCGGGATTCGTTCAACATGGCGGCCACGATGGCGCGGACCAACGGACGGAGGTCGGCCGTTGCCTGAACAAAGGCTCCCCCATCGGCCTCGTTTGGCAGGACTTGCGCCGTCATTTGCGCCGCGATCATCACCTCATTGGTCAATTCGTCCAAGAGGCCCAAGAAATTTCAGGGTTGTGCCGCCGGCGCTGCCCCGACCTCGGCCACGAGCTGCTCGACCCGCTCGATCGCCGTGTCGAGCGTCGCCATCGACGGCCCGAACGAGAAGCGCACGTAGTTCTTGAAGCGCGACGCGCGTCCGTGGCGGCGCTTGCCCGGGTTCACGTCGAAGAACTCGCCTGGCACGACGATGACCTTCTTGTCGAGGGCGGCGCGGAAGAATCCCATGCCGTCGTTGAGCGGCGCCGGCAGACCGCCGACGTTGCCCCAGACGTAGAACGTGCCGTCGGGCGCGCGGTCGACGCGCACGCCGAGCCGCTCGAGCTGCGACAGCATGCGATCGCGCTTGGCGCGGAACGCCGTCTGGATCGCCATCGTCTCTTTCACGACGTGATCTTCGGTCAAGAGCGGCACGGCGGCGCGCTGCAGCGGCTTCGATCCACCGCCGTCGAGAAAGGATCCGGCGCTGCCGAGCGTCTCGACGATGCGCTTCGGTCCGACGGCCCAGGTCACGCGCCAGCCGGGGTAGCGCCAGTTCTTCGTGAAGCCGTCGAAGAGCAACACGGGATCGCGATCGACGTCCTCGACGTAACGCGCGGCGCTCGCGACCGGGAGCACGCCGGGTCGCGCGCGGTAGATGTAATGCGAATAGAACTCGTCCATGAGGAGCGCGCAGTCGAGCTCGCGCGCGATGCCGACCCACTTCGCCATGTCCTCGCCGTCG
>JBBQXV010000509.1:0-3096 GCA_038209335.1 Polyangiales bacterium | reverse complement strand
CCCGACGGCGGACCGATCACCATCGCGTCGTGTCCCGGCAACGGCTCGGGGCACGCGCCATCGACGATGACGAACGCGTCGGGCTCGATGTTGACCGTCTGCAGCTGCGCGAGCGTGAGCTTTCGCAGATCGATCGTCGGGTCCGCTTCGAGCGCGCGCTGCACCCACGAGTAGTCCGCGCTCGACGCGAGCGTCACCGGCATCTTGAGCCCGGTCGGGACGCGTCCGTACGCGACATCGTCGATCGCGAGCGCGTCGCCCGGCGATAGCTGCACGACGATCCCGGCGCCGTGGTCGATGCTCTTCGGCTCGAACGTCAAGACGACCGGCGATTTGTCGTTCGCCGGAACGAGGATGCGGCGCGACGCGATCGGATCCGCGGGCGCCGTGCGCGCGGCCGTCGTCGCTCCCGACTGAAGGCTCAGCGTGATGAAGACGTCGCGCGCCTTCGCGCCGTAGTTCTTCACCATCGCGAACACCTGCACCTGCTCCTTTTTTGTCGAAGGATCGATCCCCGAGCGAACGTCGATGCGGACGATTCCGGCGTTGTCCGCGTCGTCGCCGACCGTGATGACTTGAAGATCGGCGCCCGCGGCGGAGAGCGGCGTGTCGTGCGCGAGCGCGCCGTCCGTGATGACGACGATCCGTTTTTTTCCGGGGAGCGACTTCATTCGATCGGCGGCGAGGGCGACGGCGCCCGAGAGGTCGCCTTCGACGTCTCGCACCGCGACGGAGGCGGCGGCGGCCTTGAGGTGACGCTCGTCGCGTTCGAGCGGCGCGACGACGCGCGCTTCCTTCGCCCCTTCGATCACGAGCGCGTCGGCGCCGGGTGCGAGCGCCGAGATGACGTCGGTCGCGGCGCGGCGCGCGTCGGACATGCGCGTCGACGGCGCGCCATCCGGACCGGGCACGCCGCCGCGGACGAGCGTCCCCATCGACGCGCTTGTGTCGATCACGATCGCGACGTGATCGCCGGCGATCTTTCCGCCGCGCACGGCCGGTCGCGAGAGCGCGATCGCGAGCGCGATGAGCGCGATGATCTGCAAGATGAGCGGGAGCTCGGCGAGCAAACGCTTGAACGGCTGCTTAGCGAGCAGATCGCGCTGCGCCGCCTGCCAGAGCCACGTCGAGGGGACGCGCATCCGCTGCCGGCGAATCTTGAGGATGTACATCACGACGAGCGGAACGAGCCCCGTGAGGAGCCAGAGACCCTTCGGATTGAGGAGCTCGAGTCCCATCGGCTGTCCCGGTCAGTCGACGGCGCGCGCCACGAAGCGGCGGATCGCAGCGAGGAGTGGCTCGGTCGTCGCGACGCGGATGTACGTCGCGCGGTGCTTACGCGCGAGGCTGCGGAGCCCGAGGAGAAGCGCGTTGAGGCGCGCCATGTACGCTTCGATCGCGCGCGCGTCGACGGTTACCTCGACGATCGCGCCGGTCTCCGAGTCCTCGAGCGCGAGATCGCCTTCGAACGACGGCGCGAGCTCTTCCGGCGACAACACCTGCACGAGCGCGACGTCGTGACCCGCGGCTGCCGCGCGGGTGATCGCGCCGTCGAACGGTCCGGGATCCAGAAAGTCACTCACGATCACGAGCATCCCAGGGCGACCCGAACGGAGGAGGACGCCGTCGATCGCCCGAGTGAGATCCGTCCCGCCGAGCGGCGCGATCTCGTCGAGCTCGCGGAGCAGCTTGGCCAGCGATCCGCGTCCGCGCGTCGGCTCGCGCACGCGCGTCAAGCCGTCGCCCGCCGCAATCACTTGCGCGCGCTCGGACGACGCGAGCGCCATGTAGCCGATCGCGGCGGCGAGCTTTTGCGCGACGACGAGCTTCGACGGTGATCCCGCGTCGAGCGAGCGACTCGCGTCGACGACGAGCCGCACGATCACGTCTTCCTCTGCGCGGAAGAGCTTGAACACCGGCTCGCCGGTGCGCGCGAACGCGAGCCAATCGATGCGGCGCAAGTCGTCGCCCGGCGCGTACGAGCGATGTTCGAGAAACTCCGCGCTGCTGCCGCGTCGCTTCGCGATGTGATCACCTCCCGCGCCGGAGCGCGCGCGCACTTGCATGCGCCGACGCAGCGCCTCGAGTTCGCGCGCGAAGCCGGGATCGAGCAGCGTCGACGTCGTCATCCCGCGCCCAGCGGTTGCGGCGCGTCGTCGGCGGGCTTTTGCGCTTCTTCCGGAGGCGCCGCGGTTTGCGGGCGCGCCGCTTGAAGCTCTTCGTCGCGCAGCGCCGCTTCGGCTTGCGCGACCGCGGCGTCGTGCTGCGCGACGACGACCGCGCACTTTCGCGTCGCGACCGACAGCAAGACGAGACCGAGCACTCCCCAGAAGAACGCGCAGATGACGCCCGCTTCGACGATGGGCAAATCGCCCTTCGTGTGCGACGTGCTGCCGATCCAATCGAGCATGTAGAATACATAGAAGGGGCTCGGCGCCGCGACGATCCAGCCCTCTTTCTGCGCGAGCACGCCGCCAATCGCCGCGACGATCCACGGCCCGGCCGAGACGAGGAAGACGATCGCCGCCGCGATGAGGCGCGCGATCCACGCGCTGTTCCCGCGCGAGCGAAGCCACGCCGTCAGCCCCGTGAGGTAGACGAAGAACCCGGCCGTATACATCGCGAAGAAGAAGAGCTGCTGGATGTACTCGTCGCTTCGCCCGCCCGACACCGCGGAGAAATGGATGCGCGCGATCTCGACGAACGCGGTCGCGAAGACGCCGACGAAGCCGAACACGGTCACGAGGAACGAGCTCTTCCCGAGGCCGGGCCCGAAGAAGCGCGTGAAGAAGCCAGCGCGATCGCGGTCCCAGTGAATGCGCACGCGGCGCGAGGGACCCGGCGGCTCGAACGCGAAGAGCATCGCGGAGAAGCCGAGGTGCACCGAGAAGAACATCATCCCGAAGATCCCGAGCGTGCGGCGCGCGTCGTCGTTCGGCGCGACGAGGCTGGGGATCGCGCTGACGATCGCGAGCAGCGGCGTGCAGAGCGCGAACCAGCGCTTCAATCCAGTCGAGCGATCGTCGGCATCGCCCGTCAAATTCGAGACCGTGACCTCGTAGAGAAACCACGCCGGGATCGCGACGAGGAGGAGCG
>JBBQXV010000508.1:0-3112 GCA_038209335.1 Polyangiales bacterium | reverse complement strand
ACGTGGCGCGAGCTCGACGAGGACGCGACGCGCGAGCGCGCGGCGCTCCTCGCGAAGGGCAAGACCGATCACCGTCCGATGGTGGCGCTCGTCATGTGCGCGCTCATCTTGACGATGCAGGAGTACTACGGCGGTCGCGCGTTCTTCGAGCTGCACCTCTATCCGCTGATCGCAAAGGCCTTCACCGGGAAGGCCGCGACGCTCGCGAAGTACGACGAGCTGTTCGGCTTCGGGTGGTGGGCCGGCACGCGCATCGGCGGCTACCTGCTGCCGTTCGTCCTCTGGAGGCTCTTCTTCCGCAAGGACTCGGTCCGCGACCTCGGGCTCCGCACGAAGGGCCTCCTCGACCACATCCACATCTACGGGCTGTTCCTCGTGGTGGTGATCCCCGCGATGCTCATCGTCAGCACCGCGCCCGACTTCGCGACCTACTACCCGTTCTACAAGGACTCGACGCGCAGCTGGTTCGACTTCCTGGTCTGGGAGGCGATGTACTTCGCGCAGTTCTTCGCGCTCGAGATGTTCTTCCGCGGCTTCTGGCTCGGCGCGCTGCGAAAGAGCTTCGGCTCGGGCGCCATCTTCGCGATGGCCGTGCCCTACTGCATGATCCACTTCGGCAAGCCGTATCTCGAGGCGGTAGGCGCGATCGTCGCGGGCATCGCGCTCGGGTCGCTGTCGATGAAGACGAAGGCCATCTATCAGGGCTTCCTCGTGCACATCACCGTCGCGGCGCTCATGGACTGGCTCTCGCTCCGGCGCCGCCACTGCACGCCGCTGACGTTCTGGCCGCCGGAGACGCCGCAGGCCTGCCTGATCGACGCCCCCGCGCGGGATGTGCTCGCCACGAAGATCGAGCGAGGGGCCGTCGCGGTATTCCTGGTGCTCCTCGCCCTCGTCATCGTGCTGATCGTGCGGGATCGCCGGCGTAAAGCGCTCGCCCTGGTCTGATCGCCTGCGGAATACACGCGCCTCCTTGGTGGTACCAATTGCCAAGACGTTGCAAGACTCTTGAAGATCCGCGAACATTCCTCGGTGATGTCCGGTCTCGCGCGCATCGCCCTCTGCGCCGCGATCGTCATCGCGCCGCTCTCTGCGCGTAACGAAGCGCGCGCGGACATCTACCAGTGGACTGACGCGGACGGCGTCGTGCATTTCACGAACCGCCCCACCGCGAACCCCGCCGCTAAGGTCTACATCAAGGGAGCGGCGCCGAGCACCAGCGCCGGCAACACCGTTCGTCCCGGCGTGACCCCCTTCGCTCCCCAGGATCGCGACCCCCTGCGCTACACGCGCTTCGACGAGCACATCCGCCAGGCATCAGTCCTCTACCAGATCCCCGAGTCGCTGGTCCGCGCCGTCATCAAGGTGGAGAGCGACTACGACCCCCGCGCCGTGAGCTACGCCGGCGCGCGCGGCCTCATGCAGCTGATGCCCGAGACGGCGGACCGGATGCAGGTAAAGGACATCAACGATCCGCGCGAGAACATCTTCGGCGGCGTCCGCTACCTGCGTGTGCTCGCGAACATGTTCAACGGCGATCTGGAGCTCACTGTCGCCGGATACAACGCCGGCGAGGGCGCCGTCGTGCAGTACGGCGGGATTCCTCCGTACATGCAAACCAAGGACTACGTCGTGAAGGTGACGAAATTCTATCGTCGCTACCGAACGATCCCCGACGCGCTCGACGCGAGCCTCCCGGCCGCCGAGCCGCCGCCCGTCCCCACGATCGTGACGGCACCGCCTTGACTCGCGTGCGACCGGCCGCTTGCCGCTTCTCGACCGTCAGTTACCGTGAACGAACTTGCACGTCGACGCGCTCGCCGGCCCGTTGCTCGCCTCGGTGCACCCGCAGTTCGTGACCTTGCAGACATACGAGTCGCCGGGAGACGCCGGAACTTCCTTCGGAAGGTTGCCACACAGCGTGGCTTGCGGCTTGTAAACGAATGCGACGGTCTGCTTGCCGTCCGATCCGACGCTCTTGGGAAAGAGGAAGAGCTGACCGTCCCCGTCGACGAAGTATTCGAAATCCCGCGTTGCGGTGGACGGGTCACGGGTCGCGCCGCTTTGGTCGTCGCAGTTCGCCGTGTATCGAAGGGAGAGCGTCGTCGCGTTCGTACTGAACGTGCCCACTCCTTCGAAGGCGCCCAGCACACGCACCGAGCCGTCCCGGAAGAGAAAGGCGGAACCATAGTCGCCGAACGTCGTTCCGGTGCCCTTCTCGGCGAGGATGTAGGCCTCGCGATAAAGGCCGTTGGCGATGGTTCCGCCGCGCATCGTCGGGAGCGTGATGCCGTTCCACTGCTTCACGGATCCCGAGCCGCACCACGCGTAGGACTGGCAGGTGAGCGGGCCGTCGTGCGCGCTGTCAGCGCCCGCGTCCGTTGGATTGGGCGCGGTGCAGGCGCCGCCGCGCGTGCCGGTGCCGGCCGCGCTGCACGTGTAGCTCACGCTGTGGACACAAGACTGTTCGCCGCAGGCGACGTCCTGCGCGACGCCGTTTTCGTCGACGTGGCACACGCACGACGGCTTGGGATTGGGTGAGCCGCTCGAGCCGCCAGCGCTGTTCGAGTTGCCGCCGCAGGCGGCGAGCACGGACGCGACGGCGGAGACGGCGGCGACGGCGAAGCGACCGAAAGAAGAGGAGGCAGGGTTATTGCGCATACCCCGTCGATGGCGTGCCTCGAGGTGCTTTATGAAAAAAAGAATACGACCTCGGATCACAGGTGAGGGCGCCGGGCCTCACGGCAGCCGCTCGTACACCCGCTCGGTGGCGCCGACGTCAATGATGCGGATGGTCGTGGGCGTCGCGGTGACGCGATCCGTTTCGTTCTGCGGACCCGGCGGGCACGTCGCGGAGCGGAAGAAGAACCGCGCGGGCATCCCTTGCACTGTGAACGTGTACGCCTCGCCGCGCGGCGGGTGTGACGTCAACGCGCCGGTCGTATTGCGGACCTCCTCGAGCGAAGTGTACGCGCCGACCGACGGCGAGCCGCTAAACACGACGGTCCCGCGCGCCTCGGCGGTGCCCTGCGGCCCGCCGAGATAGCTGCGATACGCGACAAGTGCGTACGTCCCAGGCACGATGGTGCCGCCGTTGCCCGGGGGCGGGACC
>JBBQXV010000507.1:0-3116 GCA_038209335.1 Polyangiales bacterium | reverse complement strand
CGTCGCCAGCGCGGGATCTTGGGTCTCGAGTTCGACTCCTGTAGCGACCCTGTCCGGCACCGCGTCTCACGGACTCGGGGAAGGGCTCGGGTTGAGCGTCGCCCTTTCGGTCGACGGGACAACAGCCTTCGTCGGCGCTCCCTTCCGCTTCGGAGACACCTCGACCGGCGCCGTGCTTGTGTTCCACGTCTCGGACGAGAGCGCGTGGGCGTCGACCTCCACGCCGACGGCGGCACTGACCGTCCCCAACGGGTACTTCTTCGGCGATTCGGAACTGGCAGTGTCTTCCGACGGGACGACGCTCGTGGCGGGCGACTGGAACTACAACTCGTTTGCCGGCGGCGCGTACATCTTCCATGTCGCCAGCGAAAATGCGTGGACTTCGACGGCGACTCCGACCGCGATCTTGAATAACGCGGCCCAGCCCAACTCGGACTCGTCGGCCGGGTTCAAAGTCGCGATCTCCGGAGACGGGACGACGGTGCTCGTCAGCAATCGTTGGCAAAGTAAGAGCACCGGCAGCGCATACCTGTTCCACGTGGCGAGCGAAGTGGCGTGGGCCACGAGCTCGACCCCGACCGCGATTCTTTCCAACGCGACCGGCGTCGCGCATGACTCCCTCGGAGCGGCGCTGGCGCTCTCGGGCGACGGCACTACGGCGTTCCTCGGGGCTCCGGGCGTGAACGGGTGGAAGGGTGCTGTTGACATTTTTCACGCCGCCGACGCGAGCTCCTGGGCCACGAGCTCGACTCCGACGGCGATCGTGACCAATGGAGCCGGCTTAGCGAACGACTTCCTCGGAGACGCGTTGGCAGTGTCCGCCGATGGCACGACCGCCGTAGTCGGCGCGCTCGGCGCCCACAAGAACACCGGCGCGACGGACGTGTTCCACGCGTCAGCCGAAAGCGCGTGGACGTCTACCGCGACTCCTACCGCGGTTTTGACCAACTCTGCCGGCGTTCGCGGAGACTTCCGGGGATTCGCGCTGGCGAGCTCCGCGGACGGAGCGACCGTGCTGGCAGGCGCGCCGTTGGTCAACTGGAGCACAGGTACCGCGGACGTGTTCCGCGTCGCGGACGCCGGCTCGTGGCTCACGAGTTCGACCCCCACTGCGACGCTGACGAACTCGGCGCTGCCGAAACCGCTCTGCGTCGTTCCGGACGTTACGGAGTATCACGTTCACTTCGCGACGGAATTGCTCAACGAGGCGAACTGCCGGCTCGGGAAAGTGAAGCTCGTTCACTCCACCAAGAAGCAGAGGAAGCTGATCGTCTCTCAGAGCCCCGCCCACAGGCGCCGACTCCCGCCGGGGTCGAGGGTCAACGTCAAGGTCGGTAAGTAGGCAGTCGGTCGCCCGCGTCCTCAGTCGAGGATGCGGGCGATCAGCTCGCCGCGCTTGATCACACGCTGTGCGGTGCCCGCGAGGCGGACGTCGTAGCCGGCGTCCTTCGGGAACAAGACCTTGTCGCCGGGCGCGACGCCCTCGACATCGGGCCCGATGAAGATGACGATGCCGCTGCGGCAGTGCGCCTCGAGGCTCGCCGGCAGGATCAGCCCGGCGCGCGTCTCGGCTTCTTCCTCGGCGTACTCGACGACGACGAAGTCGTCGAGCGGTTCGAGCGCGAGTCTCGTTGGGCGCGTGTCTTCCAACACGATCGCCACCATACTCCTGGACAGTGCCTCCTCCAGCCACGATTAGCGCACCCCTCGCGGCTGCAAAGCGTCGCGACTCCTCGCTTCGCTCGTCGGTCGGCTTCGCCAACTGCGGCGTCCTCGGGCACCCGATAGCTTCGGCTATCGGGTCGCCCTGCGTCCTTGCCTCGCTCGCTTTTCGCGCGCCAGGAACGCGAAATCGTCACTGGAGGCGGCACTAATGGCCGACTCCCCTTTTATCGAGCTGGAGGTCGGGAAGCGCACCGTCAAGGTGACGAACCCCGACAAGGTTTACTTCCGCAAGCGGCAGGAGACGAAGCTCGACCTCGTCCAGTACTACCTCTCGGTCGGCGACGGGATCGTGCGCGCGCTTTACGAGCGGCCGACGCAGCTGAAGCGGCATCCGGGCGGCGCGGAGAGCGAAGCGATCTACCAGAAGCGCGTGCCCGACAACCGGCCCGACTGGATCGAGACGGCGACGGTCACGTTCCCGTCCGGACGCACCGCCGACGAGCTCTGCGTGACGGAGCTCGCGCAGGTCTGCTGGGCGGCGAACCTTGGCACGCTCGACTTCCACCCGTGGCCGTCGCGCCGGCGGGACGTCGAGCATCCGGATGAGTTACGGATCGACATCGATCCCCAGCCGGGCACGACGTTCAAGCACGCGAAGCAGGTCGCGGCGATCGTCCACGAGACGCTCGACGAGCTCGGCTACGTCGGCTGGCCCAAGACGTCGGGGAACCGCGGCATCCACATCGCGTGCCGGATCGAGCCGAAGTGGGGGTTCCAGGAGGTGCGCCGCTGCGCGTTGGCGTTCGCGCGCGAGGTCGAGCGGCGCGCGCCGAAGCTCGTCACGACGGCGTGGTGGAAGGAGGAGCGCGGCAAGCGCGTCTTCATCGACTACAACCAGAACGCGCGCGACCGGACGATCGCGTCGGCGTACTCCGTGCGCGCGCGGATCGACGCGACCGTCTCCGCCCCGTTCCGCTGGGACGAGCTGGACGATCTCCTCACGGAGGACTTCACGATCGCGACGATGCCGGCCCGGTTCGCGGAACTCGGCGACGTCCAAGCGGGGATCGACGACACGGTGAACGACCTCGAACGCCTCTGCGAGTGGGTCGCGAAGGAGGAAGCCGCGGGCGAGGGCGAGGCGCCGTACCCGCCGAACTTCCCGAAGATGCCCGGCGAGCCGAAGCGCGTCCAGCCGAGCCGCGCGAAGAAGCCGCCGAATTGACATGTAAAGCTCGCTTGACGTAAAGTGAGCTTTACATGGACAACGAACTGAAGGAGCTGAGACTCGAGCGCGGGCTCTCGCAGGAGGATCTTGCGAAGGCGCTCGACGTGTCGCGGCAGACGATCATCTCGATCGAGAAGCGCCGCTACGTCCCGTCGCTCGGCCTCGCGCTCGCCATCGGCCGCTACTTCGGAAAGCCGGTCGAGGAGATCTTCCAGGAGGAATC
>JBBQXV010000506.1:0-3118 GCA_038209335.1 Polyangiales bacterium | reverse complement strand
TCCGCACCTGGCGTTCGCGCGGAGGCTCTTCGGCGTCGACGCGAGCGCGGAGTCGTCGCTCGTCTACGAGGCCAGCGCGTTCGACGATCGCGTGCACGAGCGTTTCACGGGACCGCAGGCGCGCGCAGGTTGGCTCGCGCTAGCGGGCATCCGTGCGGGCGTCGCTCGGGAGGTTGACGTCGTCACGCGGATCGATCCGTTGCGCGTCATGACGACATACCGCTGGTCATCCAAGGGAACGCCCGTCGTGCGTCTCGCGTCGTTCGTGGTGCCGGAGGGCGCGGAGGCGACTCGCCTCGTCACGTTCGTCTTCCTCGAGAATGCAGGTGCGATCGCGCGCCTTGCCGCGCCGATGGCGAGTGCGCTCCGGGACGACCGCGCCGAAGCGCCTGACGCGCGGATGCGCCTTCGTCCCGCGGCGAGCACGAACGCGCGACGACGTGCGCTCGTCGCGGCGCAGTACGCTCCTCGCATCGGCACGTTTTCGCGTGGACCGGACGGACGCGTGCGCCTCGACGTCCTTCGCGGCGACGAGGCGTGGAGCGGTCACCGCGATTTCGTCGTCGCCGCCAAACGCGACGAAGGGGGCGACGTCGTCAGCCTCGTCATGAAGCCGAAGGACGGTCGCGCGCTCCCTCCGTTTCGTCCAGGCCAGCACCTCACGCTCCGCCTCGACGTCGCCGGTCGCGCGCGTCCGATCGTTCGTTGCTACTCGATGTCGGATCGCCCGCGCTCCGACTCGTACCGCGTCAGCGTCAAGCGCGCCGGCGTTGCGTCGAGCCACCTGCACGACGTCGTCGGCGTCGGCGACACGATCGCCGTCAAGGCGCCCGGCGGACAGTTTCACGTCGACGTCGCCTCGTCCGATCCGATCGTCCTCATCGGCGCGGGCGTCGGCGTCACGCCGCTCGTCAGCATGCTCGCGGCGATCCGCGACGAAGCGTCGACCCGCGATCCGCCACGCGAAGCATGGCTCTTCTACGGCGCGCGCGACGACGCGTCGGTCGTTCATCGCGACGAAATCGAAGCCGCGCGCGCGGCCGGCGTGCGCGTCAACGTCTTCACGAGCACGAAAGGCGAGCGCGTCACGATCGAGCGTATCCGCGAGGCGCTGCCGTCGAACGCGTTTCAGTTCTACGTGTGCGGTCCGAACGGCCTCATGGAGGCGATCACCGAGGGGCTTCTCGATTGGGATGTGCCGCTCGAGCGAATCCACTTCGAGGCGTTCGGTCCGTCGACGGTGAAGAAGCTGCGCAAGGCGAAAGCCCAGGGCGCGCCGCCGTCACGCGCTGCGAGCACTGCGCCGCGTGTCACGTTTCGACGGTCAGGTGTCACCGCGACGTGGGATCCCGCGACGTCGACGTCGCTCCTCGAGCTCGCGGAGGCGAACGGCGTCGCCATCGAGACCGGCTGCTGCGTCGGGAGCTGCGGGACGTGCGCAACGCGCGTCCTCGCGGGCGAAGTGATCTACGAGACGGCGCCCGGCGAATCGCCGCCCGACGGAAGCTGCTTCGCCTGCATCGCAACGCCGAAGGGCGATCTGGAGATCGACGCATGAGCGCAGCCGACCCCTCGTACCCGATGCCCGACGTGACGCGCTTCATCCATCCGGTCCTTCCGTCGAACGATCTCGGTCGCGGAAAGACGACGGCGCTCACGCTCGCGGGGCGCGCCTTCTCGCTCTCGCGCGACGCTCTCGGCGCGGTGACCGTCGACGATCGGGCGATGCGCGCGATCGATCGTCACGGCTACGTGTGGCTCGGTGGACGCGATCTCTCCGACACCGCGATGCCCGATCTCGACTACGCGAGCGAGGGGTTCGAGCCGGTCGGTGCGTTCGGCGTCCGCTTCGACGCGCCGCTTCACGTCTCGTTCGATAATTTTTCCGAGGACGAGCACACGTCGTGGGTTCACGACTTCCTCGGCTGGCGCGAAGCAGACGCTGGCGCGATTCACTTCGAAGCCGAGAACCACGATGATCGCACCGAGGTCTTCTACCGCGCGCCGCAGCGCCCCTCGCCGTGGACGCCGCTGCTCCTCACGCGCCATGGCGACATCTTCGAGAATCGCTGGGTCACGCGCTTCAATCCGATCCACACCGTCTACACGCTCAGCTGGCACCACCCGAAGACGCACGCGCCGCGCCCGGTCGTAAGTCGCTTCGCGATCTTCTTCGTGCCCGAGACGCCGCGGACGACGTGGCTGCATTCGTTCGCGTACGCGCGCGTCGCACCGGCGTGGCGCGCGCTGATGCCGGTCGTGCGGCGCGTCGTCCCTCGGATCGGCCGGAACGAGGTGAACGACGACGCGCGGTTCATCCCGGCGGTCGCGAACACGCCGATCGAATTTCGCGGGATGCGCCTCGGGCGTTACGACAAACCGCTCATCCACAATCGCAAGCTGATGAAGTCACTCTATTGGCGCATCGGGGACGCCGTGCGTTCGCTCGAAGGTCGCGAGCGCGATCTTTGGGCCGCGGAAGCGACTCCGCACGTAGAGTAGCCACAGCGCACCGAGGGCGATCGCGATCCCGAGGAGCATCTTCGCCGAGAGCGAGTCGGCGATCGCGCTCACGCCGAGCACGCACGCCGACCACGCGACGCCCGCCCACGCGATCGGCACGCCGAATCGTCCGAGCTGCCATGGTCCGCGATGCCGCCATCGTCCGCGGGCGCGTGCGATCGCGCCGAGGGCGATCGGGATCGCGTACGAGACGTAGAGCGCGGTCGTCGCCAACGTCGCGATCGACAGGAAGATATCTTCGCGAAACGGCGCAGTCGACAGCACGAGGACGAGCGGCGCGGACATGGCGACCGCGATCGCGACGTGCGGTGTGCGAAGGCGCGGGTGAACGCGACGCACGTACGCGGCGCCCGGGAAACCGCCGTCGCGCGCGAACGCGTAGAGCGTGCGCGACGTGCTCGTCACGCTCGACAGGCCGCAGAACCACATGGCGGCCACGACGAGCGTCATGGTCGCCGTCGCCGCGCGCGCGCCGAGCGATTCGCGGAGCACGAGGAGCTCGACGCCGCCGTGCGCGACGCTCGCGGGCAGATCGCGGATCGCGAGTGTCAGCGCGACGATCACCGCGTACCCAGCGACGGCGCTGATCACGACC
>JBBQXV010000505.1:0-3123 GCA_038209335.1 Polyangiales bacterium | reverse complement strand
CGAGCTCGCCGAGGTCGCGCAGCGCCTGCGACGTCGGACCGAGCTGGGAAGGAGTGAACGGTCGCACGCCTCGAGTATAGCCATCGGGCCCAGGTGCGCGCGCGCGTCGGCAAGAGTAAAGTGGCGGACCGTGATGCGCAGAACGTCGCCGTCCGACGAGCCTCGGTGCAGAGGCATGTTCGTCCACTCGGTTCGTGAGGTGGCGATCGAGCTCTGGGGTGCGTCCTCTCTCGATGCCATCGCTCGGCACCTCCCCGACGACGTGCGAAAAGAAACGATCCATTGGACCAAGAGCCCGCTCGAATGGCACCCCGAGAGCTACATCGTCGCGTGGAACGAGGCCGTGTGGCGCGGCCCCTGCGCCGAGGACGACGCGCGCTTCCGCATCTTCATGGATCGCTGGACCGACCTCTGCTTCGGCCGCGTGAGGCGCGTGATGCTGGCGTTTCTCACTCCGGCCGGCCTCATGCAAAGGGCGCCCGGCTTGTGGCGGCACGATCACACGCACGGCACCCTCGTGGCGACGACGCGCGATCAGGCCGTGCGCTCGATGACCATCACGCTCAGCGACCACCCCTACCTCGCGACGCCGCTGTCGCGGCAGGGCATCGCGGAGACGTTCCGGCACATCGTGAGCCTCACGCGAGTCCGTGACGTGCGCGAGACCCATGCGCTGCAGACCGCGCGCGAGCTCGTGGTGCGGATCTCCTGGGGCCAGCCGGCGCCGCCGGTTGCCTCCGAATAAGGAAGAAAGAGTCGTCGCGCGTCCGCGGCCTCCACAAGGTGATCGCGCATCGGCCTCGCAATATCGACGCGGACGCGCGTCCATCGTGTGAGATTCGGCGAGGTCGTCGCGAAAGCCTCTTCATCGAAGGAGCTCTCGCCATGATCATTCACCTACCGCGCGCGCCGCATGCGCTCGCCATTCCCCGCGTGTTCTCTGGGGCGATCGTCGCCGCGTGTGGCCTGCTGGCGGCGTGCACCGTCGCGTCCGAGGACACGACGGCGACGGACGACGCGCTTCACAAGGTGCCCATCTGTACCGTCGACAGCGAAGACGACTGCACGAACAAATCCGGCAACCCGCCGCTCCCGGAGATCACGTACCTCGCCGCCGCGCCCACCGAGAACGGGGTGACGGTCTCGTTCTACACGCCGAGAGGCGCGGTGCGCGCGCGCGTCGACGTCTACCCCGCCGGAACGCGCACGACGACGGCGGGCTCGGGCACCGATGGGACGAGCGGCACGAGCCACACCCTCCCGATCGGCGGTCTCGCCGCGTGCACGGACTACGATTTCGTCGTCGTGTGGAACGGCGTCGAGCACACGAGCGGCTCGTTCAAGACGGGCGCCGCCGCGCTGACCGGCTCGCACATCGACCGGGTCGACTACCGAACCGTGCACCTGGTCGCCCAGACGTCGTCGCCGATCGCGGTGCGCGCGACCGTCCACGACACGCGCGTGATCCCGCCGATCGCCGATCGTGTGATCGATCTGGGCAGCGGCATGACGCACTCGGGGATGCTCGACATGATCTCGCCGTTCGAGACCGTCACGTTCGGCGCGGCCTGCAGCGCTCCCGTCAAGCTCATCAACCCGTACGTGGGCGGGTTTCCCGCGTGGTGGCTCGTCACGCCCGCAGGCGCCGACTACGACTATCCGAAGAATGGCGACTACGCTTGGGGCGACAGCGTGCAAGGCGCGGCGCACGATCCGTCCAATTGGTTCATTGCCAATCAGTATTACATCCTCAAAGTGCCAGTCGGGACGTCACTCGATCAGGCCCACCCCGAGGTCGCGTCGGCGCCGATCCCGCCGTCTCTGTACGGCGGCTGGGATCACTACGGCGATCCCGACTTCAGCGACGGGTATCTCTACGTGCCGCTCGAAGGGCGCGAGAAGACCGGGAATCCGCCGCGCGTCGTGTTCCTCGACGCGAACCTAAACTACGTCGGCGACGCCGAGCTCCCGTCGCACGGCGCGACCAACGAGATGCCGTGGCTCGCGATCAACTCGATCGACGGCCTGCTGTACACGTCGAACTTTCACATCCGGAAGGACAACTCGGTCAGGAAGTACCGTATCGACAAAGACTCCACCGGCAAGCCGACGGGTCTCACGTTCGTCGGCGCGCTCGTCCTCATGCCGGAGGCCGACAAGGTGTACGACATGGATATCAATGCCGTGCAGGGCGGCGCGTTTTCGCCGATGGGGCATCTCTATCTCAGCGATGACGGCGGCTCGGGCGTCCAAGGCTTCAGCGTGTTGAGCGGACGGCGCGAGTTCACGATGTGGGTCGACTATCACAAGTCGTTTGTCGACGTTCCGTTCGACGGCACGAAGGACGTCGGCCAAGAGCTCGAGGGGCTCGACTTCTGGGATCTCGCGCCGCCTGCGTACGCGCCGGGGATCTCGGGTCAGCTGCACGTCATGATGGGGCACAGCACGACCGGCAACGTCTGGTTCAAGCACTACGGCGCGACGACGGACGCGGCGCGGTACTGGCTCTAGGCCTCACCGCTCCGCGCTCGTCGCCGGCGGCGCTGTCTTTCCGAGCACCTCGATCGTCCGCGCCGCGATCCGGTTCACCGCCTCGTCGAGCGCCGACGCGATCGCCCGCGCGATCTCCGTCGGCGGCGCGGCGCCCTTCGACGACAGCGGACGCTCGATCGCGAACGTCTCCTCGACGCGCACCAGCTGATCGTCGCGGAGCGTCCACGTCATCTGCACGCGCGCGGCGTGGCGCGGCGCGCGCAGCTCCTCGAACGCCGATAGCTCGACGTCGATCGTGGGACCGGCGCCCGCGACGATCTGGTGCATCCCGCGCTGCTCGAAGAGGACGCGAGCGAGCGCGCGCCGCACGAACGCATCCGGGCGCTCCGTCCAGCGCGCGTCGTCGAGGTAGCTCACCTCGTAGCTCGAGTCGCGGTACGCGATCTCTTCGCGCAGGTACGCCGCAGCCATCACGCGCCCGAGGCGCAGCTGGATGTTCGACGCGGCGGGCGCGCCGACCTTGGCGGGCGCGTCGGGCGACGGCGCGGCCTCGAGCCCTTCCGGCGTGAAGTATCGAAAGACGTTCGAGTCGGCCTTCGACGTGAGCGCGCACCCGGCGCCCGTCAGCAG
>JBBQXV010000504.1:0-3180 GCA_038209335.1 Polyangiales bacterium | reverse complement strand
CAGCCTTTTTGGTGAATGACGTGGCCCTGCCGAGCTACGAAACTGGAGTGACCATCATGACGAGCCCTAACTCCGCCCGCGCGACCGACGCGCTAGAGTCTGGAACCGCTGCCGACACACACACTCGCAGGCGCTACACGACTCCTCGACTGACGCATCTGGGGACGTTTCGCGAGTTGACGCTGTCGGGCGGCTCGACAAATACGGAAGGCTTCAACGGGAAGATCCAGAAGGTCTCCTGAGCCTCGGCGGCGTCTCGGAGTCTGATGATCGCGGCCGTATTTGGCGCTGACTCTGTCGACGCGAGAGAGCGCCTCGACCGGATCGCCTGCGCGGCGCGCGTCGATGGCGCGGCTGCGGAATTGAGTCATGGAAGGTCCCTGATTCTCGCCTGGCCGGGGACGCCGTCGGGCATCATCCGTCGTGAGGAGCGACTCGGACACGTGGGCACGCCGCACGGTCCACTCGGTATCGACGCGCCGCTCTCGGATCTGCGTGGTTGTTTCGCGCTCGTTGCGGTGCGCGGGGGGGGGCTGCTTCTCGGGCGTGGGCGCTTCGGTGGTCGCCCCCTCTTCTACGCAAACGAGGCCGGCGGACGCGTCGTCGTCTGTTCGAGGTTGGCCCCACTCGCGGCGACGCTGGACCGACCGCTCCAGCTCGACGACGAGAAATTAGCGGCGATGGTCGCGGGCGGCACGCCCTCGCTTCGCTCGCGAACGGTGTATCGCGGCATTCGGCGCGTGCTCCCGGGCGAATGGATTCAGCTCGCACACGACGCGGCGGCGGTCCATCGCCTTTCGGGACTCCGCATCTCGCCGCTCTCCGGGGCATCGACGGACGACGTTGTTCGAGAGCTTCGTCGCCAGATCACCGCAGCGATTGCGCGCGCCGTAGTCGATACCGAACGCGTCGCTGTCGTGGTGAGCGGCGGACTCGACTCGAGCGCGATCTTAGCGCTCGTCTTGGCACTCTCGAGGGGCGCATCCAAGCGCGAGGTGCAGGCGCTCAACCTTGTCTTCGGTGGGACGGGTGACGATCGCCCGCACATGAAGGTGCTGGAAGCCGCGCTCGGCATCGTAGCGATGCGCTTTCGTCCCGCGGATGGTGCCCCGCACGTGATCCCGTCGTTCGTTGTCGACGGTTCTCCCTATCCGTGGCCGACGTGCGGATGGGATGTCGCGATGGGACTTGCCGCGAAGCATTCGGGCGCCAGCGTGCTCCTGTCCGGCCACGGGGGAGACGACATGTTCCAAGGCGATCCAGGGTTTTTTCTCAAGCGCGCCCGACGCGGCCAGGCACTAGACGCACTGGTGCGCGCTGCCCGCCTCGACGTTTACTGGAGCGCTTCTGCGTTAGAACGGATGTACCTGCTCGTTGTTCGGCCGCTCCTGTCGAGCGCCATTCCCGCCTCCGTTCGGCGCGGCGTTCGCGGGACGCGCCGCCGCGGACGGGTCGCGTATGAATGGGCGGGGCCTTCGTTGCATCGGTACTTCGAGGAGCGTGCGGACGCCGCAGGGTCGACGAATCAGCTACCGTGCGACGGCTCCTTCATTTCTGAGCTGGCGCTCGGCGACATGTGTTTGGAGGTTCGCGATGCCCGCGCCCAGTTCGAAGAGCTTACTGGATCCGTCAGTGTCGATCCGTTTCTCGACGACGACCTTGCGGAGTTCTGCGCGAGCATTCCACCGGAGATGTTTTTCTTGGGAAACAAATCGCGCGGGCTCTACCGCGAAGCGCTCTTCGGTTTGATCCCCGATTCAATCCGTCTTCGCACAGACAAAGCGCGATTCGAGCGTGGCCTCGGCGAAATGTTCCGAGCGCTCGACCATGGAGCGCTCGACCGATTTGCCGCCATGACGGCACTCGGTGATCTCGGTTTGGTCCAACCCGCGCGATACAGGCCACGGTACGAAGCGTTCGCCCGCAACCCGGAAACCCCGAACGATTGGTCCGAGCTCTGGCCCGCGATTGGGATAGAAGCGTTTGTACAGCGCTTCCGCGAGGGCGCCGCGTTGTCGAGCGCGAGGAGTTCCTAACGTGACCGCGAGAGTGCGGTGGGTCGCCGAGTGGGACGAGCCCGGGAGGGCAAGGTTCAGGATCGGGCGGATCGGCGACGACCTTTTCGCGGAGTGGGAGGGTTTCGCAACGCTGCGGGCGGATCGCGCCGGCGTGCGAAGTGAGTTCACGCCAGCTCCGGGCGCGGACCCGCGCTTCGTAGCAAAGTTCCACGCTGGCCTTGTAAACGCGCTTCTGAGGCACGCGCGAGGCGAGGCGACCCTCCACGGTTCGGGCGTCGCTCGGAATGGCCGCGCGCTCATCTTCATCGGCGAGAGCCGTGCGGGTAAGTCCACCGCCGCAGCCTTCCTTTGTCGAAACGGCGGGCTCGACCTCGTGTCGGACGACACAGCGGCGATTGACTGTCGAAGCTCACGTCTTTTCGTAACGCCGACCGAGACTGTGACGTGGATAGACGCGGACACGCTCGCGGCACTCGGTCAGCCTCAGGAGGGACCTCGAAAAATTCCGTTCGATCCGGCGCGTCGCGCTTCGAGCGAAGCGCAGGTCGTAGGCATCGTTCAGCTGGTCTTCGACGACGCTTGCGAAGCGCCGATTGTCACGCCCCTGCGCGGACAACGTGCGTTTGTCGCGCTGGCGCGTTCTATGATCCGTTTTGTCGTAGACGACCCCGAAGTGTACGTACGGGACTTGGACGTTGCCACACGAGTGGTACACTGCACAGGAGTGTACGAATTTCGGCGATCACGATCTCTGAGAACCTTGAACTCTTCAACGGCTGCCCTCGTCCAACTGTTCGAAGATATGACGGCGAGCGATCACGGCAAGCCTCGAGACGAGGGAAGGCGATGAATGCGGCGGCGCGCTATCGTCCTGCGCTCGGCGTTCATACTCGACGATTTGACGGAGAGCTCGTCATCGTCGATCTCGAACGCGGCGACTACTTCGGGCTCGACGAAATTGGCGCCGAGGTCTGGGAGGGCGTCGCGCGCGGGGACTCGTTAGACGAGATCGTGCGCCGACTTGAGACTGTTTACGAGGCATCGCCAAAGGAGCTCGAGACCGACGCGGGGGCGTTGCTGCGCGTTCTCGTCGACCGCGGGCTTCTAGTCGTCGACGCGCCGACTTCTGCGAGTCCAGCGCGATGACTTCCGACTCGTTGCT
>JBBQXV010000503.1:0-3199 GCA_038209335.1 Polyangiales bacterium | reverse complement strand
ATCGCCGTTCGTGCATCGCAGATCGGCGCGACGAGCCCCCCCGTGCACCCACGCGCGCCGCGGCACGGAACCGCTTGATAGACGCCGGACGCACAAAAAAGCGCGGTCGCTTCGTCACCACAGACGAAGCGACCGGCGTTCGTACAGTTTCGTCCCGGAGCCGGGTTCCCCGCGCAGCCCAACGTGAGCAGAGCTGCGAGAAGACCAATCGAAACCGGAACGAGCGCTCTCGAGGAGAGGCGTCGAGACAAAGGGGGCGAACTAGTTGAGCGAGCTAAGCGATCAGAACGCGCAGAGCAGCTGCCCGTCGCGGACGACACAGCCGTCCTTGCGCTTGCAGAGCTGCTTCACGACGTACTTGCTCCCCTTGCAGATGACTTCGGACTTGCCGTCCATCGAGCAGCTGACTTCGTCCTGCGTGTCGCAGGGATCGCCTTCTTGCGCCTGCGAGTCGTCGCAGTGGTTCTTGTTGTCGGCGAGGAGACGACACTCCTTCGGCCCACGGCAAGAGTTCGCGGCGACGAGCTTCTCGCTCTGGCACATGAGCAGCATTTTGTGATCGGTGCTGCAGACGAACGAGCCCGACGTACCGCAGGGATCGCCGACGTCACCGATCGTGTTGTCGCAGTCGACCTTGTCGAGGTGCACCGCGCAGTGCTTCGCGCCCTTGCACATACGCCACGTCTGGTACTTGCCGTCGCGGCAGACGAGCGCCGAGTTGTGGTCGGTCGCGCAGGCGTAGTTTTCGTTGGTGGTCGTCATGCAAGCGTCGCCGAGCTTCGCGAGATCGTCGTCGCAGCTCGGGTTGAGGGTTCCGCCGCTGCACCCCTTGAGTCCCGAGCACGGGATCACTTGGTACTTGCCGGCGTTGCAGAAGAGCGCGGTGGTGGGGTCCTGGCAGATGTAGCGCCCCACGTTGGTGCAGACGCCGCCAGGGGCCGGCTTGCTCTTGCAGTTGAGGAGCAGAATTACGAGAAACGACAGAACGAATGACGTTCCGATCCGAACCAGAAAGCGCGACATACGAGGCCTCCCTTATTACGCCAAACTGCTCGCGAGGCAGAATCAAACCCCAAGTCGCGTACCGACGTAAAGGAAAAGGATGACCTAGGGTGAGGCACGCTGTCCCGTGGGCCGCGCGAGCCTGAACCGAGGGGTGGCCTGGGACAGGCCCCCAACTGTCCGGGACACCCCCTGATGTTGAGATTCCCCGAGAAATAGGCACGTTCGCAATCGGCACGCTCCTCGCGATAGGGGCGGTCATGCTCGCCACGGCCCTCAGCACCACCCTCGTCGGTCTCGATGCTCATCTCGTGCGCGTCGAGGTCGAAGCGTCGCGCGGCGTTCCGTCGTTCGAGCTCGTCGGTCTCGCCGAGGCCGCCGTGCGTGAAAGCCGCGTGCGCGTGAAGAGCGCGCTCATGCAGGTCGGCGTCGACATCTGCGAGTGCCGCCTGGTGGTGAATCTCGCTCCGGCCGACTTGAAGAAGACGGGGAGTGGCTTCGATCTCGCGATCGCCGCGGCCACGCTCTGCGCGATGCAAGTCGTCAGCGAAGAGGCGCTGCGTGGCGTCCTCTTCATCGGCGAGCTGTCGCTGACGGGGCGCGTCCACGCGCTGCGCGGCGTCTTGCCCCAGTTGGTGGGGGCTCGCGCGCGAGGCGTGGGGCGTGCTGTCGTGCCTCGACTCAACGCGGCGGAGGCGGCTCTCGTCGAGGGAATCGACGTGCGCACGGCGGCGACGCTCGCCGAGCTCGTCGAAGCACTTCGTGGAACCACGGCCCTTCCGCGTCCGCCCGAGAGTACAGATGTCGCGATTGAGGACGAAGCGGCGATCGACGATCTGGTCGACGTGCGCGGTCAGTCTGCGGCGCGACGCGCGCTCGAGATCGCGGCGGCCGGCGGACACAACCTCCTCATGATCGGACCCCCCGGCGCGGGCAAGACGATGCTCGCGCGACGCCTGCCGGGGCTCCTGCCACCACTCACGAAGGCCGAGGCGCTCGACGTCACGGCGATCCATAGCGTCGCCGGGATGCTGTCGGGGACGCGCGCCTTTCTGCGCGCACGACCGTTTCGTGCACCGCACCACACGGTGAGCGAGAGCGCGCTCGTGGGCGGCGGAGACACGCCGCGGCCGGGCGAGGTCAGCCTCGCGCACCACGGTGTGCTCTTTCTCGACGAGCTTGCAGAGTTCCGTCGATCTGCGATCGAGGCGCTCCGTCAACCGATCGAAGACGGCGTCGTCACCATCTCGCGCGCACAATCGCGCGCGACGTTCCCCGCGCGCCCGCTGCTCGTCTGCGCGACGAATCCGTGCGCGTGCGGCTACCGCGGCGACGGAACCGCGCGCTGCGCGTGCTCGGCCGAGCGCGTGCGCACCTACCGCGCGCGCCTCAGCGGTCCGCTCGTCGATCGCATCGACGTCCACGTCGTGCTCCCTCCGGTCGAGGTGACCGCGCTGCAACGGGCGGCCGTCGGCGAATCGACCGCTGTGGTGCGCGCACGCGTCGCCGACGCGCGACGAATCCAAGCGGCGCGAGCGTCGCGCGGCGACGTGCGCGCGACGACGAACGCGTCGCTCTCCGCGCGCGACCTCGAGCGCGTCGCGGTTCTGTGCGAGGGGGGCGCGCGTCTCATCGGATCGGCGGTGTCGCGCCTCGCGCTTTCAGCACGCGCGTACGCCAAGGTCTTGCGCGTCGCGCGAACGATTGCGGATCTCGAGGGCGCCGTCGCCATCGCCCCGCCGCACGTCGCGGAAGCCATCGCGCTCCGCGTGCTCGATCGCGAAGGCGTCGCCGCCGCCGCGTGACGCACATCCCCACGTAGGAGGTTGGCGCCCGCTCTCGGCCCCGGAGCGGCGCGCGTCGAATGGGGTCGCTCACGAAGAAGGAGACGCACGTCCATGCTCGATCAGCTCGCGGATAAAATGAAGGCCCTCAAGAGCGTTGTTTTGTCGGTCGAAAAACAGTTCGGAAAGGGCGCCATCATGGCGCTCGGCGACGAGGGCGAGACCGAGCCCATCGCGACGATTCCAACGGGATCGCTTGCGATCGATCTCGCGACCGGTGTCGGCGGCTACCCGCGCGGTCGCGTCGTCGAGATCTACGGTCCCGAGTCCAGCGGCAAGACGACGCTCGCGCTCCACGCGATCGCCGAAGCGCAGCGGAGAGGAGGAGTCGCCGCGTTCATCGACGCCGAGCA
>JBBQXV010000502.1:0-3268 GCA_038209335.1 Polyangiales bacterium | reverse complement strand
ACCGCTTCGACGAGGCGTGGGCGCTCATCGCCGCAACCTTCGAACTCGAGGTCACCATCCTCGCCAACGTCATCGCGTTCAAGCCGCAGCCTGCGCCGAAGAAGTCGCGAGGGAAGGCGTCACGATGAGAACTCCACCCAGACGGGAGACCCGAAGACGGGCTGTCAGGTTTCGTGCTGAATCACGACGCCGGCGCTCTCTCGTAACGGCGCGCGTTCACGCGCGCGGCGCCTCGTGATGCTCAATCGCGTGGCGCCATCGTCGACAGCGAAGGAGCCGGCTCGATGCCGTACGCTACGCGGGTGAGAAGCTGCGCGCGGGTGGCATGGGTAGCGACGTCGCTGGTCGCGTGCGGCGCGCCGCGCGCGCGCGACGGTGAGATCGCGACGATGCCTCTCGGCGCGGCGGACGCCGGCGACGCGCGGCGCGCGGCGTTGATCGTCGTGGATGCCGCGCCGGAGGGCATCGTCGACGCTGCGCCGGCGCGAGTCTCGCCTTGCGGTCTGGACCAGGGACGCCGCATCGCCTTGGAGCGATGGCGAACGTCGATCGAGGGCTACGTACCCGCGGTGCGGCCCGACAACCGGGTCGCGCTCGATCGCGCGCTCGTGCCTTTCGCCAAGTACGTGGGCGAGATGCACAAGCGCATCCACCCGTACTTCGCGGATCGCTTCCTCGAGTTCTACGCGGCGCCGTCGCAGGCGAAGCTCGTCGTTCGCCTCGAGATCATCATCGGGCGCAACGGCGCCGTTCACGCGCTCGGGGTCGTGAAGTCGAGCGGGGTCACCGCGTTCGACCTCGGCGCCCTCGAGTCCGTCGCGTGCGCGGCGCCGTTCGGAGAGCCCGCTCCGGAGCTGCGCTCGCCCGACGAGCTGGTCTATTTCCACTGGGAGTTTCACTCCGACCCCGTGTTCTCGTGCACCACGATGAACGCCCGTCCGTTCCTTCTCCGCGCGGCGCCGTGAGCCATTGAGGTCACTGTCCGTGATCTCTCTTCATCGCGGCCAGGTAGCGTGCATGCACGAGCTCGCTGATCCACGATGAGCGAAGGAGAACGACCTTGAGCTGGAAACACCGCGTGCGAGATCTCGTCTTGGCGGGCGGTACGCTCACCGCGATTGCATGCTCGAACCGCGACTTTGGTGGGGCTTGTTGCAATGCGAACGGCGACCCGTGCTGCGCGTCGCAACACTGTGGTGCGGCAGTAACGCCTGACTGCACCTGTCAAATGAACGGCGGGACCTGGAACTACAGCGCTGGCGGTGGAGGTGCATGCGAGAGCTCGGTCGACTCCGGCCTCACCGATTCCGACTTCGATGACGTCGGACGATTCGGCTTCGACTCGAGCGACTCCGACGCCAGCGACTCCGGGAGCACCGACGCCGACGCGGCCCTCCGCGACGCGAACGGCGATGTCGCTCACGACTGATCTTCCACGGCCGGCGCTCGAACCATTCTCCCCGGCGCAAGTTCGGTTCGCCTCCGCGGCGTGGCCGATGCGCGCGGAGCAGGAGCTGAGATCGGCGTTGATCTTCCGCGCGCTCGCACGTGCTTCACGCGCCGCCTCCTTCCAGGAGCCTTGGCCTTCGCGCTTCAAGGCCGCTGTTGGCGACGAGATTCGGCACGCGCGCCTTTGCGCGGAGGTCGCAAAACGCTTGCACGCAGCTCCGCCCAAATACGACGACCGACCTGTGCGCGCGCGCCTCGCGCCACTCGCCGACGCGCGGGCGCGAGCCATGTCACTGCTCGTCATCGAGGTCGCGATTGGCGAGACCGTGTCCACCTACTTGTTCCGCGCCGGGCGTCGCGCGGCGACCGAGCCACTCACGCGCGCAGCGCTCACCGCGATCCTCCGCGACGAAGTGCGCCACCAGAAGCTCGGATGGACCGCCCTCGAAGATACGTGGCCGACCCTCGGCGCTGCGGAGCGGGAGTCGCTCCAACGCGAGGCCACGTCGGGGCTCGCGTTGTGCGAAAACCAAACAGCGGTTCCGGCGATGCGCTGGCTCGAAGAGCGGCGCCCATTCGATCCCGCGTACGCGGCGCTCGGCGTGCTTCACCCGGAGGAGCGTGTCGAATCGTTCTATGCGGCGATCGAGAGGCTCGTCGTGCCGCGGCTCACGCGACTCGGTTTGGACGGCGAGCGTGCGTGGCGCGACAGGTATCGCGTTCGACGAGCTGGTTAGACCGCAACCCATGCCGCGCAATCTCCCGCGATCCGAGCTGGCGTTTCCGTAGAATCGGCCGCTCGACCACGGCAGCGTGCACGGCGCAACCACAGCCGGCGAGCTCCACGTCGAACCAGATGCCCGCAATGAGGCGAAGCTCGCGCGTCGACGAGAGGACGCGCCGATCGGGATCGGGCGGCGCGATCTTCCTCTTGCGCGCCACGAGAGGTCCGAGCCGCAAGATGCCCGTGCGCGGGCACACGAAAAAGCGAAAGCGCATCCCGACGCTCGTGATCGGCCGGCTCGCCCCGCGAGGGTCGGCCATCGGATGGCACGCGACGCCGTCGATCATCCGCGGATGTTCTTCGACGTACTGCCGCAGATGATCGAGCACGTGCTTTTGCACGGCGCTCGTCGGGCGGACGTGCGCGGCGACGTCGGCGTACACCGCGGCCCACGGGCGGCCGACGTTGGTGCGGAGGAACCGGACGAGCGGCTGGAGGTTTTCGTTCAGCCACTTGTCTCTGTAGAGATGCCCCATTCCTTCGCGCGAAGGTGCGTCTTCGAGATCGGGGTGCCATCGCGCCTTCAAGCGCCCGCGCGGATACCAAGATCCATTTCGCTTCGGGATGCGACGACGCGGTCGCTCCACGATGATCTTGGACATGTCGCTGCGCATGCCGCCTCGTACGGTCGAGCGAAGCGTTCCCTGACACGTCGACGGCCAAGCATCGCGGGCATCCACTCCCCCCGCGGCGAGCTTCGCGGTACGCTCGGCGACATGCGCGGACATGATCTATCTCGCGGGCCAGGGATCGGACGGACTACGCTGGCTGCTCGTCCTCTCCGAAGCGCTGGTCCTGTGAGCGCGCGATGAAATCCGATCCGTTCGCGGGCGCGCCCACTGCGGTCAAACCCATCCTCGCGGCGGCGCGAAAGGCGATCCTCGCCGTCGCGCCGGATGCCGAGCCGGTCGCGTGCGCCGCGGTGAAGCCGCGATCACCGAGCATGATGTGGAAGCTCGTGCGCTTCGTGCGAAAAGGCGACGTCGTCGTGACGCTCGGAACGTTCACGAAGCACGCGAACATGTTCTTCGCGCG
>JBBQXV010000501.1:0-3290 GCA_038209335.1 Polyangiales bacterium | reverse complement strand
TGTTAACGATCGCCAAGATCCGGAGGAATTCGCGCATCGCCAGGAACTGGGCCGGGATCGCGTGACCTCGTACCTGATTGGTGACCGCGAAATTGATGAAGGCCCGGGAGTAGCAATCCCGAGCCTTCGTGTCGCGCGTGGACGCTGACCAGGCGAAGGTGCCTGAGAGCTACCAGGCGGGGCAAATTCTCTGCGTGCGGCCGTCAAGGTTGGCGCGTGGAGCCGGAGATATTCGTGCGGATCCGCTGCGAGAAGTGCGCGAGGATCGTCGTTTTCTGCGAGTCGGACTATCGCGGGCAGATCTATTGCGGCGGTGGCTGCAAGAGCGACGCGGGACGAGAGACGAAGGCGCGTCATCAGCGGAGCCACGATGGTCGCCTCGACCACGCAGCGCGGAACGTCGACTACCGCGCCCGCCGGCATGCATCGAAGATGCCGACGAAGTTCGTGATGGATACCCGTTCCGCTAAGTTGCCCGCGAGGGCCATCTCGTGCCTGCGCGACGACGCGTCCGCCTCCATCGTGGAGGAGCACGCCGTCGTCGTTGAAGGCACCGACGATGGAACGAATCACAGTGACGATGCAGCCTCTGCCGCGCGAGACGCGGCTCCTCGTGATGGCAGGGAGGCACGAGGTGATGAGGGCGATCTTGGGCCCCACGACGGCGAGCCACCCGAGGGCGGCGGCGACGCTGCTCGAGGGCCTCGCCCTCTGGCACCAGCAGGCGCTGTCTGTTGTGTTGTGTGCGGACGTCGAGGCGTATTCGTCCGCGACCCGGATGATCGACGACCTCGGCTTCGGCCAAAAGACCGTCCACTACGACGTCGAGGTCGCGTTCCACGGCCACCGTCGGCGAGGCCGCCGCATCCACGGACTCGGCAACTTCGCTGATCTCCGCCAGCTCTGCCTCGAGGGGGTGGAGTCGTGACCATCGACATCGCGAAAGAGAACGACATTCGGCGCCTTCACGACGTCGAGAAATGGAAGCCCGGCACGATCGTCGCGGAGCTCGGCGTGCACTCGGACGTCGTCGCGCGTGTGCTCGACCCCGGCGCAACGCGCAGCCTGGTCCTGGCATCGCGCCCGAGCCTCGTCGATCCGTTCGAGGCGTTCATTGACACGACTTTGAAGGAGCATCCACGCCTTCGGGCAACCCGGCTCTTGGACATGATCCGGCTCCGCGGCTACGATGGCGGGATCGCGATTCTACGCCGTCACGTCGCCGCGGTGCGGCCGGTTCCGCGCGGCGAGGTGTACCTCCGGCTCGATCATCTGGTCGGCGAGCAGGCGCAGATCGACTGGGCGCACGTGGGCTCGCTCGCCGTGCCCGGTGGAACCCGTCCGCTCTGGGTGTTCGTCATGGTGCTCTCGTACTCGCGCGCGATGTGGGCCGAACTCGTCTTCGATCTGACGGTGGAGTCTCTCCGTCGGTCGCTCGTCCGCGCGGCGCGCTTCTTCGATGGCGTAACGAGGCAGTGGCTCTTCGACAACCCGAAGACGGTCGTGCTCGCGCGCCACGGCGACGCCGTCCGCTACCACCCGGGGCTACTCGAGATCGCAGGCGCCCTTCGTGTCCAGCCGCGGCTCTGCCGGCCACGGCGACCGACCGACAAGGGCCGCGTCGAGCGTGTGAATCGCTACCTTCGTGACCGGTTCTTCGCGGCGCGCACGATCGCGAGCATCGAAGACGGCAATCGCCAGCTCCTCGAGTTCATCCGAGACATCGCGGATACGCGTCCGCATCCCCGGTTCCGCGACCGCACCGTCGCGGAGGTCTTCGCCGAAGAGCAGCCCCGTCTTCTCGCACTTCCGACGTCTCTGCCGGAGACGGATCTCGTCGCGCCGGCGAGCGTCGACACGACCGCCTTCGTTCGCTTCGCGACGAATCTCTACTCGGTCCCGCCACGCTACGCGCGCGGAACCGTGACTCTCGCCGCGAGCGATCACGAGGTTCGTTTGCTCGACGGCGATGCCGTCATCGCGCGCCACGAACGCAGCTGGGGCAAGCATCAGCGCGTCGAAGATCCGGACCATCGGCGCGAGCTACTGGAGCAGAAGCGCGCGGGACGGATCCCGAAGATGCGCGATCGGCTGCTCTCGCAGGTTGCCGGCATCGATGCACTGTACACGCGCTGGGTCGATGTCGGGCGCAACGTCGGCTTCATGACCGCGCGCACGGGAAAGCTCCTCCAGCTCTACGGTGCCGAGGTGCTCGCCAAAGCCGTCGCCGTCGTCCTCGCGCGCGGGCTCCACGATCCCGGCGCACTCGCGTTCCGTTGCGAGCAAGCACGGCGCGCTGCGGGCGCGCCCATGCCCGTTGCTCTCGACCTCAGCGCGCACGTCATCGATTGCGACGTCACTCCCCATGATCTCGGCCAGTACGACCGGCGCCGGAGCAACACATGACGCTCGATATCGCCGACGCGCTCCGCGGAATCGGACTGTGCTCGTCGAGGGAGGCCCTCCTCGCGCTTGTCACGCACGCGACGAAGGGCCGGCTTTCGCCAGCCCAGGTCGTCGAACAGATCGTCATGCTTGAGCGCCGCGAACGCGATACGAGGAACCTCGCTTCGCGCACGAAGAGGGCGACGCTCGGCGCGCTGAAGCCGCTCGACAGGTTCGATTGGAGCTTTCCGCGATCCATCGACCGCGCCCGCTACGAGCAGCTTCTGACGCTCACGTTCACCAAGCGCGGGGAGAACGTGCTGCTTCGCGGGCCAAGCGGCGTCGGCAAGAGCATGCTCGCCCAGAATCTCGGACAACGCGCGCTCGAGACCGGACTCTCGGTTTGTTTTTCCAGCGTCAACGCTGCGCTCGCCGACCTCCTCAAACAGGAATCGATTCCCGCGGTCGAGCGCCGGTTGAAGCGCTACACGACCCCCGACGTCTTGCTTCTCGACGAGCTCGGATACCTGCCGTGCGATGCGCGTTCGGGCGACCTGCTCTACAGCATCATCGCTCGCCGCCACGAACGTTCCAGCACGGTCATCACGACCAATCTCGCATTCAAGGAATGGGGCACGGTATTCCCCGGCGCAGCCTGCGTCGTCGCCCTCGTCGACCGCTTCACCCAGCACTGCCACGTCCTCGATATCGATGAGGACTCGTGGCGGCAGCGTCTCGATCCGAGCGCGCCGACGCCTTCCGCTGCCCTCCGCCCGAAGAAGAAGCGCAGAGCAGCCTGAACACCGAGAGCACGCGGCGCCTCCGCCGCCGCGTGCATCGTTCGCGTCGAGCGCGAGATCAGCTGGCGACGATCGAATTCCTACGGATCCGCACGATCGTTAACA
>JBBQXV010000500.1:0-3307 GCA_038209335.1 Polyangiales bacterium | reverse complement strand
TCGGGGGTCGCCGTTTCGCTTTCTGCGCTTGATACGTCGTCGGTCGGGACCCGCGACCATGCCCCTCAGGGCAGCTTCATCGCCTTCTTGAAGCGCTTCGCGTCCGCGAACATGTCGACGTTGGTGAAGACGTACGTCGCGTCTTTGTTCTTCGCGACCCTTGCGAGCTCGGCGAGCTTTTCGATCGCGGGATCTTCGTAGCGGCTCTTGTGACCCGCAGGGCCCGGGAGACGGTAGTACGCGTAGGGCGCGCCGGTCGTTCCGTGCGCGAGCGGATCGCGCGACGCGACCGCGCCGGCATCCGCGGCGAGCGAGTGCGCTTCGTCCGGATCCCAACTCGCCGGCGGCTCCCAGATGATGTTCGCGAACTTCTTCTTCACGCCCGTGAGAAAATCGCGCAACGCCGCCTTGTTTCCGCGGCTGCCCGTGAACTCGGGCGGCGCGACGAAGACCGCGACCGTCGCCGCGAGCTCTTTGCCGACCTCGATGAAGTTCTTCATCGCGTTCTCGACGACCTTGCCCTCGCGAAATCCCTCTTGCCCGATCTCGCGCGGCGCGAGCATCGCGAACTTGAATCCGGGCGGAGCCTCGCGGCGCCAGCGACGAATGGTCCCCGTCCCCGGCAAAGCGACGTGCGTCTCCTGGACCTCGACGAAGAGGAACTCCTTGAAGTAGCGCGTCGCCGGTACTGGGAAGCCGGCACACCCAATCGTCACCATGCGGCAGGGACGGTATCACGGTTTGCCGCGGGGCATACGTGAGCATCCGGCGCATCGATGACGGAGGCGTCCGAGCACGAGCGTCCCGATCGAGCAACTTGTAACCTACAAGTATCGCGCGAAATGCCTTGTTTCCAGCTTGGTCGACTCCTTGCACTCGAGCTTCGTGTCCAAGCTCAGGCGAGATGGAGACGCGCGATGTCGAAACGAATCGTCGTGACCGCGATGACGCTGTTGCTCCTGCCCGGCTGCGTCGCCGAGTCGGAGATCGCGCCACGCACGCCGGTGAACGCGCAGATCGTTCAGCATGAGCAGATGAAGGACCCGGACATTCGCGACGGCTTCATGCAGGTCGCGCAGCCGGGCTACGAGAGCTCGCCACCGCCGGCGCCGCCGCGTCGCACGATCTCGCTCGGCTTCATCGGCGACGAGCCGGTCGGGCAATACGGACCGCCGCCCGAGCCAACGTGGGCGCGGCCGTTCCCTTGCCATTGGACGCACACGTGTTGGGTCGCGCCGCCGCAGTACGCGCCGCACCATCGGTAGGGGCCGTACACGCCGTGACGGCGTTCACTCGTCGACGACGATCGGGTGGCCGAGCACCTTGAGCGCGAGGCGCTGACCCACTCGCCGTGCGACGGCTCGTGTCGCGTCGCCGTGCGCGAAGAGATCCGCGCGAGGCACCGCTTGCGTCGCGACGAGATCGCGCGCGCGCACGTCACCCGTGTCGTGCTCCGGTTCGGCGCCGTCGGCGCGGACGATCCACGCGCGCGCGACGAGCGCGACCTCGACGCCGCGCGCGACCGGAACGTCGCTCCCCTTCGGCGCGGACACCGCGTCGCTCGTCGCGTCGATGCGCAGCACTTCGATCTCGACGCGCGGAAAGCCATCGCCCGGTGCGAGCGCCCCTTCTCTCGCGAGCTGCTCGCGCGCGCCGCTCACGACCTCGTCGCTCGCCGCGGCGTCGGGCACGAGCGAGCGATGCAAGTGTACGTGGAGCTTCGCGCCGTCGTTGCCCGCGTAGAGCGGCGCGTATCCGCACGACGCAAGAACGAGAATGAGAATGGACCACTTCATCTGCTGCCGTCTCACCCGACGATGAAGTTGAGGATGCGACCCGGGACGTAGACGATCTTCTTCACCGTCTTGCCCTCGATGTGCGACGCGATCTTCGGATCGGCCATCGCGGCTTCACGCGCGGTCGCTTCCGGCGCGTCGAGCGCGAGCGTCACGGCGCCGCGCACCTTGCCGTTCACTTGGACGCCGATCTCCGCCGATGCATCTTTGACGAGCGCCGGATCGAAAGACGGCCACGGCTCGTACGCGAGCGACTCGGTCGCGCCAAGTCGCTGCCACAGCTCTTCGCCGAGGTGCGGCGCGAACGGCGACACGATGAGGGCGAGCGATCGAAGCGCGTCGCGCGGCGCGGCCGGGAGGCTGCCGATGTGCTTCACGAGGATCATCATCGCGCTGACGGCGGTGTTGAAGCGCATCGACTCGATGTCGTCGCCGACCTTCTTGATCGTCTTGTGCACGAGGCGACGCGTCTCGTGATCGTACGCCGCCGCGTCGTCGGTCACCTTCCCCGTCGCGACGTTCCACGCGCGATCGAGGAACCCGCGGACCCCCTTGAGCCCCGCCGTTTGCCACGGCTTCACCTGCTCGAGAGGCCCCATGAACATCTCGTAGACGCGCAGAGCGTCGGCGCCGAATTCGCGCACGACGTCGTCCGGGTTGACGACGTTGCCGCGCGCCTTGCTCATCTTCTCGTTGTTCTCGCCGAGGATCATTCCTTGGTGGACGAGCTTCGTGAACGGCTCGGCGTGCTTCACCGCGCCGATGTCGAAGAGGACCTTGTGCCAGAAGCGCGCATAGAGAAGATGCAAGACCGCGTGCTCGGCGCCGCCGACGTAGAGGTCGACCGGCATCCACTCGTCGTACGCCTTCTCGCTCCAGCCGATCGCGTCGTTCTGCGGATCGATGAAGCGCAGGTAGTACCAACACGATCCAGCCCACTGCGGCATCGTGTTCGTCTCGCGCGCGAACCACTTCCCCTCCTTTTGGAAGAAGCGCCAGTCCGCGATGCGCGCGAGCGGACCCGCGGGATCGTTTCCCGGTTTGAAGTCTTCGAGGTCCGGAAGACGCAGCGGGAGATCGCTCTCGGCGACGGCGATCGGCTGGTCGTGGCGGACCGTGTATTTTGCATCTTTTTTCCGCGGATCGCCTTCGCAGTCGACCGGGAAATAGATGGGGATGGGCTCGCCCCAATAGCGCTGCCGCGAGAAGACCCAGTCGCGCAGGCGGTACGTGACGCGCGCTCGCCCTTTGCCGCGTTCTTCGAGCCACTGTGTGACGACGAGGCGCGCGGCTTCCGTCGGCAGCCCGTCGGCGATCGCGACGTCGGCGCGCTGGTGCCAGGTGACCGCGTCGTCGTCGTCCGTGTACGACGCGGATTGCACGTCGAGCGCGCTGCCGTCCTTCGGCGCGATGACCTGGACGATCGGGAGCGCGTACGCTTTGGCGAAAGCGTGATCGCGATCGTCGTGCGCGGGGACGGCCATCACCGCGCCGGTGCCGTACGTGCCGAT
>JBBQXV010000499.1:0-3323 GCA_038209335.1 Polyangiales bacterium | reverse complement strand
ACGGTCCGGACCGCGTGGGCGCAATCACGTATCGCTCGGCGCTCGTGCAGCCGGAGACGATGGGGCGCGCGATGCCGTCGGTCGATGCTCGCGCAAGTTGTCGCGGTGCAATCTTCGATGAAAGGTTGGTGCGACTCGTCGCGAAGTTCCAACCACAGAGGAGACGACCGTGCCCACAAAGCCCAAACCTTCGATGGACCGCCCCTCGTGGACCGCGCCGCGGTTTTACGAGATCAAGATGGACGCAGAGATCGGCTCGTACGAGCTCGACGACGGCGAGCGCGACGGACGCGAGCCGTTCAGCGAAGAGCGATGACGATGCGCGCCCACCGCGGTCTCCTCGCCATGCTCACTGCGCTCGGCGTCGCATCGTTCGCTGCGTGCACCACCGCGCCCGACGACACAGTGAGCGCCGAAGCCGAAGCGCTCCCCGTCGGCGGGCGCCCCCCCAATCCGGGAGATCTCCAGCTCGCGGCCCACGTGCTCACGCAGCACAACAACGCCGCGCGCACCGGAGCCACCACGACCGAGACGACGCTCAACACCGCGAACGTCAACTTCGCGCAGTTCGGGCGCCTCTACGAGTGGCCGGTCATTGGTCAGGTGTATGCGCAGCCGCTCTACGTCACGAACGAGATCGACGGCAAGGATGTCCTCTACGTCGCGACCGAATCGAACTATGTCTACGCATTCGACGCGCAGGGATCGAGCGCGACCCCGCTGCGCCAACGACAGATCGGCGAGCCGGTGGACGTCGACTCGCCCACCGGGCGCGGGAACATCTTTCCGCAGATGGGGATCACCGGGACGCCGGTGATCGATCTCGACACGCGAACGATGTTCGTCGTCGCGGCGGAGACCGAGCACGTGTTCCTCAATACGGTCGAGTTCAAGCGTCCGGTGTTTCGACTCCACGCGCTCGACATCGACACGCTCCTCGACCGCCCCGGGAGCCCCGTCGACGTCGCGGCATCGGTCGATACCGGTGACGGAAAGATGCTCGCGTTCAAAGCGGCGCCCGCCGTTCAGCGCACTGGATTGCTCCTCACGAGCGGCGACGTGTGGATCGCGTTCGGCTCGAACTTCGGTGATTACTACGAACCCGCGCGCCCCGACCTCAACTACGAGGGCTGGGTGATGAGCTACTCGCGCCGATCGCTCGCGCACACGGGCGCGTTCGTGACGTCGCCGTTCAGCGGGCAGGCCGGGATCTGGCAAGCAGGCGCGGGCCTCGCGGGGAACAGGTACGACGACGTCTTTGGCATGTCGGGAAATCCGCTCGAGGCTCGGTCCGACGAGTACGGCGACGCGATCTTCGCGCTCCGGCGCACGCGCGCGGCGCCCGGGATACGCGTGACGTCGCGCTTCATCCCGTCGAACGCCGCCGAGCTCGGAGGCAGTCCAACGAAGGACTTCGACCTCGGATCCTCGGGACCGATCCTCTTGCCGGGCACGCGGCACCTCGTCGCAGGCGGGAAGGAGGGCGTCCTCTACGTCACGGATCAAGCGAACCTCGGCGGCGCGAGCGGAGACACGACGCTGCAGCGGTTCAAGTTCGGCGGCGAGGATCGCGACATCGCGCGAGTCGGCATGCAGATCGTCGGCGCGCCGGCGTATTGGAACCAGCACGTATACGTCTGGCCGCAAGGGAGCCCGCTCTACTCGTTCAAGGTCCATCGCGGCGGCACGCTCGATGGGCTCCTCGATCTCGAGCATCCGGAAATCGGTGGCGGCGGGCACATCCCCGGAACGAACGGCGCGTTCCTGAGCGTGTCGTCGCTCGCGAACCGGCGCGACTCGGGGATCGTCTGGGCGAACGTCATGGAGAACATGTCGAAGAGCCATCTCGTCGCGCTCGATGCGTCGGACATCACGAAGGAGCTGTGGAACAGCGATCACGCGGAGGACGCGCTGCGCCTCGGTGCGCGGATGGCGACGCCGACGGTCGCGGCCGGACGAGTGTTCGTCGGGACGTACCAGTGGCCAGGAACGAGCGGCGCGGTGTCGGTGTATGGCCTGCTGCCGACGCGGCGCGATCCGAGCACGCTCCATGCGCCGCCGACGGGCTGCAAGGACGGAGGCCCGAGGCCGACGGCGTGGTCCGACATCTATGCGACGTACTTTGCGGGGAGCAGCGCGGGTGCAAGCGCGGGGCACTGCGCCGAGTGCCACACGTGGACCGGGGGAGGCAAGTCGACCGCCCAAGCGGTGTTCAACTTCCCGGCGGATACGCCGGTCGCGTTCCGCGATGCGCTGCTCACCTTCGGGCTCGTGAACGGGGCCGATCCCAAGTCGTCGGCGCTCGGCGATCCGAGCCGTACGCCGCTCTACTGGTTCGAGGGGACGCACGGCGGCACGAAGCTCATGCCGTACGACGGCGACGGCGTGTGCGACGTGGCCGCGCAGGCGACGATCCTCGGCTGGCTCACTCGCGGCGCCCCCGCTCTGTAGTACGTCGGTACGACTGCCGCTGACGAAGGGCTGGCGCTCTGGTCGCCCGCGGCCATCGTCGCGACCGCCCAAGGAATGATCGTCACGCGCGGCCGCGGAGCACGCCGAGCACCGACGTCCCTCGAAACCCTAGGCTGAACGCCGAGCCTTGCGCGAGTACGTCGAAGCCGGCGGGCGCCGCCGACCGCGGGACGAGATCGCGAAGGGGATCGACAGCGAAGCCCACGCTCATGAGCTGCTCGGCCCAGCGCGCGATCTCTTGGTGGCGCTCGACGCGAAGCGTGCCTTCGTGCGCGATGACGTTGCGGATCTCCGGTGCGAAGAACTCGCTCCACACGAGCGACGCGTCGCTCGGCGAGAGCGTCTCGTGGAGGATCTGCGCGAGCGTTCGGTAGTGGCGGTACGCGAACGCGAAGCGCACGTCGAGCTCGTCGTCGAAGTGGTTCGAGTCCGGCTCGACGAGGACGATCGCGCGCGCGCCTGCGTCGCGGAGCGTGCGGAGTGCGTCTTCGCGTCCGCGCGCGCCGGGCGTGACGACGGCGTGGTGGAGCGAGAACGACGAGCACGCGAGGAAGAGCCCGCGCGGCTCTGCGTTGGCGATGTCTTGCGCGGTGAGATCTTCGGCGAGCTTTGCGATCGGCGTGAACGTCGCGGGGATGCCCGCTTCCTCTGCGGCTTCGAGGACGCTCGCTTCGGCGATCTCGAGCGCGCCCGAGCCGGTCGACGCGGACGAATCGGGCTCGACGCCGATCACGTGGAGCGATCGAAACGCCGTGCGCGCGGACGGATTGCGCAGAAGCGCACGCACCTGACCGCCGCGTCCGATTCCCAAATCGAGGAGCGTGACGTCGGCCGGCGCGGTGGGCTCGACG
>JBBQXV010000498.1:0-3351 GCA_038209335.1 Polyangiales bacterium | reverse complement strand
TGACGTCGGGCCAGCGTACGTCGTTTTCTCGAGCGTTCCGCGAACGACCACGCCACCCGCGCCCCCGTCCGCGACGAGAAGCGGCGAGCGCGCGCCGCACGCGATCCTCTCGACGTTCTTGCGCCCCGCGACGTTCGTGCGACACGTTGGGGCGTGCGCTTCTTCCCCGCGCTGTTTCCTCTTCTCGTTCTCTCGTGCGGCGCCTCCACCGCGCCGCGCGCGCCGTCGCGCGACGCGGCGCGCATCGACGCGGACGTCGCGTTCGTGCACGTCTCGGTCGTGCCGATGGACGCGCCGCGCGTCTTGCCCGATCAAACGGTGCTCGTAAAAGGCTCGCGCATCGTGGCGGTCGGGCCTGCGGGGACGATCGCGGTGCCGCCCGGCGCGAAGACCATCGACGGCACGGGGAAGTTCCTCATGCCGGGCCTCGCCGACATGCATGCGCACGTGAACGACCGCGCGGCGCTCGGCATGTTGATCGCGAACGGCGTGACGACCGTGCGCAACATGTGGGGCACGCGCATCACCCTCGACTGGCGCGCGCAGATCGAACAAGGCGCGCTCCTTGGGCCGACCATCCATACGGCAGGCCCCATCATCGACGGCGTGCCGCCGATTTGGGACGGCAGCACCGCCGTGAAAGATGCCGCCGAAGCCACCGCCGCGGTGCGCGCCCAGAAGGCGAGCGGCTACGACTTCGTGAAGGTCTACTCGGACCTCACAATGGACGCGTACGACGCGATCGTCGACGAGGCGGCCAAACTCGGGCTGCCTGTCGCCGGGCACGTCCCCGATCGCGTCGGGCTCGATCACGTGCTCGCGAAGCGGCAGCGCTCGATCGAGCATCTGGAAGGCTATTTTCAATTTTCGCAGCGGGACGATTCGCCGATCAAGGGGAAGCTCGATATGCCGTCGATCCGGCGCGCGATCGACTACCTCGACGAGACGAAGCTCGCCGCGCTCGTGCAGAAGACGCGCGCGGCGGGGACCTGGAATTGCCCCACGATGGTCTCGAGGGCCAAATACGTGTCGCCCGCGGAAGGGAAGGTCGAGCTCGCACGCCCCGAGATGCGCTTCATGCTGCCCGGTGTGCGCGCCATGTGGGATCCCGCGAACGACCCTCTCTACCGCGAGCGCACCGAGGAGGACTACGCGCGACGCAAGCGCGACTATGCGCGACGCGCGAAGCTCGTGAAAGAGCTCCACGACGCGGGCGCGCATCTCGTCTTGGGGACCGATTTCCCCACCCCGTTCGTCGTGCCCGGCTTCGCGATCCACGAGGAGCTAGCGCTTTTCGTCGCGGCCGGCCTCACGCCGTACGACGCGATCCGCGCCGGCACCGCCGACGCCGCGGAGTACCTGCGAGACGCTTTCGGCGTGGTCGCGCCGGGACGACGCGCGGATTTGATCCTCGTCGACGCGAACCCGCTGGACGACGTGAAGAACGTCGCGCGCCGGGCGGGCGTGATGGCCCGCGGCGTGTGGCGTCCGGAGAGCGAGCTGCGCGCGATCCTCGAGGAGCTCGATCACAGGTGGGATGCCTCGCGCGATCGGCTCGCGAAAGCACCGCCGCTCCCCGGCGCGCATGCGTACCGCGGCGTCTTCAACGGCGTGTTCGCGGGACAAGAGCGTTACGTGATCCTGCGCGAGGGGGCGCGCACCGTGCTGGTCGCGCAGGCGGCGTACGACGGCGCGGAGCCCGGCTCGTCGTTGACACAGCTTCGCGAGGAGATCGGCGCGGGCCCTCAGGTCACCACCATCGATCTGCGCAAGGAGGAGGACGGCAGCATCAGGGACCACGGCGTGGTCACCGTGCGCGCGCGCATCGAGAACGGGCGCGTGATCGGCGAAGCGCGCGCCGGCGACGCGCCGCCCGTCGCAATCGATGAGCCGGCGGGCGACGGCGTGTTCGTCCCCGGTCCGCTGGGGGCGTGGCAGATTCTCCTCGAGCGCGCCGAGGCTCGCGAAGCGGGGCTAAAGGTCGGCGTCACGGTGGTGATGCACGCGAAAGATGTCGACGCGGAACCGACGGTGCATCTCGTCGACGTGCTCGAGCGGATCACGCGCCTCCCCGACGTGGGCGGCCGACGCCGCTTTGCCGTCGAAGAGGAGCGGAAGAACGGCAGCACGAAGATCGAGATCACGCTCACCGAGGACCGCCTCATCGGAGAGATGACGATCCGCTTTCAGCACGGCGAGAGGACGATCGCGCGCGCGCCGTGACGGTACGTGAGAAGCAGGCGTGGTGAGCGCACGGGATCTTCTGGGTTACGACCGGTCAACTTCGGGCGTCGCCTCTGGCCCGCGACAAATGATTCGGCGCCCGCGAGGGGCGCACGCCGGAACGAATGGCGAGCAAGCCGCGTGGCACGGATGCTGCGCTCGTCTCGCGCGCGGCCCACGGAGACCGTCACCTCGTGCGTGTCCTCGTGTGTCGCGTGAACTCTTGGCCACCCCAGCGAGACACCGCGATCATGAAACCCTTCCTTGCTCTCTCCGCCCTTCTCCTTCTGGCTCCGACCGTCGATTGCGTCATCAGCAAATCGTGCCCCGCGATGGGGTGCCACGACGGCGCCAACGGCCGCGTCATGATCCAAGCGTCGACGCGCGATCTGCTCGCGAGCGTCGTCACGATTTGCAAAAACGGCGTATGCAGCACCGGCAAGCCGACGATGGCGCCGGGAGAGGGCGCGAGCCCGAGTGTGGCCGAAGGCCTGGACGTGTCCATGGTGGGACCGCTCCGCGCGAACGTCGACTTGATCGCGCAGGACACGACGCGATGGGACAAGCACTTCGACGCGGCCGTGCCGATCGTCAACGATCAGACCGCGCGCTTCGCATTCGTAATCGACGTGCTGTCAGGTCCCTTCGCGGACGGCGACACGTTCGTCATGACGATCGCGAAGGACGGAGCCGCGCCCATCGTCTCCATCACGAAGACGGTGACGTACGCCGCCGAGTATCCGAACGGCCCCGACTGCGGCGGGGTCTGTCGCAGGGCTTCGCTGAGCTGACCAATCGCGGCGTCGCCGCGCTTCTCGAGTGATCGATCGGCGAGCTACAGCCAGCCGTTCTCCCGATACCACTTCACCGCGCGCTCCGTCCCCTCGCGCCACTGCACCTCGGGCGTCCACCCGAGATCTTTGCGCGTGTCGAGCGAGCTGCAGACCCAGTGCTGCTGCTCGAGCTCGTTGATCTTGTCGCGCGTCAGCATGACCGCTTTGTTCTGCATCTTGCCGAGCGCTTCGCTGAACACGGCCGCCGCCTTGAGCACGCCGAGCGGAAGTCCGAAGCGCACGAACGCCTTCTTCCCGAGCGCGCGCTCGACGTCGGCGAGCGCCTCGCGCCACA
>JBBQXV010000497.1:0-3369 GCA_038209335.1 Polyangiales bacterium | reverse complement strand
GCCGCGTGCACCGCGTCGACGTCGTGCGGCCGGAGCGCGCGGAGCGCGTCGAGATCGCGACGTTCATCGGAAGCGGCGTTGGAGATCTTCGGATCGTCGATCATCTTGCACCTACGGGCTCTGGTCTCACGCGTTCCATTTTCTCCAGCGCCGCCGCGAGATCGCCGCGTGCGCGCGCGAGCCGCTGCCTCAGCGCATCGTAGCGCACGCCGAGGATCGCGGCCGCCTGCTCCTGATCGAAACCCTCGACGCCGACGAGCAAGAGCACCTCGCGATGCGCCGGCGACATCTTCGCGATCGCGATCTCGAGGCGATGCATCGCGCGCGCGGCGTCGGTCGCTTCGTCGGGCGGCGCCGTCGTCGCGGGAGACGTCGCGTCGTCGCCGAGCGCCACGAGCCGGCTCAAGTCGAGCGCCGACCACCGCCGCCAACTCACGTACTGATTGCGCGCGACCGTGAACAGCCACGCCGCGAGATCCGTATCCTCCGCGAGCGACGGCGACGCGCGCGCGAGACGAAGCCACGTCTCTTGCAGCAGATCCTCCGCGACGTCGCGCCTCCCCGAGAGACGGAGCAGAAACGCGAACACCCTCGCGCGAAATCGCGCGTACGCGGCATCGAACGCCGCGCGCTCTCCACGCCGCAGCCCATCGACCATCGGCTTCTCGGTCGGATCGCGCACTGTCTAGAGGAACGCACCCGGCGCCCTCGTGTGACAAACTATTTCGGCGGGGGCGACTAGCGCGGCGGCATGGGCGGCGTGTTGTCGGTCTGGATGCACGACGACAGATCGAACAGCATGAACTCGAGCGCCTTCTCTTGCGGCGACAAGTCCTTCGTCGTGCAGCCGCCCGGAAAGTCGGGCGGGCTCCCCGCGACGTCGCCGGACGCGACGTGCAGATCGTTGAACACGATCCGACCGCACTTCTGATCGGCCGGCACCGTGAGCGGCGTGTTGAAGCTGAAGTACTGCACCGACGTCGGGCTGTCGTCGTAGACCCATCGCTGCGACGTCATCGGCGCCACCGCCGACACGTCGTTGCGCGCTTGGTTGATCGGCAGCTTCCCCAGCGTCGTCGACGCATTGACGTTGACCAGCCACTCCGCGAGCGCCATCCCCTTCGGGAACGACGTGTCGATGGACGCGGTGATCATCGTAGGGATCGTCGAGTCGGGCGCGAACGTCGCGACCGTCGGAAACGGCGTGGGCCCATGATTGAGCCAGTAGTAATGGTAGTGCGACATCAACACGCGGCCGCCCATGTTCGCGTACGCGAACATCGTGTCGAGCGCGGTCTGCGGTTTGTTCTCCGGATGCTCGCCCCCTTCGCAGCCGAGGAGCACGACGTCGTTCTGCGCCATGTCCTGCACGCTGCGATAGAGCTGGCTCGCGTCCTTCGAGTTGCCGACCGCCGAGCCTCCGTACCCGAGGAACATGTGCACGCGCCCGTTGCCCGGCGGACCGGTAAACTCCGAGTCGTCGATCCCGATCTTGCGGAGCAGGCACTCGAGCGGATCGAGCTTGCCGGTGACCATCGCGATCTGCGGAAGGTCTCCTTCGCTCTTCATGCGCGGGAGGCGCGACTTGTCGGGATCGACTGTCGTGTCGGTGCACTCGGCGACGTCGACGACGACCTGCCTCCGCCATTTTCCGACCTGAATGACGAGCGGGATGTTCTTCCCGGACGGCACGTTCGTGAGCGTGAAGTGCCCCTTGGTGTCGGTGAGCGCCGTCGTGATCGGCGAGCCCGTCAGTGTCCCGCCGCATTTGTCGCAGCTCACGCCGGTGTCGAACGGTTTCGGTTTCTCGTTCGGGACGTAGACGATGACGTTGTAGAGCGGCGTCTTTCCGGCCGGATCGAACACGGTTCCGCTGAGCGTCGTCTTGGCGCCGCCCGAGCAGGTCGCGATCGAGCAGCGGATGCCGGTGCAGCCGTCGCCGAACCCGATGCCGCCGTCGTCGGAGCCGCCATCGCCGTTGCCGCCGTTGTTGTCGCTGCTGCTGCTGCAGCCCTGCGCCGCCAGCAGGACGAGAACTGCCGATGCGATGAGCGAGCCACCCAGCGCCAAAGTTCGAAGCTTCATTGCGACCTCCGCATCACGCGCCATCGTACGGCACGGAGCCGCGTCAGTCGCCTAGATCCCCGGAAGTCCTCTCCACGCACAAAAAAACACTGCGGACAGATCGGCTCGTTCACTCGCGTGTGAACGTCAATGCGTGATCGCCTTGGCCGTAGATGACGAACGAGGTCGGCGTCGCGTCGTATCCACTCGTGCCGTCCCAGTAGCTTCCGCACGACGGCGTCAGCGTGATCTGCGTCCCCGTGAGCGTGAACGTCGACGTCGCGGTCGTCACCAGCGTCGCCCCGCCGCTCTTCAGCTCCTTGACGACGTTGAGCGTGCCGCTGCAAATCGAGAGACGCTGGCGATAGATGACGTCGGTAGCGCCGCCCGCGACCGCGAATGCCGTCAGCAGGTACTCCCCGTCGACGATCGCGCCGCCCCTCGGTGCGATCGCACCGAGGTCGGTCGGCGTGATCGACGCGCCGGCCAGCGAGAGCATGTTGCACGTCGCGCCGAACCGCGCGCCCGCGTCGACGCACATGGCGGGCGGAGCGTCGGAGCTCGCCTCGACCGCGGCGTCGGAGGGCGCGCCGTCTGCACCCGCGTCATCTGCGCCTCCGCTCGAGCTGCTGCATCCCGCGAGGAGCGCCGCGGCCACGAGCCCTGCACATGCCGTCCGCAACATTGCGCCTCCGCTGACACGGTATACTCGTCCGCGACGTGGACACGATCAGCATCCTCCCCAGCCTCCCGCCGAAGCCGAGCGGCAAGGTCGCCTTCGTGATGGTCGGCCTCCCCGCGCGCGGCAAGACGTTCATCGCGCGAAAGGTCGCGCGCTATCTCTCTTGGCTCGGCCACAAGACGCGCGTCTTCAACGTCGGCGCGTACCGCCGCGAGCGACTCGGCAGCCACCAGCATCACTCGTTCTTCGATCACCACAACGCCACCGGAAACAGCGCGCGCCTCGACATGGCCAACGTCGCGCTCGACGATCTCCTCGAGTGGATCCGCGCCGGCGGAGAGATCGGCATCTACGACGCGACCGACAGCACGCGCGAACGCCGTCGCATGGTCCGCGATCGCTGCGAGGCCGCCGGGCTTCAAGTCGTCTTCCTCGAATCGATCTGCAACGACCCCGCGATCATCGAGGCGAACATCCGCGCGACGAAATCGCGCTCGCCCGACTACGCCGGCATCGCCGAGGACGAAGCCGTCGCCGACTTTCGCATGCGCATCCTCCACTACGAGCGCGCGTACGAGCCGGTCGGCGAAGACGAAGGGAGCTTCATCAAGATCATCGACGTC
>JBBQXV010000496.1:0-3384 GCA_038209335.1 Polyangiales bacterium | reverse complement strand
CGTCGCGTTGCCGAACGGATCAACCACGGACGAACCGCGCGTGTGCGCCCGGCCCGCGGACGCGCGCAGCGTGAACGGGACAGCCGTGTCTTGCGATACCTGCCCGATCGTCGTCTCGAGCTCGACGTCGGTGAGCGTTCGCGGTGCCGCGCTCGGCGTGAACGGCGCGTTGTCGTACGCGAACGAATCGCTCGCGCTCTCGTAAGCGACGCGGACTTCGCGCCCATCGAGTCCGGTGTAGAGCTTTCGCAGCCGGTACGTATGGTGAACGGTCGAGAGGTACGCTCCGTTCTCGTCGAGGGTCTCACTGATGACGGGCAGCCCCTTGAGCGCTTCGCGCGGATTGTCCGCCCACAAGCCGTCGGGGGCGCATCGCGATGTCGCCGGCGCGGGTGGCGTCTCGTCGTCCTTGCACTCGCCGAGGAGAAACGTCGACTGCGCGGTCGATGTCGGACTGTTCGCGTCGCCGGTCCGCGTCTCGCGCGCCGACCGAAACCCACGGAACTCGCGCTGGCGCCCGTCGTAAACGGGATCGCGGTACTTGTACGACGTGACATACGCGCCAGCGGGGCGCCCGACAACCGCGAGGTTGTCGCGGTCGGTGACCTGGCTGACGACGTGATGCACGAGCGGCGACTTCGACTGCCACGGCTGCGACGACTCGGCCGCGAGCATCTGCGCCGTCGACGTCGAGTACTCGATGTCCGTCGTCTTCCCGAGGCCGTTCGCGACGTGTGTGAGCACCCACGGTCGCTGCCCGCCGAGCAGGTCGATGTATTTGTAGTCGTAGCCGTCGCCCCAGATGATGTCGCGCGTGCCGGAGCCGTTCAGATCGACGAGGCGCACGCGGTTCGTCGCGCCCGTGCGCGGCGGCGTGGCCGCGATGATGTGGCGATCGGTCCAGCCGCTTCCGTTGACGTTGAGGTAGATGCTGACGGCGTTGAAGGTGACCTTCACGATGTCGTCGAGCCCGTCGCCGTTGACGTCGTCGAGCAATAGCGACTCCCCCGAACCTACGACGCCGAACTGCGGGCTCGCGCTCATCGCGATGTCCTGGTTCTGTCCGAAGGCCCCGCCAGGGCAGCTCGTCGGATCGCCGTTCGTTCCCCAGAATCCGTTCCCGCGCCCCGGCCAGTAGCGAATGTCGCCCTGCCGCACGCGAACGATGTCGGGATAGCCGTCGCCGTTCATGTCGCCGATGCGCACATCGGAGTCGCCGAGGAGCGCAGGCGTCGCGCTCCACGGGAGGCACGACGTCACCGGATCGTTCGCCGCCGGATCGATCGGCGGCGTGAGCGTGCTCGCCGTCGCTCCCGTCCACTTCGCTTTGCCGAATTGCCCATCGCCTCCGGGATAGCGCCCGAGCGCGAAGAACGTCTGGTACTCGGTGCCGGAGCTGAAGACGACGTCGACGAGACCGTCCGCGTTCACGTCCATCACGCGGATGCGCGACTGGTTCTGCTGGAAGTCGATCTTCGGGCTCTGCTGGGACGCCGTCCTCACCTGGCGCCCGGACCACATCCATCCTTGGTTCAAGAGCTTCGGTGTGTAGACGGAATACGACCGCACAATGGGCATGTGCAGGAGATCGATGGTTCCGTCGCCGTCGATGTCGTGCGGCGTGACGTTGTAGTTCGTGAGCTTGATGATGTTCGTGTCTTCGCCGGGAATGCCCGTCACGCCCATCGGGACGAACGGGCCGAACGCGTTCGCGACGCCGTTCGCGCCGTTGAAGAAGACGGCGTGCGAGCCGTTGTAGATCGCGGGGGCGGTGACGAGGACGTCCGGAAGGCCGTCGGAGTTGATGTCGAAGAGATCGGTGAGCGCCTCGTCGATCGAGTTCGGCGGGCTCGAGCTCATGTGCTGAACCGTCTCGTTGAACGGCTCGAATCCCGCGAGGTCCGCGGTGCCGCCGGTGACGTGCTGATACGCGAACGTCATCTTTGGGAGCGTCGCGCACGACGTCGATGTCCCCTCGACTTCGGCGTGCGCCTCGTCGCCGCTGCAGCGACCGTGCACCTGCACGCTCGCGAGGAGCGACGGATGCTGAATCGTCGGATCGTAGGCGAGGTCGTAGCGACGGACGCGCTTTCGTCCGGGACCGCCGGAAAACGTCGCGCTCGATACCTCGACGCTCACGAGGCGCTGCGTCTGATCGACGCGCCACCCGCGACGAAACGAGAACGAAGTATCCGGCCTTGGTAGGTACTCGAGGTGTGTGTGGTGCGCGAACAGCGTGACGTCGCTCGTCGTCGGGCTCGACACCGGCGGCGTGTCGTAGATGTCTTGGACGTACGACATTCCGCCGTCGACGAGGTACGAGTAGCGGACGACGTTGACGGGGCTCGGTGGCGACGCGTTCGCGCCGCCTTGCGCGTCGTACTGGCGCGCGAGGTTCCAGCGGAAGATGTGCGTCGGCGCCTGCGGATCCGCTTCGATGACGCCGCGGATCGTCGAGCCATCGAGCGGCGCGCCGAGTTCCATCGACTCGCCCGTCTTCGACTGCACACGCCACGTCCGGCGATCACTCGACCAGAAGAACCGTAGGTACGATCCCTCGACGCGCGCGCGAAAATAGCGCCAGCCCTCGGCCCAAGACGGCATCTGTTCACCGGCGAGCGCGCCCGAACAAGCGCCGCCCGACACGGTGCAAATCGGCACGAGCTCCTGCCCGCCGTTGAAGACGAAGCGATCCTGCGTCGGACGCCAAGGCTCGCCGACTGCGGGGTCGTCGTACTGTGGCGCGCCGCGATCCGTCTGCCGCGCGATGAACGGAACGCCGACGTCCCATCCCGCGCCCGCAACACCATGTCCACCCGAGGAGCTGTAGCTCAGACCGAGCGACGGCTGCGCGCCGCCGCGCGCGTGCATCAGCGCGAACGGGACGTTGAACGTCGCGACGCCCGTCGACATCTGCGTCGAGAAGCTCTCGCCCATTCCCTGCACCTTCCCGCTCCCCTGCGGAAGCGAGATCGCCTGGCTCGACACTCCCGTCTTGTCCGCACCGTTCGGCAGCGACGTCGGCTCGTACGGCCCGCTCGGTTCGCTTGTCGGATCGGTCGTGTGCTGCGGTCCTTGCGGAGCGCGCATCGCATCGGTCGATTTCTCGACGTGCGTGGGCGCGCTCGCAGCGGACTCGCCGCCATTCGCGGGCGTTGAGACGCGCGCCGGCTCCGTCGGCTCCTCCGCCGCTCGTGCCGATCGGATCGGCACAAGCGAGAAGAGGAACGAAGCGAGCGTAGCTATCGCGACCGGCGCTCGCGCCGGGCCTGACTTGAACGGGCTCATGAGCGTGACTCCGCGCGGTTACTGTTGCTTGACCCAGCTCGATGAGCCGACGAGGAGTTGGACTCGCTCGATCCGACTCAGGACCACCTCAGGACC
>JBBQXV010000495.1:0-3445 GCA_038209335.1 Polyangiales bacterium | reverse complement strand
CGATGACGATCTCGGACGCGCGGCTCTGCGCGCGGCGAGGCATGACGTTCCAGCGGCGGGATCGCGGGATCGCGCGGCGGCGGCGGCGCTGTCGGTGCTCGCGGTTTCGGCAGCGACGACCGCGGCGACCGCGGCGCAGGCTGGAGGGGCTGCGGGCGCGGCGTCGCAGGCAGCGTCGACGCTCGGACTTCTGAAGCTCCTCGGGCTCGCGAGCGTCGTCGGCGTCGGGGCGGTCGTCGGCGCCGCCTATCTGTCGTCGCCGTCGCCGTCTCCGTCGACCACGACCACGACCGCGACCACGACCACGACCACGACCACGACCTCGACCTCGACGTCGACCTCGACCTCGACGTCGACCTCGGATCCTCCGCCCCGACCTTCGACCACTCCGGAGCCCGCCGCGAGCGTTGCCCCGCTCCGTGCAGCGTCGCCATCTGCCAGCGCATCCGCTGCGCCGACCCTCGCCGACGAGATCGCATCCCTCGATGGAGCACGTGTCGCGCTCGCCTCCGGCCAAGCTCCGCGTGCGCTCGCCTTGCTCGACGCGCACGCCGCGAAGTTCCCTCGCGGCACGCTCGGCGCGGAGGCGACGATGCTCCGCATCGAGGCGCTCGTCCGCGCGGGTGATCGCGCGAACGCCGTCCTGCTCGCGCATCGCTTCCTCGCCGCCAACCCGGCGAGCCCGTACGCCGCGCGCGTCCGATCGCTCATCGGCGAAAGTGATCCCCCGTGATCACGCGTCCGTGATCAAACCGCGCACGTGCGGCCATGATCCGTAAGAGGACCTACATGCGACTTACTTCCATGCGCCTTGCCCTTGGTGCCGTTGCCACTCTCACTGCGCTTTCGTGCACACCGCGCCTCGATCTCGGCGGCAACGACTCCTTCGTCGGCGACGCCGGCAGCGACGCGACGTCGATGACGGACGCAGGAACCGGAGACGACGCGAACACCGAAGCCGGCGAGGCCGGCACCGCGGCGTGCATCCCCGCGCAACGTTGGCCCGTGATGAACACGGAGATCTTCTCACCGCCGCGCTTCTTCGCCGGCATCGACTTGGCCCGCTCGGATCGCTGGGAGGGGCTGACGCTCGAGCAAGGCGAAGAGAAGAACTGCAAGTCCGTGCTCGTCGGCCCCGGCGATTCGGCGTGGGGGTTCAACAAAGAGGTCGAGGTCTTCTACGACACCGAGACGCACGCGATCTACCAACTGCAACTAAAGCCTGGCTACACGGGCGCAATCAGCTTCCACGACCGAAGCAACGCAAACCAGTACGTGATGCGCATGGGCGCGGTGCCGACGAAGAACGGGCAGCCGTTCGAGATCCCGTGGTCGCAGCTCGCAGCGCGCGACGCGGTGGCCACCGAGCTCTTCAACGCGATGATGATCACGTTCGGGCCGGCGATCGGAAATCCATTCCCGAACGACTCGGCCAACTGCAAGGCCGATCGCTCGTGTCTTCTCAGCTCGGACGGCGGCGATGGCTCCACGTACTTCGGCGCCCGTCCGCTCGGGATTTACTTCAACACGCCGGCGAACGTGCCGCAGCCGATGAACAGCACCCTCTCGCTCGTCTACGTCTTCACCGACAAGCGCGTCGGCGTCAGCCAGGCGCTGCCGACGTTGAAGATCGATGCGGTCGGCCCGACGCTGACGTCCGATCCGATGTTCGGCGGCGTGGCGGGTTGCTCGCCGCGGATCGGCATGCGGTGGTCCGAGCTGCTCACGAGCTGCGTGCTCACGTCGACCAATTCGATCGCGAACGACATCGCGTACAACAAGCTCATCGGCGGGCGAGGCCATGATCTCGAGCGATGGAGCTTCACGAGCTGGGGCGACAGGCCCGAGGTGTACAGAGCGCCGACGGGCGCGCCCATCCTCGCGACGGACGTTCCCGCACCGGGCGATATCGTGCTCGGGTGGCAGCTCGAGCGCGGCTCGCTCGGATCGACGCAGACCTTGAACGATCTCGACGCGCAAAAGGTCGGCGACGCGCACGGCGTCGGGCTCGTCATGCGCGAGTGGGCGAGGCTCGTTCAGAACGATCTTCATGCGCGCGTGACTGGCGCAACTCCGCACGCGCTCGGCGCGACGGAGTGCATCGGCGCGGCGCCCGCGGCCGGATGCACCGGGCTCGAAGAGATCGCGTTCCCGGGCCTGACCTACGCCGAGGACACGGCGCAGATTCGCGCGCTCGTGGCGGGCGGGAAGGTCAGCGCGGGTCTCCTCTACCGTCTCGCGGCGACGTTCTGCGACGATCCCGGCACCTTCGCGGTCTGCCCCGACGACGGTCAGCTCCCGCAGATCACGCGCGACCGCGTCGTGAAGGTGCTCGGCCACGGGAACGCGTCGTCGCTCCCGTCCGAGCTGCGCGACGCGCGCTACTACTTCCGCTTCTACGTCGTCGCGCTGCTGAAATACATGAAGGCGGCTGGTGTGAGCGCGACGCCGGCACCGAGCGACGTCGCCGCTGCGACGATCGCGCTCGAGTCGTTGACGTTTGGCCAGAGCGGCGTGACTCCGTTCGACACGTTCCGCTACGTCGAGCGAGCGTTCATGGGCACGACCAGCGTGCCGCTCGTGATCTCGCACGCGGCGGACATCGCGACTGCGGGCACGAGATCACTCGGTTGGACGACGCGCCTCGAATCGGGCGAGACCGCGCTCTACCGCGCGCTCGCCGTCGACAAGCAAGCCCCCGCGGGCAGCGTCGACGACGTGAGCCTCACCGACCTCTTCGGCAGCCCGGTGCTCGCGCTCGCGTACGCGAGTCTTCACTGCGCGACCGCGATCGATCCGGGAGGCTGCGCGACGAGCTCGCCTCCGCCTCAAGACTCGGCGGGGCAGCTCACGCTCGATCTCGACGCGAAGCAACCGGTGCTCGCGCGTTACCCCGGCACGTTCGGCCGCAGCCCCTTCGCGAAGGGAACGTCCGCGGTGACGATCGTGTCGACCGACGCCGCGAACGCGCTCGCGCGGATCAAGATTCCGAACGAGCCCGATCCGTACCACGGCCCGACGACGCCCACCGCGACGCTCGACGCGACCGTCGGATGGATCGACGCAACGCACGCCGAACGACTGACGCTCGCGACGTCGCCCACGCTCGACACGGCAGTGGCGCGCGCGCAACTTCGCTTCCTCGGCAACGCGCTCGGCTTCACGATTCACTATCGCGACGGCACATCGGGGACGATCGTCGTCGATGCGATCGCAGCGAGCGACTTCGCAGGCGAGGTCTTCCTCTGCAAGGATCCGACGAGCGGTGACTTGCTTCGCGCGCGATCGTATTCGTCGGCAGCGGTCATCCTCGATTGGATCGCGGCGCATCCCGCGGCGACCACGGCGTGTGGGCTCGTGACGCGGATGAACGGCGCAGGCGTCACGCTCGTCGCATCGACGAAGAACGGCGTAGAGCTGACGATGTCGACCGGCGACGGCGCGG
>JBBQXV010000494.1:0-3469 GCA_038209335.1 Polyangiales bacterium | reverse complement strand
GGCAGAGTCACGCGCGATCCAGTTGAGGACGAGAAGCAGCAGCGGGTGTAAAAAGGAATCCGATGGCGGCGAAAAAGATCAAAACCAAGGCGAAGGCGGCAAAGTCGAAGCAAAGCGTGGCGCCGAAGAAGACGGCGCACGCGAAGGGCAAGGTGACGACGAAGCCGGCGCCCGTTGCGGCGAAGAAGTCGAAGCCGACCAAGGCCGCGAAGGCGAAACCCGCGAAGGTTGCGCGCGCTGCGAAGGCGAAGCCGGCGAAGGCTCTGCCGAAGAAAGCACCGCCGGCCAAGGCCGCGCCGAAGAAACCGATCGCGCCCGCGAAGAAGTCTCTCCCGCCGGCGCCGCGCGCGAAATCGCTCACCAAGCATGCGACCGCCCCTCGCGCCGGCTCGCGATCGAAGTCTCCGCGCTCCAACGAAGAGGTCGGCACAGACTTCGTGCAGAAGATTGTCGCCGCGGATCTCTCTGACGAGCGCAAGATCGCGCTCCTTCGCGCGGCGGCCGAGCGCGGGGTCGTCGCGGCGCAGCTCCAACTCGGGAAGAAGCTCTTCTGGGCGCCCGACGGCGACGCGCTCGAAGCGGTCACGTGGATGCGGCGCGCGGCCGATCAAGGCGAGGCCGAGGCGAAGTACATGCTCGGTCTCGCGTACTACCGCGGTCGCGGCGTTCCTGCGGATCACGCGCGGTCGCGCGCGCTTCACCTCGAGGCGGCCGAATCAGGCGTCGCCGACGCGCAGTTCGAGATTTCCATTTTCCTCGACAAGGGGATCGGCGGTCCGGTCGACGCGCAGACGGCGCGCACGTGGGAGCGCAAGGCGGCCGAGGCCGGTCAGCCGCGCGCGTGCCTCAACGTCGCGGTGTGGGCGGCGACGGGGAAGTTCGGCGCGCAGGACATGGAGGCGGCGGTGCGTTGGTACGGACGCGCGGCAGAGAACGGATCGGCCGAAGCGGCGTCGCGGCTCGCGCGCATGTACCTCGGTGGCATCGGCGTGTCGGCCGACGAAGCGAAGGGGCGAAAGTGGTACGAGCGCGCGGCGTCGCTCGGGTACCAGTGGGTGCCGAACGGATAGCGGGCGGGCTCCGTTGGCGATATGCCTCCGAGCGCGATTCAGGCATACGCATAACGCTTTGTGGACGACGTGGAGGACGTTCTGAGGCGCGGAGGTTGGTATTCGATTTGCGAACGAGCGCGGAAGCCGTGATGCGCTCGCTCCAGCAGCTCGCAGAAGCGTGGCTCGACGCTCACCTTCGCGGCCGCGAAGCGCTGCTCCGCGGCGACGACGTCGACGCGCAGATCGCCGGCGTCGTTCCACTGCTGACGACACGTGAGCCGTGGCGCGCCTCGGCGCTTGCCGACGCACGACTCTTCGTGCGCACCTTCGTACCGTTCGGGTCGGGGCTGCACGTCGTCGCGCGCCCAACCGACGCCTACGAGGCGTTCGAGCCGTGGTCGCGCGCGGTCCATCCCTTCGAATACGTCCTCCGCCATTCGGCGACCATGGACGCACCTCGCTTCGAGGAGACGTCGATGCGCATCGATCGCATCGCCGAAGAGGGCGGCGAATGGCGCGTCGTCTCGATCTTCGACGCCGCGGGTCGCGCGCGGGCGGAGATGGAAGCGCAGCTCCTCGACCGCGCTCGCGCCGCGCGCGATGGCCGCTGAGGTGTCAGCGGCAGCACGCGGCGAGCTCGCTTCGCTTCACGAGGAGGAGCGCGCATTCCGAATCCCGGCGTTCAGATTCGACATACCACTGGTGGACCCGCCGCCAGCTACGCAGTCGAAAGCACCTCGATCTCGAAAACCACCTTCGCGGGACTGAACGTGATCCGCGCGCGCACGCCCTCGCGTACGCGATCCCACGCGTCGCGCGGGAGCTCGTAGTCGACCGCGTCGACGCGCACGATGTACCAGGTGTTCTTCACGGCCTTGACGATCTTCTTGGACTCGACGCTTCCCTCGATCGTTCGCCGCACGCCACCGAGCCGAGCCCGAGCGAAACGCACGCTCATCGCCAGCGTCATGATCGCCGCGCCGACGATCGCGATTCCCGCGAGCCCCTGGCCGACCGCACCGAGCCTCACCGCGTCGGCGAGAACGCCGAGGCCTCCGAGAATCATCGCGAGCGCGACGAGCGACATGACGACGACGAGCGCGACGACGCCCAACGTGTCCCAAATCCCCCATCGGTAAACGCGGACCCACGAGGTCGTGGACGGCGCGGCCGTGCGGTACGGATCGTCTGCCGGCGGCTCACTCATCAGTTGATGTGATGCCTGTTCGGTCCTAGTCCGCGCGACGGATCTTCGCCGCGGTACCACGTCGATCCGATGCGCTGCGCCCAGACGTGATCCTCGGCGACGACGTCGACCGCGGGATCCTTCAATCCGTTCTTGCGGAGGATCGCGCCGTCGGGCGTGGCGGTGACGCGGTACGTGTACGCGATGTCGACGAAGTCGGATTTCGTGGGCGACGGCGTGAGCGAGCGCACGCCGATGTACTCGCGGTGCCCCACGACGAGGCTCCAATGGACGACGCCGTCGATCGCCGATCCTGTTCGCGTCCACGCCGCCGATCGCTTCAAGCCTTCTTCCGTGAGCTCGACGTGCAAACGTCCTTCGACGCAGTCGTGCGTAAGCAAGGTCGCGCGCGCCGCAGGGCCGAATTCGGCCTCGCGCTTCTCGGCCATCGCCGTAGGCGACAGCCCCGACGCGGCGGCGTCTTGCGAACCGCAGCCGTACTGCGGTGGAAAGACGCCGGTCGAGATCAGATACGCGACGTCGCTCGGGGCTCGCTCGTTCAGCAGGAGCGCTTCCGCTTTCTTCGTGTCGAGCTTGTTGCACGACGCGACCATGCATCCGAAAACCGCGACGACCACCACCGCGGCGCGCGTCATTCGTACACCTCGATGCACCAGTCGCACACGCGATGTTGGAGTAGCACCCACTGCTTTCCGTCGTTCGGGTAGCGCTTCACTACTCGGTAGTTGACGAACGGCCCGTCGCGTTCGTCGAGCAGCGCTTGGGTGCTTTCGCCGCCGCCGAGCGTCTGGAGATTTTCGAATTCGCCGCGATCCCTGTCGATGTTGCGGAGACCCAATTCGATTCCATCCCCTCGGTCACTCGAACGATTCTCTCGGTTCGCACAACGCGATTCGTACCGCATCGATCCCGCCTAGACCGTATCCGGTCGCGCGCAGCGCGCGAAGAGCTTCGCGCGCGGCCTCCTCGGCGCGTGTCATCCCTTCGACGTCCGACGCGAAGAGTCCACACGCTTCGCAGACTTGGTTCGCGCCGAAGAGGCTCGACTCGAGTCGACGCGGACTGAGGCTAGACTCGCCTCCGCATGCCCATCAAAGCCACAGTCGAACAGATCCTCGCAAAGCTCGACGACATCGCGACCCGCGGAAACTGGCCGCGCTTCGACGGTCCACTCGGGACGTTCGAGTACCACGCGATGCGTCTCGTCGCG
>JBBQXV010000493.1:0-3586 GCA_038209335.1 Polyangiales bacterium | reverse complement strand
TGAGTCCCCAACGGAGGCCACGATGGGAACGTTCGCTCCAGTGAACCCAGCGTGCGTCTTCGCGCGAGAGCCTGTGCGCGAGCTGCAGCAGGAACTTCGCTCCGTAGCCCGGGACGAAGTGGATGCGCGAACGCCAGTCGGGAAAGAGATCGAGCGAGCCGAGATCCTTCGGTACGAAGCGCTCGCCGCCGGCGAGCTCGCCCTCGGCGCTCCAGCCCATCGCCTTTCGATCGGCGGGGACGGCCTCGTAATAGGCCACGCGCAAGTCCACGCCGAGCGCGCGGATCGCGTCGAACAAACCACGTTGGTAGTGGTTCGGCATGTTCGTCCAGACGAGGAGCTTTGCAGGATCGGACACGTGAGGCGGCGAAGCTAGCCGGTCATGGGTTCGAGCAGCAACGAAAGCCGATGTACGAGTACGCCGTCGCGCGCCCCGCCGAGCGATCGCTGTCGCACCGGAGTCGCGTGTCGAAGTCGACGAAGGAGCCGCCGCGGAGGCGACACGGGTCCGTGGCCAAGGGCCCCTGACACGAGTCGACCCATTCGAGGACGTTGCCGCTCATGTCGAAGAGGCCCTGGTACCCGCCTACGCATTGCGCGAGGCTCGCGACGCGAAGTGGGACGCCCGCGTCGTAGTCGAGACCGTTGCACGCTCCTGGAAGGTACGTAGCGCCGTATGGATATTGATGTGCGCCACTGAACGAGCACGCGGCGAACCACTGATCTGTGCTCTCGACCGCCGACGCGTCGGCGTTGGTCGGGCCGCCGCCGATCTTTCCGCAGAGGCGCTTCCCAACCCAGGCGCAGTACGCGTACGCATCGCACCAATCGACTGAGACCACGGGTAGATCCGGACCAGCGTCGGGGTACGGGGAGGTTGCTTGGAAGGCGACCTTGCCGGCGCACGCCGGGGGTAGGGTCGCGGTTGCCCCTGCGTCGAGCGCTTCGATGAAGCGTTGGTACTGCCCCGCGGTGACCTCAGTGCGGTCGATGCAGAACGAGCCGACACGGAGCGACGCGGGGCCGCCGTGACCTGGGCAGCCGGAGTCACCGCCGGCCGCCGCGTCGCCATCTGGGCTCGCGTCCAGGTGGTCACCGGCCTCCGCGTCGTCGTCCGTCGTCGCATCGGCGACCGCGGCGTCGGATCCACCGGGGTCCGCGCCGAGCCCGTTCAACGCGAGTGAGCAATGGGCGAGCGCGCCGGCGCAGAAGAGAGCCGCCACCCCCGCGGCCATCGTCGCCGCATCGCGGGAGCTCGCCACCATTTCTTCATCGTACCGCACGCGAGCCGCGGCGTGGCACATGTCACGGACACGCCATCGTTACGCGCGCCCAAGCTTCGACGAGCTTGACGCCTTCCGTGTCGATGACGTTGCCGGGGCCTCGCGGCATTCGCTGCGAGCGATCGGGATCCTTCATGATCTGGACGAGCCGCGACGCGTCCGGGTTACCCGAAACGACGAGCGGCGGCGTAGCGCATAGATTCATCTCGCTCTCCTTCGCGTCGAAGATTAATCATTAGGTTCGGTCGTAGGTTCGCGCCGCGGTGGCACTGCGAGCAGTTCGTGTGCAGGTACGCGCGTGCGCGCGCCACGACGTCGGTCGTTCCGAACGGCGGGGGGAACGCGGGGAGCATCTCCGGTTCGCCCGGCAGCGCGTCGATCCGACCGACTCGTTCGGCAGATCGAAGTCTCCGTCCGCCTGGACCTTGATGACGGTGCCGTCGGGTATCGCGAGCCAGCGCGTCTTGTCCGCGCCGTCCGACCAGAGCGGCGCGTTTATGTCGTACGGGACGAGCCCGGCGGCCGGTTTGGTCGGATCTGCGGATCGACGCAGCCTCTCAACGAGAGCTTCTCGGGAATCGTGTCGGCGGGCGGCGAGCCCGAGGTCGGAACGAGCCTGTAGACGCCCTTGCCCTTCATGTAGCTGTTCGCGGCTGCGAGCGCGACGCCGTACATCTCGCGATCCTCGTCTTCCGCGAACGAGACGATCCAAGGTTGCGTGACGCCGAGCTCTTGGAATCGCGGCAACGTCGTCATCGTCTGATCGGGGCTCTCGTACGTGTTGTTCACGACGAACGGGCTCGCTTGGACGAACTTCTTCGGCTCGTCGAGCACCATCAATTCGCCCGTGTACAGGTCCGTGAAGATGTAGGCGCCGTTCAACGCCGAGCCGAGAGCAGTGCCGCGGTAGACGTAGCCCCCGCGATCGAATTTCCCGCGCCTGTTTCATAGACGGCGACCGGAGCGATCGTCGGACCGGGAGTGGTCGGCGGGCGGGCGTTCTCCGGGAAGATCGAGTCACACGTCGGCTAGCCGTAGTTCTTTCCGGGAGCGATGAGGTTCACTTCCTCGCGCTTGCCCCCGACGTCGCCGAGCCAGAGGTCGCCGCTCTGCGAGTCGAAGCTCATGCGCCACGAGCCCCAGCGCGAGGAGCAGACACGAGACGTGGCGCAGGTCACGCCGACGCAAGTACGCTACCCGTCGCGCGGCGCACGTTCAGAGCGCGCGGCCGTACTCCGGCACGGGACGAACGAGCTGCACCCCGCCAGCTTCGCATTCGCGCCAGACATCGTCGGCGATCGGCGAGTTCTTCCAATTGTCGACGGCGTCCGGGCGCGTCTTCATGTACTCGACGTACCGCGACAGGTGATCGCCCGGACGCGCGAATGTCATGAAGCACGCGACGCGCTCGCGCTCTTCTTCGATGCGCAGCGCGCGTGGGACGCGGTCCTCGACGCTCGGTGGTAGCTTGATCTGCGGCGCTCCGCGAAGCCGAACCGAGTTGCCACTGTGGGTTGTCCGTAGGTTCCACGCGACGACGTCGCCGATGCGCGTCGCGACCGAGAGCGGGCGCCCGTAGAGGTTGGCGACGCGTGACAACACCGCGAGGCGAACTCGCTTGCTCACGAGCGGCAGGTCGCGTGACAGCCATCGCCCGAAGCGGCTCGGCTCGTGGGATCCAACGCGAATGCCAAGACCGCCGCCGTGTTCGGTGTGATCCTGCATGTAGATGCCGAGACGGATCAGCGGATAGCGACCGTCCCAGTCCGACGCCGAGAACATGTAGCGGTCGGGCATCCGGTTGTCCTTGTGCCAGCCGCGAACCCCTTCGCCGATTTGGAAGTTACTGTCGCCGAAGTACGCCGGCCTCCCGCCGAGGAGATCGCCGGCGATCGACACGATGCGCGGATCCAGCAAAACGCCGCGGAGCGCTTCCTTGCTGAGGAGGTCGCCTTTCGCGAACGTCACGGAGCCGACGCGTTCGGCGCGCCCGCGCGCGGTGTCGGCCGCGAGCGCGTCGTACGCGCGCTGCCGGAGCACGCCGATTTCGTCCGCCGTGAACACGGCCCGGGCGACGATGAAGCCGTCGTGCCAAAAGCGTTCGATCGCGTCGTGAGAGAGCATGGCGTGAAGTACGACGACGCTAGCGCAACGTCGTCTGCTCGACGAGCCCTGTGAGCTATCTCGCTTGCCTCGCGGCTCGAACCTGCAAGCCTCGACGGTGGGCAATCCCATGAGACACTCCGCACTTGTCCTGATGCTTCTTGCGGCAGCTGCGGCTTGTGGGGACTCGTCGTCCTACG
>JBBQXV010000492.1:0-3603 GCA_038209335.1 Polyangiales bacterium | reverse complement strand
AGCCGATCTCATCGACTTGGGCCTGGCCCAAGAACGAGAGCCGCTCGCGTGGGCGCCGCAAGCTTGGGAGTCGGTCGGCGCGCCCGTCGACGTCGGCGCGGTCACGGCGATCGCGTGCGCGGGACGCGGCGTCGTCGTCGCGACCGAGCGCGGCCTCGCGCGCGTCGATCTCGAAGGGGCGTGCGAGGCGCTCGTTGCCGACGGGCTCGCGGCTCCGGTCGTGGGGCTCGCAGCCGCCGGCGACGCGCTCGCCGCGATCACCGAGACCGGTGAGCTCTTCGTATCGCGCGATCGCGGCGCGACGTTCCGGTCCGCGTGGCGCGATCGCGCGTCGCTCGCGTCCGGTGGCGCCGCCGATGTCGTCTTCGCCGACGGCGCGCTCTGGACGCGAACGCGCAGCGGCGCGCTCCTCTGCAGCACCGACTTCGGCGTCGCGTGGCAAGCCGTGATCGTCGACGGTCGCGCGGCGTCGATTTCCGTCGACGATCGCATCGGCCTCGTCGTCCTCGTCGCCGACACCGAAGGGGATCGCATGCACGTCCGGCGCGGCGTCGGTCGCGCCGATGCGTCGTCGGCCGAGGTCGTCGCCGCGGACGCCGTCTCCGCGCTCATCGCCGCGCGCAGCGATCACGTCGCGTACGCCGCCGCCGACGGAGGCGTCGCGTGCGACGGCGTCGCGATGCCACGGATCGTCAACCCGCTCGCGCTCGCCTTCATGGACGATCTCGGCACGCTCCTCGTCGCCGCGCACCGCGACATCGACGACACGACGTCGCTCGTCCTCGTCGCTCGAGGCGGCGACCCGCTCATCGTCGCCGACGTCAGCGGCGATGGCCGCGCCCGCGCCCTCGCCCGCGACGACGCGCACGGCGTGGTCTGGATCGGCGGCGCTTTCGGTCTCCTCGCGTTCGAGCCTCGCGGGACGCTATCCTCACCGTGATGATGCGTAGTCGCTTCGCCTTCCTCGCCGCGCTTGCCTTCGTCCCCGCCGTCGTCGCGACCTCCGGCTGCGCGCGCCCGACGTACCCGGCGTCGATGCAGCACCACCTCTTGAACCAACCGCTCCCGGTGCTCCACGCCCGCGAGACGCTCGACGGAACCGCGTTCGATTCGTCCGCGTTCGCCGGCAAAGTGTTGGTCGTGAAGTTCTTCGCTGAGTACTGCGCGCCTTGCAAAGAGACGCTCCCCGCGACGGAGCGCGTCCACAAGTCGCACGGCGACGTCGTCTTCCTCGGCGTCTCGCTCGACGAGAACCGCGCGGCCGCCGGCCGCATCGTGCAGGCGTACAACTTGAGCTTCCCGATCGTGTTCGACGCGTCGCGCGCCTTCCAAGGGAAGTTCCGCGTGAGCGAGATGCCGCGGACGTTCGTCGCCGACAAGCAGGGGATCGTCCGCTGGGTCGGGGGCGAGGGGCAGAGCGAAGACGATCTCACGCGCGCCATCGAGGCGGCGCTGTAGTCATCTCCCGATCTCCCGATCTCCCTGTAAAATCCCTCTCGACGACTTGGCCCGCGATGCGCTCGCGTGGTACCCGGCGAAGAGAGCGCATCGACAATGGCCATCCTCGTTCAAAAGTACGGCGGGTCTTCCGTCGCCGACGTCGCGAAAATCGGGCAGGTCGCCGACAAGGTCGTCGCCGCGCGCCGCGCCGGTGACGACGTCGTCGTGGTCGTCAGCGCGATGGGGAAGACCACCGACGAGCTCGTCGCGCTCGCGCGTCGCGCCGCCGCGACCGGGAGCTCGCCGGACGTCGCCGCATCGGCCGCGACGTTCGATCCGCCGCGCCGCGAGCTCGACATGCTCGTCTCGACGGGCGAGCGCGTGTCGATGGCGCTCCTCTCCATCGCGTGCCACGCGCGCGGCTTCGACGCGATAAGCTTCACCGGATCGCAGTCGGGCATCATCACCAACGATCGCCACTTCGACGCGCGGATCATCGAGGTGCGCCCGCACCGCATCGAGGACGAGCTCGCGCGCGGGAAGATCGTCATCGTCGCCGGCTACCAGGGGATGAGCTACCGGCGCGAGATCACCACGCTCGGACGAGGCGGCTCCGACACGACCGCCGTCGCGCTCGCCGCGGCGCTCGGCGCGGAGCGCTGCGAGATCTACAGCGACGTCGACGGCGTCTACTCCGCCGATCCGCGCGTCGTCGCGGACCCGGTGCATCTGCCGGTGATCGATCTCGCGACGCTCCAAGAGATGGCCGAGGCGGGCGCGAAGGTGTTGAACGCGCAGGCCGTCGAGTGGGCGCGCCGCGCGAAGATCACGCTGCACGCGCGCCGCACGTCGGATCCGCTCGACGCCGCGCGCAAGCCGCCGCGCGAAACGATCGCGGCCGAAGCGCCAGTGACGCCATCGCTCCACGGGCAGCATGCAAGCGTCCGCGCTGTCGTCGGGCTCGACAAGATCGTCCACGCGAAGCTCCGCGCGTCGGACCTGCGCGCGTTCAGCGATCTCGCCGCGGAGCTCGACGTCCCGCTCCTCGACGTCTGCGCGTTCGAAGATCGCGCGACCGCGCTCGTTCCGCTCTTGAACGTCCCGGACTGGCAACGGTGTCGCGCACGCATCGACGAGAAGCTCCGCGGGGGCGTCGCGTTCGACGAGGGGCGCGCCCTCGTCAGCGTCGTCGGGGACGGTCTCCCCACCAGCGCGCGCGCGTTGCCGCGGATGCTCGCGCTGCTCGAAGAGATGGGCGCGCGCCCGAGCGCGGTGCACGCGGGTCCGCTGCGCGTCAGCGCGGTGATCGCGAGCGACGTGCTCGGCGAAGCGCAGCGCGCAGTGCACGCGGCGTTCGTCGGCGCGCCCTAACCCCCGCGCTTCGCCAGCGCCGCGATCGCTCGTCGTGTCGGGCTCGGATCGATCGGCGCCGCCACCGGATCCGCCGGTCCGACCAGGATCTGCAGCGCCCGCACTTTGATCCGCGCCTCGCGCAAGATCGCCGCGTCCCCCGCGTCCACCGCGAGCACCACCACGCGCCTCCACGCCGACAGTTGCGCCGGCGCCTTCCCGTCGTCGCCGTACCAATCGGCGAGCTCGCGCAGCGACGCGATGTTCGGCTCGTACGTCAGGTACAGCTCCATCTCCGCGACCGCCGCGTCGCGCTGACCGAGCGCCCACCGCGCGCGCGCCCGCCCCGCCATCGCACGACGCAGCGAAGGCACGTGCTCGAGCGCGACCGAATAGACGCGCTCCGCCTCGCGGAAATCGCCGCCGCGGATCCGCAGCGCGCCGAGCCCGAGATACGCGTCGCCGTGCGTCGGATCGAGCCGCAGGGCCTCGTTGTAGCGGCGCGCCGCGACGTCGTCTTCGTGCGCCGCCTCGCGTGCGCGCGCTTGCCGAACGAGCTCGTCCGACGACGACATCGCCGTGGCCGTGCGCGGATGGGCGACGAGCACGCCGCCTACCGGCAGCGCGAGGGCAACGAGCATACAGGCAAGCGACGGTCGCAACGCCGACATTGTACGCGATGACGCGGTGTTCCGGCGGGTGGCGCGGTCGTCTCCGTGGCGTCACGCTGAAAGTTTGTAGTGGGATTGCGTGCGGCATCGGCGAGAGTGACAAGATCACCGTCCTAAAGGAGAGCCCTATGCGTCGTCTGGC
>JBBQXV010000491.1:0-3630 GCA_038209335.1 Polyangiales bacterium | reverse complement strand
CAAGCGGTCGCGAACGCGATCGCGACGTTCGAGGGCACGCCGATCGATCCGTCGAACAGCACGGACATGGCCGCGTGCCAGGGCGCGATCAACTTGCTCGCCGGGCAGATCCCCGGGTTCGCGGAGGTCGGGGAAATCGTTAACGATCTGCAGGCGCTTCTGCGGCTGCTCGGCATTCTCGCGGGCCGCGAGGGGCCGCAGCTGTCGGACACGGGGCAAGCGGCGTGCAATCGGTTGCTCGGGATGTGAGCTCGTTTCGATCGTCAACGACGCGCACGCGCGCGCTTCGTCGTACGTGGCTCCGGGGCCGGTGTGTCACGGCCCGCACGCCTCGTCGCTCATCCCCGCGACGCGCGTCCACGTAGCACCGCGCCGCTCGCGCCCTCGTGGCAAATAGTTGATCGTCACCGACTGCCCCGCGCGCACGACTCGCATCGTCACGGGCTTCGTCGCGTCGGATAGTTGGTAGTCAGTCGACTCGACGACGTCGCCCTCGCGAACACCCGCGTTCGCGGCGGGGCCATCCTTCGCAAGCCCCTGAACGCGCCGCGCCGGATCGTCCTCGGTTCGGACCTCGTCGAAGCCAAGATCGAAGCCCGCGTACGTCGTCTGCGAACCCTTGAAGCAACGCCCGAGCACGTCCTCGGGCAAGACGATCTCCGCGCCTTCGTCGATGAGCTTCGCGTGCAGCTCCGTCGCGCGTTGCCCGAGATCGCGTGCCGCGACGTCGACGAAATCGGTGGCCGGAAGCGGCCTACGAAGCTCGGTGGCGCGGGTATAGAGCGCGCGAAGCAGGTCATCGATGGAACGCTTTCCCTGGCTAGCCTTCCGGATCTCCGCGTCGATGCGCCACGCGTAAAGCGCGCCGCGTGCGACGAGGAGCGCGCGCGACGCCGCGTCGTCGTGTCCGGCGAGGCGCACGAGCGACTCCCCGCGATACGTCGACGTCGCCTGCTCCGCGATCTCGGCGACGAGCGCATCGCGCAGCTCCGCAGGGGACAACGTCCCGAAGCGGCGAAGCAGACGCGACGCGAGGTAGCGCGCGACACCGTCGACGAACCACGCGCTCTCCCGTGCGCGCCCCGCTTCGGCCGGACCGATCCAAAGCACGCCACCGATCCACGTGTGCAACATCTGCTGAGCGACAGTGAGCCTCAGCGCCGCCGACCACGGCTCGCGTGCTCCCACGCGGACGACGACGCTCTCTGCGCGCGCCGTCGCGCGGGTCGAGCCGAGGCGCCGCGATTCGCCGAGGAACACGTACGTCATTGGCGCGTCGTATCCGGCGTGAAAGTAGTCCGCGAATCCGGTGCGCACTTGCGCGAGCTCGCCGACGACCGCGCGAACGTCGAACGCGGTGTACCCAAGCCAAGCGGCTTCATCGTGACCCTCGGCGGCGTCGAGGATCGCCGTGCCGAGCGATCCGCCGACGAACGTGGATCGCCGCAGGAAGCGTCCGACGCGCGTGGCTTCGCGCTTCTCACCGACACCGAGGCTCGACGCGGCGCGCGGCGCTTTGATGGGGGCGGTGTCGATCGCGAGGACGATGGCGACCCTCGTGTCATCGAGCGTGTCGGGCAGAACCAGCGTGGTCTCGCCGTTGGCCACGAAGCGATCGGTCATGACCGTGAGTCCCGTCGAGCGCTCGCCGGCGCGAAGGAGCACGTCGTAGCGCATCGTCACGTCGCCTCGCGCGTCGCGTCCGAGCTGGATGCGCGACGGGGTCGTGGTCAGCGCGATCACGCCGTCCGCGTCCGCGGCCTCCGCGTGGAGGATGTCGCACGTCGAAGCGTCGGCGCGCGACCAGATGCGGAGTGCGCCCGGCGCGCCGCTCACTTTGATCTCGACGTGCAAGCCGAGGCGACCCTCCGTGATCGGTCGCATGCTCACGGTGAGCCGCGGCTCTTTCGAAGTCGCCGCAGCCGGCGTGCTGACGCTCGTCGTCGCGGGGGCGCTCGCGTCCGACGCGCCGAGCGGCGTGATCGTGCGCACCGGCTCTCCCTTGGCGGCGCACGCCGCGAAGGCGAGCGCGGCGAACAGGGGAACGATGCGCCGCATTGGGCGGCATGTTACGCGAACGCTCGAACCAATCGGACACCTACCGACCGAGCGCCTCCCGCTCCAACCGCGCCCGCGTCCGCACGCTGAGCAGCGGCTGCACCCGCCAGATCGGCGCGGTCACCGCATGAATCCCCACCGCCGCATGCCGGTGATGCACATCGCAAAGCACCATCAGATTGTCCGGATGATGATCAATCCAAGTGCGCATCTGCGCGCGCGAGAAGTTACGCCGATACACGACATCTGCGTCCGCTCGCTCGCGCATCGGCGCGACGACCAGCGCATTGAATCGATGCACGTCGACCGCGTTCATCAACGCCCACTCGACGACCGCGTGGTGCGTCTCGATCGCCGACGCGCGCCAAGGATTGCACGCGGCGTCACGGCGCCCGCGCTTCGACACGAGCACTGCGTTGGTCACGCCGCAGATCGCGCATCCACGATTCTCTTCGACGACGAGCCGCGCATGCACACGCCGGTACGCCGGCGTCGCGCGCCGCGGCGGATGCGGCGGATAGAAAAGCGGTGTCATGACTTCCTCCGAAAAAAAGAAAACCCCGCCGCCCCAACCCGACCAGCGGGTTGGAGCGACGGGGACGCACCATCACAGCCACGACCAACCAACCACTACCGACTCCACCAACCTCAGTTCGCAGCAGCACCGTTCGAACGCCCATTGCTCATGGGCACGTTCACCGCGACGATCGACTGCGGCCCAGTCGGCTCCGCAGCTTTCGTCGGCGCCGGCACACTCGCCGACGCTGCCTTCACGGCGTCCTCTTGCGCCTTCTTCGCCTTCGCGACCGCGTTGACCTTGCGCGTCGCAACCGAGCGCTTGGCGATTGCCTTTTGCGCACCCAAGAGACGAGCGAGCGCGGGGAACTTCGCCGCGATCGTCGGATCATGAAGCGTCGCGAGGCTGAAGGGCATCTTGAGGCGGTCCATCAGCCCCAAGGTGTCCTTCCACGCCATGCCCTCATTGGCGCGGACGAAATCCGCCCAATGCATCGACGACGCGAGGAGCGCCGACCACTTCGACGAAGTGTCGAGAGCAGCTCCGAGCTGATCGGCCGGAGGCGCCGTCATCCCGAAGACCGCGGAGTACTCGCGGAACGCCGCGAGCTCCAACACCGCATCGACCACCACCGCGAGCTCCGTACGTTTCGGACGGAAGCCGCGGTAGTCCGCCGCATTCGGCGGGACCCACCCGTCCGGTGCGGACGGGACGCGGACCTCCGGCGGGGGCTTGATGTTCCCCGACGTGAGGGCCGCACGCGAACGAGACTTCTTCACCTTCTTCTGCTTCCTCTTACCAGCGACCATGACGTTTCATCTCCAATGGGTTTGCGTTTCGACTTCAAGCGAAGACAAGCGGAGACCTGCGCGTCCGGCATTGGCATGCGGGGACGAGCGATTGCGATGTAACGACTGGGTGGAGTTCTCATCGTGACGCCTTCCCTCGCGACTTCTTCGGCGCAGGCTGCGGCTTGAACGCGATGACGTTGGCGAGGATGGTGACCTCGAGTTCGAAGGTTGCGGCGATGAGCGCCCACGCCTCGTCGAAGCGGT
>JBBQXV010000490.1:0-3638 GCA_038209335.1 Polyangiales bacterium | reverse complement strand
GAATCGCGCGGACAGGTCGGCGACGGCGCGCGAGAGGCGCTGGATCTCCTTGCGCGGAAGCTTCGAGCCGTCCGGGGTGATGCGCTCGCAAAAAAAAGTCCGGCAACCGAACGGACGCGATGCGTAGACGCGGCAACGACGGTCCGAGGAAAAAAGCGGGCATAGTCCCGCGCCCGTCGACCGATCCGCGATGGGGAGACGCCTCCTCGTCGACGTCACGCTGACATTCGCGGCTCGCATCGCGAGATCGATCTCCGCCAGCTCGATCGCCGTCGGATACGGCTCGCGTCCCGTCAATCCGAAGTCGCAGCACTCCGCGGTCGACGCGCAACCGTACGGCGCGGTCAGCGCGTCGACCTCGGCGTAGATCGCGCGGAGCTCGTCGCGATGCGGATCGCGCTTGAAGCTCACAGGTAGCTCAGCCACGCGTCGCGACGACGCGCCTTCACGCCGGCGAACCACCGACACGCAGGGTAGAGCAAGAGCACGCACGCGATCCACACCGCGTAAACGCTCGGGAGGGCATAACCGTAGTCCTTCGGCAGATCGCCGGTGAAGGGTCCTTCGACGAGCTGCGGAACAAAATGGCCGTACACGAAGTATGCGAGGACCATCGCCGTCACGTGGATGAGCGGCAGGTGCAGCACGTAATAGAAGAGCGGCACACGACCGAACGCGATGAACGGACGCGCGAGCGTGCTCTTCACGCCGTCGAACGCCGCGAGCGCGAGGATCGCCGGACCGAGCGTCATCAACAGGTACGCGAGCGACGGCGGATATTTTTCGCAGGCGAGGAACGCCATGATCGATCGCGCCGTCGTCGGCTGCGGCACCCACGGGTGGGGATCGCCGTAGACGTTCGCGAGGCGGAGCACGACGAAGCCGAGCGTGAGCGCCCCACCAAGGATCGCGAGGCGACGACGACGACGAACGGGATCGACGATGAGCAATTCGCCGAACGCGTAGCCCGCCGCCATCACGCCGATCCACGGCACGAGCGGGTAGACGATCACGATGCGCGTGCCGTTCGGGAGCGCGACGATCCCGAACTCGTGCAGGTAGCTCCACAGCGGCGCCCATGCGCCGAGCGCCTTCGCGTGGATCGAGTCGGCGAGGTTGTGGAGGACGATCGTCGCGATTCCGAACACGGCGATCGCGCGCAGTGGAAGGAAGACGATCCCGGCCATGAAGACCATGCACCAGCCGAGCACCCAAATGACCTGCAGCCCGAAAAAATGCAGATCGAACGTGAACGACCAGCCGAAGCGCACGACGGTGATCTCGAGGAGGACGAGCCAGAGGCCGCGGGTCAGGAGAAATCGCGCGAGCTCTTTCTTCGGCTTGCCGCGCGCCATCGAGATGAACGCGCCGGTGCCGGCGAGGAAGACGAAGACAGGCGCGCAGTAGTGGGTGATGAAGCGCGTCGCGAAGAGCGCGGACGTGGTGCGGTCGAGATCGGTCGGATCGAAATGCGCGTTCGAGACGAAGTCGCGGACGTGATCGAGCGCCATGATGACCATGACCAGGCCACGCAAGAGATCGACCGAGTCGAGGCGCTCTTTGTTCTTCGCCGAAGCGAGCGTGGCCGGGACGACCAAGGGGACCCGTGCAGGTTCGCACGGGTCCACGCTCTCGCTCACGTCTCGAGCAGGCTCCGCAGCAGTCGTCGTCATGCGCGCGGAACGTAGCGTAAACTGATCCGCGGATGATCGACGCTTCCTTCCGACCCGCGCTGAGACCGCTCGAATCGATCGCCGTTCCGGATCCGCGGCACGGGCGCGTCATCGTGCTCCGCGATACGCAGGGGTTCACGGCCGCGCAGGCGGCGCTTCCGCCGGCGCTCTTGCCGATCGTGTCGCGCATGACGGGGCGACGCACGTGCGAGGAGATCGCGCGTGACGCGGCCGTCGAGCTCGGGTGCGACGTGCCGACCGACGTGGTGGTGCGCCTGGCGAACGAGCTCGACGACGCGCTCATGCTCGAGAGCGAGAAATTTCGCGCGGCCAAGGCGCGAATCGAGCGGGAGTTCGCCGACGCCGACGTGCGGCCCGCGTCGCACGCCGGGGGCGCGTACCACGGCGAGCGCGCGAAGCTGCATGCGTACTTGGACAAGGACTGCATCGCGATCGCGAACGCCGCGAAGCCGAACCGCGCGAAGGCGCCGGACGGCGCGCTCGTCGGGCTCATCGCGCCGCACATCGATCCGTGGCGGGGCGCGCTCGGGTACGGCCACGCGTACGGCGCGCTCGCGAAGCGGCTCGCTCCGACGGTCGACACGTTCGTGATCTTCGGGACGTCGCACGCGCCGATGCGCCAGCACTTCGCGCTCTGCCGCAAAGCGTTCGACACGCCGTTCGGCGCAGCCGAGGCGGACGTCGACGCGATCGACGCGATCGCCGCGGCCGCTCCGTTCGATCCGTACGCGGATCAGTTCAATCACAAGCGCGAGCACTCGCTCGAGTTCCAAGTGGTCTTCTTGAAGCACCTCCTCGGCGCGCGACCGTTTCGGATCGTGCCCGTGCTCGCGGGGCTCGGCGAGCATCAGGCGCACGGGACGGATCCGGCGAAGGACGATCACGCGAATGCATTTCTCGATTCGATCCGCGCGCTCGTCGAATCGCGGCCGGGTCGCGTCGCGATCATCGCCGGCGCGGACATGGCGCACGTCGGGCCGCGCTTCGGCGACGAGGTACCGTTCGCCGAGGACGCCCGCCGCGCGCTCGAAACGACGGACCGCGCGTCGCTCGCGCACGCCGCTGCGATGGCAGGCGGCGAATTCTGGGAGCATGTCGCGCGCGACCTCGACACGCGGCGCGTCTGCGGTCTCGGACCCATCTACGCGCTCTTGCGCACATTGCCCGGCGGCACGCGCGGCGACCTCCTGCACTACGAGCAGACCGTCGACAAAGACGACGGCTCGATCGTCAGCCACGCCGCGCTCGCGTTCTACGGGTGAGGCGAGGTCGAGCGAGTCGAGCGACGTTGACAGACCCGGATCACCGGAGTAGATGAGCCGTTCCGAAGTCTTGCGGGAGTAACTCAGTGGTAGAGTGCCACCTTGCCAAGGTGGACGTCGAGGGTTCAAATCCCTTCTCCCGCTCTACGAAGTCTGGACAGCACGGCTGGAGTCTCATCCCCGCTCGCTGCGCTCGTGGGGTCCCCAAATGTCCGCCGGCGCGATCGTTCTCATCGTCTTCGTCGCGACCGCGGACGCGCGCGATCCTTCGACGACCGCGATGATCAACGCTGCGCGCGTCGCGCTCGGTCCGGGTGCGACGGTGACGATGCGCGAAGTGCCACGCACGCCGACCGATGACGAGGCGACCGAGATCGGCCACGCGCAGCATGCGGACGCGGTCGCCGAGATTCTCTGGGACGACGCGCAGCACCTGCACGCGCGCGTGCGCTTCCATGTCGAAGGCGCGGTGCGCTGGATCGATCGCGAGCTCGGGTTCGTGCAAGCCGACGCGCCGGCGGAGCGCGGGCGAACGGTCGGCTTCGCGCTCGCGTCGATGCTCCCGGAGCGCGCGCGCGTCGACGAGCCCGCGCAGCCGCCGCCCGCGACGCCGACGGCGAGGGTGACGACGATTGCGCCGCCGGACCCGCCCGAGCCCACGTTCGAAGGGCCGCGCGCGATC
>JBBQXV010000489.1:0-3693 GCA_038209335.1 Polyangiales bacterium | reverse complement strand
GTTGCGCGGGGGCGATACGCGGGCTAGACCACGCGATATCGCTAGGGTTCGAGGTCGCGCTCACCGCGGGCGCGGTCGGCGGCGCATTCGGACTCGATGCGATAGACTTATCATCATGAGCGACGCGGCCCGCAAGATCCTGCAAGACGTCCTTGCTCTGCCCGAAAACGAGCGACTCGAGCTCGCTTCCGAGATCATCGCTAGCGTCGACGGACCGCGGGATGCCGACTGGGAGGCTGCGTGGCTCGCCGAGCTCGACCGCAGGACCGACGCGGCCACGCATCGCGGCGAGAGCGGGTCGGACTGGACAGACGCCCGCGCACGGATTCTGAAGCGCCTCGGCCGCGCGTGATGCGGCTGCGGCTGGCGCTCGAAGCCGAGGAGGAGCTCACCGAGGCCGTGGAGTGGTACGAAGCGAGGCTCGCCGGTCTCGGTATCGAGCTCGTGGCAGTCGTCGATGGCGCTCTCGAGGAGATCGCCACGACGCCTCTGGCACATCCTCTCTGGAAACCCGAACGGCGCTACCGGAAGAAGGTGTTGCGGCAGTTCCCTTACGTCATCTTCTTCCGCTGCGAGGACGACGCAGTCGTCGTACTTGCGATTGCTCACGCGCGACGTCGACCGGGCTACTGGGTCGGTCGCGCGCCAGGCTGACATTTCGTGCAGATTCATGAAGTGCGGCGGGAGCACGTCCGCGGCACTCGATTGGCCTGGGAAGTTCTTCGCATCGTTCTTCTTCGACGATGAGGGGACCCGCCTCGACGGTTTCTCGGGCAAACGGCACGAGCCTCGAAAGTGCGTCAACGTAATGAGTCCTGGAGAAGGTCCCCGCTCGTCGGATTGAACTTCTTCAACTCGTGGCGAACAGCGACGCCCATCGGATTCCGAAGAGCGCCACGTCGCTCTCACGACTCGCGGCCAAGCTCTCAACGGTCGACGCAGGGACTTTCAAGAGGCATGGCCATCTTCCGGGCGAACCAACGGTGGACGCGAGGGCGTCATCGTTGGGGGGGTCGGGGACTGGGCGCTGGTTTCGCGCGCGATCGCCGGAGGGGTGATGAACCCGGCGAGGGTTCCAAAGGTGATGGTGCTGGGAACGCGCTTCGGGTCATCTCCAACACGAACCTCGCCCAGCGCTCGACGAAGTCGGCGTCGGCCACGCTCGCGCCGGTGATAGCGCGCGTGATCTCTGGAAACGCGAAGGGATAAGTGACGAGCGCGTCGAGCGCGAGGAGCGTGAGGGCCGCGTCTTTCGCCGTGCGCTCCGCGAGCTCGTGGAGCTGACGGTCATAATGCGTTCGATCCAGAGCCACGGCGCGACGCGGTCGGCCCGCCCTCGTGGCCTCTTGAAGTACGAAGCGCAAGGCCACCTTCGAGCGCGCCGTAGCGCGCACCCAGTACGCAGCGCGGTCGCCGAGCTCCTCGGGGGCGGCGGCCGCGGCGGTGCGACGAAGGGTCGCGACGTGTGCCAGTGTGGCCGCGTACAGCTTCGTCTTGTTGCCGAAGTAGCGATAGAGCAGCGCCTTGTTCGCCCGGCTACGACGCGCGATCGCGTCGACGCGCGCGCCCGCGAAGCCAGCCTCGGCGAACTCCACCAGTGCCGCAGCGAAAATCCGCTCGCGCGTCGCTTCCGCGCGCCCTGACGGCTCTTTGGTCTGCTTCGAGCTCACCTTCTCCGCCCCTCGATGTTGAGATTTGTAACCATACAGTTACTATTGATGAATGTCGAAGAAGCAGAGCGTCTTCATCACCGGCGCGACCGGTGGCATCGGTCGCGCGTTGGCGGAGGCGTACGCAGCGCGTGGCGCCGCGCTCACCCTTACCTACCGGGACGAGGCAAAGCGCGCGGAGCTCGCACGCGCCGTCGGAGACGGTGCCCGCTTCCTTCATATCGATCTCGCCGAAGCGACCTCGCTCGACCGCGCATGCGAAGAGGTCGCTAGCGCAGACGTCGTCTTGAACGTTGCCGGCGTCGGCGCCGCGGCGCTCCTCGAAGCGACGTCCCCGCAGGAGATCGAAACGATGATCGCTGTCGACCTCCGCGCGCCGATCCGCCTCTGCCACGCCGCGCTCCCGGCGATGATCGCCCGCGGCGAAGGCTTGCTCGTCAACGTGACGAGCATCAACGCGCTGCTCCACTCGCCGCTCGTCACCGTGTACGCAGCGGCGAAAGCAGGCCTCGCCGCGTTCACGCACGCGCTCCGGCGAGAGACCATCGGCACGGGCGTGAAGACACTTCTGCTCTACACGCCGCCGGTCGAGACGGCGATGCAGCGCGAGGCTCGCTCGAAGGCCGCGCCGTATGCGACCGAGGCCTCTGGGCCGGTGACGGAGGGGGTGCCGCCCGCCACGTACGCAGCCGAGGTTCTCGCGGCTATCGATCGTGGCGAGGCTGTCTTCGGACCCGAGGGGCCGTTCGGTGATCTGCTCGCGGGCATCAAGGCGTATCCCGGTACGGCCGAGGACCCCATGTTCGCAGCGCGCTTTCGCCGCGTCTGATCCGGAATCGGGCTAGCGACTGGAGAAAGTCAGCCGCCAGCGCGCGCTCCCCCACCTCCCGAATGACGAGGTGCGCAGCATGTCCGCAGCACTCGTTCATCGAGAGGGGCGCCGCACGACGCCAACGACGGAGGCTCTTCGGAACAGCACGCGCTGTCTGCCGCGCAAAAGACAAAGCCGCAGAACCGAGTGCTTCGATTCTGCGGCCGTTCTAGTTGCGCGGGGGCGATACGCGGGCTGGAACACGCGATATCAGAGGCTTTTGAGGTAGCCCTACGCACTGCAGCGTGACGGCAAGCTCGAAGCTCCTTAGCGCTGCGGTCGCGCACGCGTCTGAGCTGCGCAGGCGTTCGCCCGCGTTCAGAACTCGGAGCTCCTCGGCGACGAGGCGACCGAGCCGGCGCCGTCGATCTCGCGAGCTACGGCGACAACGATGACAGTCACCGGCCTACGGCTGTTTCGCCGAGGCACCACCGAAGCTCGTCTGGAGAGCAAAGTTGACTATCGCTGGGTAGGTGAGCTGCCCCGGATCGCTGCCGTGGTCGTGCGAGCTCTCGATGAAGTGCTGGTAGATCGGCGAGCGGACCGCCACGGATAGCAGCGTCGTACCCGCGAGGTAGCTCACCGCACCGCCGAAGAGGAGGTCCGTGCGACCGACGTTGCCGTCCTGCTGCACGACTCGACCCCAGCGCTCCGGCTGCTCGCTGAGCACGTCGGCACCGAGGCCGACGCGAAGGTTCTTGACGACCTCGATGTCGCCCGTGACGCCGCCGCTGTAGCGATTGCCGGCCTGATAGCCGTGATGGTTCTCGACCACGAAGACGAGCGCCTGCGTGTAGCCGCTCACGCGGACGAGTCCCAGATCGAGGCCAGCGTCCACCGCGAAGACAGGCGAGACGGTGCCTGTTCCGAACTGGATGTGCTGATGCGAGAGCCCTGCGCGGCCGCGTGCGAACGGATCCTCCTGCGTGCTACCCAGCGGGAGCGTGATTCCCGCACGCGACGTGACTCGGAGCTTGCCGATCAGTCCCGTTGCGCGACCGAGCAGCCAGGGGTCGGCGATGCCGGCGAGGGTCTCGTTGCGGTGGTGAATGTTCTCGTAGTCGGGCTCGAAGATCGTTCCGTCGAGTCGCCGGAAGCGAATCGTCGTGTTGACGACGCGAAGCGGAACGTGGAGCTCGGCACCGAAGACAT
>JBBQXV010000488.1:0-3721 GCA_038209335.1 Polyangiales bacterium | reverse complement strand
GACGGTTCGCCGAGCACTTCGATCGTTCGCCGAGCGCGATGGGAGCGGCGGAGATCCGCGCGTTCCTGTTGCATCTGGTCGACGAGCGCGGCGCGCACCCGTCGACGTTCAACGTGTACGCGTCGGCGCTGCTCTTCCTTTTGCTCGCCCTTCTCGCCGCGCCGGACGACGAGCACGCCGCCGAGAAGAGCATTGCGGCGACGAGATTGCACGAGCGAGTCACTGGTCGGCAGCGTCGCCTGCATCCGTCGCTCACGCCACGCGCATGTCGACGAAATCGGCGTGCCGCGCAAGACCGGCGATCACGTCGTCAATCCAGGACGGAAGCTCCTCGTAGATCTTTCGGATCAACCCGTCTTGCGTGCGCACGCAAAGCCGAGCTTGCTCACCGTCGATCGAGTTGTCGTAGATGTACACGCGATCGGCGATGGGGATCACCGCACCGAGGTTCGCCATCGAGCGCACGTACCGCGTCACAATCTTCTCGATCGGCACCGAGTGACCTCCGGCCATCACGCGACCCGCAACGCGCGAAGCGTTGATCCGCGGGTCGAGAGCACCGTCTCGAACGCGATGCCAGCGCCGTTCGCCAGGAGCTCTTCGCGTCGTGCCTCGGCCCACCGTGCGGCGCTGAGCACCGCCTCCGGCGAGTTCCAGTCGCCGAAGCGATCGCGTGCGATGTCGTCGGGATTGAGGTACTCGACGCCCTCGCTCCACCGCTCCTCGCGAAGGCGCACCGTCACCGTCGTCTTGCCGCCCCCGTTCGGGCCCGCGACGACGAGGAGAATCGGGCTCACGTACCGTTCGGCTTCGTCCGACGCCCGAGCCGCGCGATCGCTTCTGCGCGTGCGATGGCGATCTCCCGGCGCATCCGCTCCAGCACGCGCTCATGGGCCTCGCGCACGCCCGCAAAAGCCTGCTTCGAGAGCGCTTGCAGCTGCTCGCCGCTGGGCTCGAACGACGGATCCGCGAGGTTGATTCGGTCGCTCATCGCACCATCATCATAGGGCTGCCGCGCGGGTCGTGCCACGGGATCGAGCGTCGCGCGAGTGGTTCTTCTAGCCGCGCGCAGCGAACGTCGCGCTGCATCTCCATGCGGTCGCGTTCGCGTCCTCGGCGTCGTCACCGACGCCCAGCTCGCGCGAAGCATCCTCGAACGCCTCGGCATCCCGACCGACGCGCCGCGCACCGCGCGCGCGAGGGTGCAAGCGGGGGCTGCGAAAATGCGCGGCGATCCGCGGGAGCTCCGCGCTCCGGCCGATGTCCGCTCTCCTCGCCCACGCGCGACACGCAACGACGCCAGACCTTCACCGCGCGATGACCTCGATCTCGGACGCGAGATACGTCGGTCGCGCTTCGAGCCCCGGATGCGCAGAACCATGCTTGGGTCGACGTCGTCGACGCGAGAGTCCGCGCGCGGACTCGGTCTCCTAGGACCATGCGCGATCACGGTCGTCGTGAGATCGCCGCGGGGATCGACGGTCAGCCGCCACTCCACGTGATCGCGATGGTCCCGACCTCGGTGCACGGCGACCAGCACATCGCGCCCGCCGGCCGCGCGATCACCATCTCACTGTACGAGTAGTCGACGCGCCCTGACGGAATGCTGCCTTGGATGTGGTGGTGCTCCTGCCAGGTGCAGCCGTCGGGCGTGTTGGGCGGTGACGTCGTGTGGAACCCGTCGAGGCTCACGACGTTGTTGGTGACGGTCCCTTGGAACGTCACGCCGCCGAGCACCGCGGTCACCGCGCCGCCCGTACCCGGGCACGTGTACGTGAGACTGCCCTGACTCCCCTTCGACACTGGGAAGTCGACGCAACCCGGCGACGACGGCGTCGACCCGGTGACGGTCAGCGTGGGCGTGCACGTGCCTGCGCCCGGATCGCAGTCGTTGATCGTCCCGTTGCAGTTCTCGTCGATTCCGTTGCAGGCTTCCAGCTTCGGACCGGTCTCCCCCTGGCACGATCCGAAGACGCCGCCATTGCACGTCTCGATTCCCGGCTTGCAGGCGCCGACCGAGCTCCCGCACGCGCGCGAGGTCCCCTCGACGCACCTCGTGTCGGCGTCCACCTTAGCGTCCGCTTCAACGCGCACATCGGCGCTCGCGTCCGGCGTGGAGTCGGCGATTTCATCGACGAGGAAGCCTGTGCGCGAGCCGCAGCCGATCCCGAGAGCGACCGAGACGAGGACGGCGGCGACGGGCGCTCTGCAAAGGTGATGAGCGATGAGCATCGACGATCCGGTAGCTCGCGTTCCGCGACCGGCGCAAATGCGCGCCCACGAAGAATGATTGAGCGTCGCGGGGCGAGAAGGTCGTGGCGCCATCGCCGGGATCCCGTTCGACAGCCAAGCCGCTCGCGACTGTCTCGCGCGTGCCAAGCATGACACACGGCCCTGGAAGCGCGTTATCGTCGCGCTTTTGGGGCCGCGGTGGCGAGAAGGTCGTAGTTGAGGGCGCACCGCGACAAGCGACGGCGCACGTGTGAGTTTACCCAAACCGCGTTATGCGCAAATCCTCGTGGGTGGAGTCGCGTACTCCTTGAGTCGCCCCGTAGTCGCCGACCTCGACGCCCAGGTGCTTTGCGTACCAGGCTCCGAGCGCCTTCGGGTCCGCGCTCCTGAGGAACACCCCCCCAACCCCTGTCACTCTCGCCATGGTCGTTGCCTCCTCGTCACTCCTCTACCTCTCTCACTCGCGTGGCGGCAACGAGGAGCCTCGAACCTCAGTCGGCGTCCGGGGCGTCGCGCGCGGCGTCGGTGGGGGAGTCCGCGACGACGTCCGCGAGAGCATCGGAGCCGGCATCGCCCGCGTTGCCGGCATCGGGTAGCGGACCTTGCGCGTCGGCGTCTGCGCGCGCGTCCGCGGATGCATCGGCATCGATGTACGCCGCGCACGCGTAGGACTCGGTCGTGCACGCGACGACGACGCCGGTCACGGCGGTCGCCCCGGTGGAGAGGAGCCACGTCTTCCACGGCCACTTCGAGATGTCGTTTCCCATGCGCCGCGCATCGCACGCTGCGTGCCACATGCGAATCGCGCGCGTCGTGGTACCGGCGTCGTGCGCGAGACCATGATCGGCGAGTCGTCGTGCGTCGCCGCGCGCGCTACACCCTGACCATGAGCGAGGTCGATCTCGAAGCCGCCGTCGAGCGCATCTCGCGCCTTCCTTCGCCGAGCGCGCTCGACCTCGGCGCAGGCGACGGCTCACTCGTCCGGGCTCTCGCGGCGCGCGGTGTCGCTTGCGTCGCCGTCGATCGCGTCGCGCCCGTGGCGGTGTGCTCGGGCGTGCGCTTCGTGACCGAGGACGTTTGCGACCACGAGCCGGGCGTCGACGCGTTCGACCTGGTCGTCGCGCGAAACGTCCTCCAGTTTCTCCCGCGCGAGGCCCGTCGCCGTGTCTTTCGACGCGCTCTCCGTGCGGTTCGGCCCGGAGGATTCTTGTTCGTCGAAGTCTTCACGACCGATGACCCGTCGTGCGCGGTGGCGAAGCGCCGCGGGCTCGAGGAGATCGAGCCGTGGACATTCGCGGATCCCGCAGGCGGCGTGCTTGGTTTCTTCGAGCCGGACGAGCTCCGCGCGTGGGCGCTCGACGATGGCGCGACGATCCTTCGCTATGAAACGCGCGTCATCGACGACGAGCATCCGCCCGAAGGACGACATACTCACGGCATCGCGTTCCTCGCGGCCACTCGCTGATGTCGAGCCCTACGGCCCGTTCGG
>JBBQXV010000487.1:0-3759 GCA_038209335.1 Polyangiales bacterium | reverse complement strand
AGCTCTTCGTCGCCGTGCACCGCATCGGGATCGACGGTCGCGTGCCGACTCAAGACGAGCAAGATGCGCACGAGGAACCGAATCGCGATCATCAGCATGCCGAACGGAAAGACGAAGTTGATCTCGCGGAGCAGCATCCCGAACGTCGCTTCGGCGGCGCCTGGAACGTTGACCGCGGGGAGTCGCCGTCGCTCGGTGTCCTTTTCGTCGAGGAGCTGCCCGTCGACGGCTTCCTTCGGGTAGTACGCGGTCCAATCGGCCTCGCGCATCCACGCGTTCCACATCGGCGGCGTCATGTACTTGTCGTACGGCTCGCCGGCGATCACCTTGGGCATGGTCTTCAGATCGAGCGACAGCTGCCGGCCGAAGAGGAAAAAATCCTTCCCGATCTGCGTCTTCATCGTCGCGAGCTTTTGCCCGATGGGCGTCTCGCACTGCTCGACCGAGCCCGGCGAGCACGGCTGCGTCGCTTGCGCGTGGAACTGCGCGATGACGATCGCGTCGACGAACGCGACCACGGCGCCGATGCAGACGGCGATCGCGGCGGTGCCGCTGATGACCGCCGCGGGGATGCGCATCTTCGGCTTGAGGAGGCGCACCACGAGATCGACGTTGATGTGCTTCCCCTTCGACGTCGCGATCGACGCGCCGAGGAGCGCGAGCCACAGCGTGAGCCGCGTGACGAGCCCGCGGAGTCCGCCGAGGAACGTCAGGATCGATGCGTTCTGCATCCAGTTGAGGAAGTTCGACGTGTACGTCACGCTCGACGCCGACCACGATCGAAGTGCGATGTACGCGAGGAGCAGCAGCGGAACGATGAAGAGCGCGTGCTTCGCCCACTTCATCCCGGTGTCGCCCGCGGCGCGCGCGCGCTGCACGCGACCGACGACATGCGCCATCCCGCCGATCGCCGCGAGCGTCAGCAGGATGCGCACGACCGTCGCCGACGAGCTCTCCCCCTTCGAGAAGTCGCGAGTCAGGCTTTTGAGGACCGCCCACACGACGAGGAGCGTGATCTGCGCGCCGAGCACGCCGACGCACAGGCGCGTATCGATCCGCGTCCACCAGTCATCGAAGCGTTTGATCGGCGCGCCCCACGCGCGCGGCTTCTCCGGGGGATCCTTCGCGGTCGCGGGCGGAGACTGGGCTTCGTCGGGCATTGCACCGCGCAGCGTAGAACACCCGGCTGCGCGGCATCCAGTTTGAAGTGTCTACTTGGCGAGGCCGACGATCCTGTCGTACGTGGCCGCCGTGAAGAGCGTGCCGCGGAGCTGACCGCGAACCTCGGCGAACATCGTGTGCCACTGCTGCTTCTCGGCGTCGTTGAGCTCGACGATCTTCTTGCGAGCCTTGAGGCGCGCGAAGGCCTGTCCGTCCGCGGTGCGGATCGACGTGGTGAGCGCGGCGGCGGCGTCCTTGCCGCGATCCTTGATCGTCTGCATCTGCGCTGCCGGGACCGCCGACGTCTTGAAGACGAGCGCGCCGATGCCGAAGCCGGCCGTGATCGGCGTGATGGTGTCGAGCTTCGACGACCACTGGAACTGCTCGGCGACGAGCGGCGGCGCGACGACGACGCTGATCGTCTTTTGGATCCCCATGAAGATCTCGGGGACGGTGACCGTCGCCGGGGTGTTCCCGAGCTTGGCCCAGAACGCCTGGCCGATCGGATCGCCCTGGATGACGTAGCAGCCCTTGCCCTTGAGATCGGTCGGCACCTTGGCTTCGAAGCCGTGCGTGAAGATCTTCGCCGCGCCGACGTCGCCCCAGCCGAGGACGGTGTAGCCCTGCGCGCCGAACGCGGTATCGAGCTCGCCCTTCATCGCGTTGCGCGCCTTGTCGAGCTTGCCCCAGTTATCGAAGAGCCCCGGCAGCTGGAAGATGAGGACGTCCATGTAGATCTTCGAGAGCCCGACCGCGGTCATGGCGGCGCCCGCGAGGTTCCCCTGATCCATGGCGCCCTTCATCGTCGGCTCGTCCGAGAAGGTCGAGAAGTCGAGGATGATCTCGCCGTTGGTCTCCGCCTTCACCTTGTCGGAGAACTCGATGAACTTGGTCATCCAAGGCGAGCCCTTGGGCGCGAGCGTTCCGACCTTCAGCGTGGTCGCTGCCTCGGAATCCGCCGCGCTCGCCAAAACCATCCCCGCCGCAGCTACCATCAGGAACAACTTGCGAAACATCCTGCACCTCCAGGCTTCGCGAGGAAGCCAGCCACGTCGTCTTGTCGTCACTTTGGACTCGGAGAACGTCTACTCGATTCACTCTCGGGCTCTCGATCGCCCGTCACCATCGCGTCTCTCACCGTTTGCAAAAGCCTTCGTTACCGTTGCGTTACGTCGTCTCGCATCAGTCGGCCGACGGCGGCGTCGCGTTCTTCGGCGGCGGGAGCGGGGTCGGCGGCTGGGTGTCGAGGCCGCAGTCGTGGAGCTTGGTCGGCGTGAGCGCACGCTTCGCGCGTCGCTTTGCGATCGCGTTCGTGAGGCGTTGCTCGGGATCCGGATCCTCCGCGACCAAGACCGCGTTGAGCTGCGTCTCGTACGTCGCGCGATCCTGCTTCGTGCACGCGTAGCGCGTCGCGTAGTTGAGCTGAACGACCAGCGTCTTGCCTTCGGTCTTCTGAAGCGCGAGCTCGAACATCTGCTTCGACATGTCGAGCTCGGCCATCGCCATGCGCGCGTGGTACGCGGCGAGCGCGACGGTGCCGGACCAGTGGTTATAGCTCGGGTCGAGCGCGACGCTCCGCTCGATCATGGCGACGCCGATGAAGAGATCCGCGACGTACTCGGCCCCTTCGAAGTCGCCCTTCATGACGTTGACGCGCGCCATCCAGGCGTAGCCCGTCCAGAAGAGGATCTGCGCGTCGTCCTTGTCGGTGAAGTTGTCGTTCAACCACGCGTGGATCGTCTTGTCGTCCTTCTTCGCGGCGGTGAAGCCCTCGGCCTTGTGACCCATGTGCTCGAGCCCGTAGAAGATCGCGCGGTCGTACGCCATCTTCGCGCGCTTCACCTGATAGGCGGCGAGCTCCTTGTCGCCCGCGTCCATCGCGATCTCCCACTCGTCCTCGACGAATGCGAACGCGAAGCCCGTCCAGCCCTTCGTGAGCATGAAGAGCGCGTCTTCGTTGTCGGGCGCGAGCTTGTGCATTCCTTCGAACTGCACGAGTCCCGCTTGCGCGGCGGTGCGCGCGAGCTCGAAGTCGCCGATGGTGTCGAAGGCGGACGACGCTTTGCGCGTCCCTTCGATCTGCCCATCGACGAGCATCTTCTTGATGCAGCCGGAGGAACCGGCGGCGAGAGCCAACATCAGCGCGGCGGGGAGGAGGCGGCGAAGGCGCGTGCGTTTTAGGGTCATTTGAGCGCCGAGTTCTACTACTTGTGGACGCGCGCCGCCATGATCAGCGTGCAGGCCGCGCGGGTCCGGACGCTCGCCTCGGGATCGGCGAGGAGCGGGGCGGCGCGCGCGGAGCGACCGAGGGCGGCGAGATCCGACGCAGCTGCGAGGCGCTCGTACGGGCTCGGTGCTTTGAGATCCGCCTCGATCCACGACTGGACGCTGAGATCGCCGGCGCTCGCGAGGGCGAGTTTGGCGCGGAGTGCGAGTGGGCCGCCGCCCGGGCCCCCCTTTCCGAGCGCCGCGTACGCTTCGAGGAGCTTGATGGCGCGAGCGCGCTGAGCCTCGACCTCCGTGAGACGCGCGAGCGCAGCGAGGCGCACTTCGGGATCGTCGTCGTCGGAGGCCTTCACGACGGCGGCGAGGAGATCG
>JBBQXV010000486.1:0-3783 GCA_038209335.1 Polyangiales bacterium | reverse complement strand
ACGCGAAGCAAGGCTGACGGCGATATCCGCGCGCGCGGAATGACGTTGCTCCCATCGACGTTCCTCTCGGGTCGTACCCGAGAACGGAGGCCACCGATGGAAGCAGCTCTCTCGCAACCGGCGGTAGCCGGAGACGATCGCTCGCGCGTGCGAGCCATGGTGACGATTGGCGCGGCGCTCGTGGCGGGCGTCGCGACGCAGGCTTTGTTCTGGCGCGCGTCGGTCGGTCTGTCGTGGGTCGTGCTCGACGCGATGCTCGTGATCGCGACGATGCTGACGGTCGGAGCGCGCGCGGGCGATGTGTCGTCGTCGCGGCGACCGGTCCTCGCGTCGGCGATCGTCGCGTCGGCGACGCTCGTGCTCGGCTGCGCGGTGGCGTACCGCGCGAGCGACTGGGCCCTCTACGTCGCGCTTCCGGCGAGCGCGGCGCTGCTCGCGCTCTTGCCGTTCGTGGTCGCGGGGCGCATGCGAATCGGAGATCTCGGGTCGATCCCGCGCGCGCTGTTTCGTCGCGGCGTGTGCGACGTGCCGGGGGCGTTCGGTGCGAGCGTGGAGCTTCCGCGGCGTGCGCTCGACGCGACCGGGCGATCGCACGCGCTGCGCGTCGTGAAGGGGATCGCGATCGGGCTGCCGGTGACGGGGATCTTCGTCGCGCTCCTCGCGGCCGATCCGAATTTTCGGGGCGCGCTCGGGCGCGTCGCCGGTGCCTCCGACGGCGTCGCGCATTTCGCTGGGCTCGCTGCGATCACCGCGGTCGGGTACCTCTTCGCGTACGTGCTTCACGCGAGGACGCGCGATCGCGTCGGTGCCGACGAGGCGGCGCCGAGTCACGTCGAGGTCGCGCGCCCGTACCGCCGCGTCGGCGATCTCGACGCGCCGGTCGACGCGCCAAAGGGTCCGCTCGTCCGTCCGCTCACGTGGGGCGTCGTGCTCGCGCAGCTCGTCGCGGTGTTCGGGATCTTCGTCGCGGCGAACGCGAAGTACCTCTTCGGCGGGCACGCGCTCGTGACCGCGAAGGGGACGCCGACGTACGCCGCGTATCTGCACGCGGGCTTCGCGCAGCTCTCGCTCGCCACACTGCTCGCGGTCGTCGTGGTCGTGGTCGGTCAGCGCCTCGTGCGTGTGCGTGACGGTCGCGCGCGTATCGCGCTCGCGATCTGCGAGACGTCGCTGCTCGCGCTCACCGCCATCACGCTCGCGTCGTGCGCGCAGCGTCTTCGCATCTACGACGAGGCGTACGGGTACACGTACTTGCGGCTCGGCGTCGGGCTGTTCCAGCTCGGGGTGCTCGGCCTGCTCGCGCTCACGATCGTGAAGTCGCTCGTACCATCGTGGCGCGGATACGGCGCGGCGATCGCGCTCTCCACGATCGGCTTCGCGGTTTTCGCGGGCACGCTCGACGCCGACGGATGGATCGCGCGTGCGAACGTCGCGCGCGCGAACGCGGGGCGCCCGCTCGACGTCGAGTACCTCCAGGCGCTGAGCGCCGACGCTGCGCCCGTCCTCGGCGATCCCTATTTTGCCGCGCAGCCCGAGATCGCCAACCTTCTCGCGCGAACGTGGAACGAGCGAGCGTCGGCGATGCGACAGCGCGATTGGCGTTCGTGGCGCGGGCTGCACGCCGACGCGCGTCGCTGAATCTTGCGAACGCGACGCCTTCGACGTATCGACGTTGCATGAAGATTCATCTCCGCTGCTCGGTAACGTTCGCGCTGCTGCTCGCCGTCTCGTCGTGCAGCAAGCTGAAGTCGTCCGCGTCCGCCGACGGCGGTGTCGCGTCCGATCCGGCGGCCGGCGGCCTTCCCGGGCTCGGCGCCGTTCTCGCGGGCTTCGAAGGCGAAATCGGGATCGTCACGAAAGGGAGCATGGCGGGGAAGGGCGGCGCAGGACCGCAGCCGCTCACGCTGTTCATCAAGAGCGACAAGCTGCGCCTCGACATGCCGCCGGGCATGCACGGCACCGAGTCGATGGGCGGCAAGGGATGGGTCGTCTTCAGCGGCGGCGACAAGAAGCTCACGGTCGTCGACGACGGAAAGAAGACCGCGCTCGTGATCGATCTGAACAAGACCGAGAACTCGCCGCTCAAGGGACTCGCGGGACGCGGCACGCCCGGCGGCGGACCGCAGAAGCCGCCGCCCAAGGTGACGAAGACCGGCAAGACCGACACCGTCGCGGGTCACAAGTGCGAGACGTGGCAGATCGACGAAGAGGGGAAGGGCAAAGTCGGCGAGGCGTGCATCGCGAACGAGGGATTCTCGTGGTTCAGCATGCCGACCGCGCACCTCCCGTCGGAGCACTCGTGGGCCGGCGAGCTGATGGATGGGAAGCACTTCCCGCTGCGGTTCATCGGGTACGAAGGCGCCGCGGAGACGGGGCGCATCGAGGTCACGCGCATCGAGAAGAAGCCGTTGGCGGCGAGCCAGTTCGAAGTACCTGCAGGATACAAGATCATGGACATGTCGCAGATGTTCGGCGGGCCGGGAGGAATGCCGTCCGGGATGCCGTCGGGCTTCCGACCGCCGAACCTCCCGCACCGATAGGCGCGCGAGCGCTCCGCTCAGCGAAAGGGGCCGGCCGCGGGAACGCCACGCGCGGCGCGTGCGAGACGCGCGAGCTTTTCGAGGAGCGGCTCGGCGGTCGCGGGATCTTCGAGCGCTCCGACGACAAGCGCTTCGAGCGCGTCGGGGCCGAAGCGAACGCTCTTCGCTTCCGTCGTGATGACGGCCGCGAGATCGCGCGCCTCGCGCGAGACCTCGGGCGACGCGACGTCGAGCGGATGATCGAGCGGTGGCGACAGGATCACACGCACCGCCGTTCCTTCGATGTCGCCGCGCCGCGACCACTCCGTCGCGATCTCGATCGACTCCGTGCCGAGCCGCGCGTCGCGGATCCGCATCGCGCCGCGATCGAACCGCCCGCCGAGACGCTGCGCGACCGCCTCCCACGCCGGCACGAACGCGGCCATCTTCGACGGCGCCGGAACGCGCGCGACGCCCGCCGCGAGCGTCTGCGCGAGGACGATCGCGCGCCACACGAACGCGTCGAGCTGCGGCATCGTCTGCGCGCCACCCGATGACGCGACGGTCGCCCCGTCGTCGTCGATGCGCACCTCGTCGAACGTCGCGAGCGCGGCGAGCACGTCATCCGCGAGCACGGCGCGCGCTTGCGCGGCTTCACGCGATTTTGCCGTCAAGCGTCGCGCTCCGTCGCTCTCGCCGAGATCCACCGTGCCGACGGCGAGCATGTCGGTCCACGATCGCTTCTCCGCGTGGAGCTCGATCCCGACATTCGGCCAACGCAACGTCGCGATCGAGAAGAGCCCGTCGACGCCGCGTTGTTGAAGATGAACCACGAGCGCCGCGGATCCGATCGACGCCGTCATCTTCTCTTGCTCGGCGTCGTTGATCATCCCGCGCTTCTCGGCGACCGTCGCCCAGATGAGCGCGCGCCGCTCACGACCGACCGGCGCGACCCAACGTCCGGCCGCGCTCCTCCCGCGCGTGCTCGGCGTCGACGAGCCGGCCGCGACGAGCGTGACCGGCGTCCGCAGCTTCGCGTCGAAATCCCACGCGACGTCGACGATGACCTCGAGATGCCACCTCAGCTCGAAGAGATGCGCGATCATCCCGACGCCGAGATCGCGTGTGAGCGCGACACGAAACGGAATGGGTTGGCCCTCGGGTGGAGCGCCATCGAAGACGCGCCATCGCAAGCGGCGCGGTACGTGTTGCGATCCGATGCCGGTGCGCGCGGTCTCGGTCGCCGCGAGCTCGAGATCGACGC
>JBBQXV010000485.1:0-3833 GCA_038209335.1 Polyangiales bacterium | reverse complement strand
CGCGGCGGAGCTCGTCGACGACGACGCTCTCTTCGATGCGATGGAGCGTCTTCGTCACGCGCGCGCCGTCGCCCGCGCGCGCGCTGTGATCGACGATCACGAGCGAGCCGCCGGGCTTGAGCGCGCGGAAGATCGCCGCGTTCATCTTCGCGCGATCGACCTCCAGCCAAACCATGTCGTGGTAGAAAAGGGTGCAGAATACAATGTCGAGCGGCGGCGTTTCGGCCGGGAACGGATCGTCGTACGCGCGCGCGACGCGGACGATCCGCGCGATGGTGGCTCGCTTCTTTCGCTCTTCCCACGAGGCGTGCGTGTACTTGTCGAACGTCGGCGGGTCGACGGCGTACACGGTGCCGTCGGGGGACACCGCGCGCGCGAGGAGCTCCGCGGTGTAGCCCTGCCACGCGCCGATCTCGGCGACCTTCATGCCGGGGCGAACGCCCGCGAACGCGAAGAGCTCGGCGGGGCGTCGACCGGCGTCGAGCGCGCGGTCCTCGTCGGAGCGATCGGCCGCGGCGAGGATCGCGCGGAGCTCGGGCGATGCGTTCGCGGTGACGTGTTCGATCGTGGGTGTCGTCGGCGCGGTGGTCGAGGGCGAGGGAGACGTCGCCGTCGGCGGAGCGGCGGGAGCACACGCGCACGCGACGAGCGTGATCGCGGCGAGAATGCGCGGAAGGGGCGGCGTCATGCGAACGCACTGCGCAGACGCGCGATCGCCGCAGGAAGTCCGCGCACACGAAGTCGCGTCCCCGCTTCGTCGTAGTCCTCGGCGACGACGCGCGCGCTCTCGTACACATCGCCGAGGAGCGACTGCCGCGCGTACGGTACGAGAAGATCCTCTTCGACCATCCGCGCTTCGAAGAAATCGATGATGGTCTGGCGAAGCGCGGTGACGTCCGTCGGATCGTGCGCAGAGAGGACGACCGCGTCCGCGTGCGTGCGAAGGAGCGCGCGCCGCGCGGTGGCGTCGAGTCGATCCGCTTTGTTCAACAGAAGGAGGCTCGGCACCTCGGCGGCGCCGATCTCGCGGAGCACCGCGCGCGTCACCTCGAGCTGCGCTTCGTGCGTCGGATCGGCGGCGTCGACGACATAGAGGAGGAGCGACGCTTCGAGCGCTTCGTCGAGTGTCGAGCGAAACGACGCGACGAGATCGTGCGGGAGCTTTTGGATGAAGCCGACGGTGTCCGAGACCAAGATGCGCGGCTTGGTCTCGGGGTGAAGCGCGCGCACGGTGGTGTCGAGCGTCGCGAAGAGCTTGTCGGCGACGAGCACCTCGCTCCCCGTGAGCGCGCGCATCAGCGATGATTTCCCGGCGTTCGTGTAACCGACGAGCGCGACGCGGAGCTGATCGCGGCGCGCGTAGCGACGGTTGTCGTGCTCCTTTTGGATCGCGACGAGCTCTTCGCGGAGCTCGGCGATGCGATCGCGGATCTTCCGGCGATCGAGCTCCATCGTGGACTCGCCCGCGCCGCGTCCGTGCTGGCGTTCGCTCGATCCGCCGCTCTCGCGAAGGCGAGGCGCGACGTAGTTGAGGCGCGCGATCTCGACTTGCAAACGAGCTTCGCGGCTCTTCGCGTGGCGATGGAAGATGTCGACGATGACGCCGGTGCGATCGAGGACCGTCGCGCCGGTCGCGCGTTCGAGGTTTCTGGCTTGGCTCGGAGAGATCTCGTGGTCGACGACGACGACGGTCGCTTTCTCGGACGCTTCGTCGCCGTCGGCGCTGTCGTGTTCGTCGTCGTTGTCGCCCTGTTCCGGTTCGTCGCCGGCGGCTGCGGCCTCCCAGCGATCGCGCGCCTTCGACTTTCGCTCCTTCGCGCCGGACGGGATGACTCCTTTGCCGCCCGTGAGATCGGCGAGCTCTTTGAGCTTCCCCTCGCCGACGACGGCCGCGGCGGCGAGCGCGTCGCGGCGCTGGGTCACCGTCGCGATGACGTCGAAGCCGAGCGTGTGAACGAGTCGCCCGAGCTCGGCGAGATCCGAAGCGTGGTCGGTGTCGGACACGCCATGAAGTTGGACGCCTACGAGGACGGCGCGGGGGCGTGCAGGCGGAGGACTCGACATCGACACGGGCTGGTAGCACGCTTCGGTGGGAAAGCACTTTCTTCGGGAGGGAATGACATGCGCATCGTCCGTACGGTCGCGACCGCCGTCGTCATCGGATTGGGTTTCGTCGCTCTTCATTGCGGAGGGAGCACGTCGACAGGCGGCTCCGGTGACGGAGGAACGACGCTCGGCGAGCCACCCGTGCACCGGCCGGCCGCGACCGCATGCAGCACGACGCGCGGGCCGGGGTACAACTCCGACGCGGGGCTCGTCGACGGCGGCCCGCCGATGGCGTGCACGCGCGACGCCGATTGCACGATGGGATCGAACGGGCGCTGCCAACCGTCGCGCATCGGCTACCAATGCAACTACGACACGTGCGTCGCGGATGCGGACTGCGGCGCGAACGCGGTCTGCAACTGCGGCGCCGGTGGGACGAGCACGGCTCGCGCGCCGAACGCGTGCGTGAAGGGCGTCTGCCGCGTCGACGCCGATTGCGGCGCGGGAAACTACTGCTCAGCGTCGTTCGATGCGAGCTGCGGCGCGTTCGGCGGGATCGCGGGTTACTACTGCCACAACGCGACCGACGAGTGCCGCGGCGACGCCGACTGCAAGTCGGGCGAAGGCGGTCTGTCGAACGGATTTTGCGCGTGGCAGCCCACGACGTCGAAGTGGCAGTGCTCGTACAGCGCGTGCGCCGGATAACGCGCGTGAAGAGCGCGCATCGTCACGCGGCCGCGCTCGGGCTCGCGCTCGTCATCGCGGCGTGTGCGGCGCGCGCGCCGGAGCGGCTCACGGGCGATCGCGAGTCGTACCTCGGCGACGCTGCGTTTCGTCGCGACGCGCTGTCGGCGTCGCTGGTCAATCGCGACAACGCGTACGCGCGCCTGCGGCTCGCGCGGTATTCGTCGGGCGGCGCGGTCGACTGGGATTCCCTTCCGGAGTGGAGCCCGGCGGTCGCTCCGGTCGGCGCGAACGAGCTCGACGGCGCGGCGCGCGCGGAGGCGTCGCCGCTCGCGATCGACGTGGACGTTCGCGACGACGCGGCGTTGCGCGCGCTCGGCGAATCGGCGTTCTTCCGCTACCCGGTGCAGCTCGCGCCGCACGCAGAGACGGCGCTTCGTTCGCGCGCGACCGCGTCGCGCTACGGATTCTGGATCGACGACGCGCGCGGTGTCGGTGGCCTCGTTCGCGTTGCGCTCGACAGCGGCTCGATGCCGGCGTTCACGTGCGCGACGTGCCATGCCCACGCGATGCCCGACGGCCGCCTGATCGCGGGCCTCGGCAACGCGCGCTTGGATCTCGGCGCGCTCACGGTCGACTCGTCGCCCGGCGTCGATCCCGCGACCGCACCGCAGCTCGCGTGGGGACCCGGACGGCTCGACGTAACGTCGAGCGACGGCAGCGAGCCCGTCAGGATCTCGGATCTCCGCGCGGCGCGTTGGCTCACGCATCTGCACCACGACGCGACGCTCGTGCAGCGCGATCTCACGACGCTCGCGATCCGGATCGAGACGCTCATCGTCACCGGGCACGCTCAGACCGTGCGCCCGCCTCGCGTGGTCGCGCTCGCGCTCGCCGCGTACGTCTGGTCGCTCGCGGACACGCTCCCTGCGCGCGCGCCGACGACCGACACCGAGACGCGCGGCGCCGCCGTGTTCGCCGCGCGCTGCGCCGCATGCCACGCGCCCCCTTCGCTCACCGGTCCGCCGATCGCGATCGACGTGGTCGGCACCGATCCCATCGTCGGTCGCTCCGCCGATCGCGGAACCGGTTACTACCGCGTC
>JBBQXV010000484.1:0-3890 GCA_038209335.1 Polyangiales bacterium | reverse complement strand
GCGCAGGTCATCGTCCTCTGCAGCGCCGATCTCTTGCTCGCGCCCGACGTCGTCGAGAAGCTCGTCGTCTGCCTTCGCGACAACGCCGACGTCGGCATGGTCGGCGCGCGCCCCGTGCCGAACAACGACACGTCGACGCTGCTCGGCAAGATGGTGAACCTCCTTTGGGACATGCACCACCGCGTGTCGCTCGAGGTCCCGAAGATGGGCGAGCTCGTCGCGATTCGCGCGAGCCTCATCGATCGCGTGAGCGAGCTGTCCGTCGTCGACGAGGCGTCGATCGAGGACGTCGTGAGGTCGAAGGGCTACGTCCTCGGCTACGTGCCCGACGCGATCGTCACGAACCACGGTCCGGAAAAAATCGGCGAGTACTTCGAGCAGCGCCGTCGCATCGCGCGCGGTCACTACTGGCTGCAGTTCGCGTTCGGGTACGAGGTCGCGACGCTCGATCGCGGGCTCGTCGTGAAGACCGCGGCCGACGTCCTTCGCGAACAAGATCGCTTCGGCAAGATGGCGCTCGCTGCGGCGGTCGGCACCGAGATCGCGGCGCGCGTCGCCGGCTTCTGGGACGCGCGCGTCGTCGGCGGCAAGCACCGCACATGGAAGTCGCTGCAGACGACGAAGCAGGCGCTGAGAGAGTCCGCCCCCGACGAACGCCCGCGCCGATTGTCCGCGCGCCCGGATGCTCCGCGCTGAGGGCGACGCCCAAACACCAATGCGAAAGCTCCCCATCCTCGCTCGTCTCGCCGGCTACCGCGTCTCGCACGCGACCGGTCGCGGCCAACAGCTGCCGATCAACCTGACGGTGTCGGTGACCTACAGCTGCCCGTCGCGCTGCCTCACGTGCGACATCTGGCAGAAGAAGGTCGACGACATGAGCGTCGACGAATACGCGAAGACGTTCCGCTCGCTCGGCAAGGTCCCGGTGTGGGTCACGATCTCCGGCGGCGATCAGTTCGTCCGCTCCGAGCTCCCGGAGATCGTGCGGCTCATTCGCACCGAGATCGAGCCGTCGATCATCAACATCCCGATGAACGGGATCATGCAGGAGCGCATTTTCCAGCTCCTCCCGCAGATCGCGCAAAACTCCGTCGGCGCGCAGCTCGTCCTCAATTTGTCCGTCGACGAGATCGGCGAAGAGCACGATCGCCTCCGCGGCGCGCCGCACAACTTCGAGAAGCTCCTCTCGGTCGCCGAGCTGATTCGCGATCTCAAGAAGACGTACGATCACATTACGCTCGGCGTGCACACCGTCATCTCGAAGCACAACGTCGCGCGCATCCCGGAGATCGAGCGCGAGGCGCGCGCGATTTTCCGGCCCGACTCGTACATCGCCGAGGTCGCCGAGAATCGCGTCGAGCTGAAGACGATGCACAAGGACATCACGCCGAGCCCCGACGAGTACCGCCGCGCCGTCGAGCATCTCCGCAACACGATCCGCGCGAACCGCTCGACGCATCCGGTCGCGCGCCTCGTCGAGTCGCTGCGCCTCGAGTACTACGAGCTCGCGGGAGACATCCTCGAAGAGAAGCGGCAAGTGATCGAGTGCTACGCCGGATGGGCGAGCGCGCACCTCGCGCCGGACGGGCACGTATGGGGATGCTGCACGCGCGCCGAGTCGCTCGGGAACGTCCGCGACTACGACTACGACTTCGGCGCGGTGTGGCTCGGTCCGAGCGCGGATGCATTCCGCGACAGCGTGCGCCGTCACGAGTGCGCCTGCCCGCTCGCGAACGCGAGCTATACGAACTTGCTGCTCGACGTGCCGTCGCTCGCGAAGGTGACGGCGAACCTGACGGGGATCCTGAAATGAGCGGGCTCGCGACGCAGGAGATCACCCACGACCGCGGTCTAGGCAGCGCGTACGAGCGTTACTGTTTTTACCAGCTCGTCGACGCTTGGAGGACGCGGTACGAAATCGAGACCGCGCTCGAAGGGCCGATCGACGGGATGGCCGGCGTCTCGGGCGTTCACTGCGTCGGCCTCGCGCGACGCGGCGTCAAGGTGACGACCGCGCTCCCGACCGAATCGAAGGCCGAATCGGCGCGTGTAGTCTACAAGCGTTCGGCGCCCGCCGCGGACGTCGACGTGCGCGTCGTCACGAACCCGATGGACGCGCGCGACTTGCCGCCGAGCGATCTCGTCATCGCGTACCACTCGCTCCCGCTCGTCGACGATTGGCGCGCGTACTTGAAGACGCTCGCGGGGCTCGCGAAGAAGCTGCTCGTGGTGACCGTGTGCAACCCGGACAACTGGGGCGTCGCCGTCATTCGCACGATCGGACGCATGCGCGGAATCACAGGGCTCGAGCCGCCCGCCGTCTGGCACAAAGAGACGCTCGCGCCCGCGCTGTGGGAGCTCGGTCGCGTTCGCGAGCACGTCTACTTCGACGCGCCGTGGTGGCCGGACTTGCAAGTGTCGGCGGGTCAGAGCCTCCTCGATCGCGCGAAGCAGCTCTTCAAGCAGCGAAAGAAGAACGTCGCGTTCACCGCCGTCGAAGAGGGGGCGAAGCTGGCCGAGAGCTTCGTCTACGGTCCGGAGTGCTGGCCGTACTTCGGCGACGACAACTGGGCCGACGAGCTGATGCCGGCGCTCTTGCGTCATCCCGGCTTCGACGGAACGAAGATGAAGGCGTCGCATCGCGTCGCGCATTTGCACGGCTTCGTCGTCGACATGCGCCCGCGCACTCCGCAAGCGCGACGCCGTCTCGCGCAGGTGTGATGCGAGCGGAGCGCGCCGCTCCGTGGATCGTCGGCGCGGCGTTCGCGGCGCCCGTGCTGATCGCGCGCTATCCCCCGATGGGCGATCTCGCGTTCCACGAGGCGATGGTCGCGACGTTGCGACACTTCGGCGATGCGTCGTGGTTCCCGCCGGGGCTCTACTCGTTGAACCTCGGTCAGCCGAACCAGCTGTTTCATGTCGTGGCAGCCGCGCTCTCCTTCGCGATGCCGACGGACGTGGCGTGCAAGATCGTGATCGCCGCGACGGTGATCGCGATCGTCGTCGCCGTGTCGCGCCTCGCCGCGCACCTCGGAGCGAGTCGGTGGGCCTCGTTGATCGTGACGCCGATCGCGCTCGGCTTCACGTTTCAGTGGGGGCTCGTCGCGAACCTGACCGGGGTCGCGCTGCTGCTGGCGTCGCTGCCGGCGCTGGATCGACTCGCGGAGGCGCCGAGTGCGCGACGCGCGGCGATCGCTTCGGCCGCAGCGATCGCGATCCATTTCGCGCACGAGTCGTCGGCCGTCATTTTCGCAGGCGCGGCGGCGTTCTTCGCGATCATCCATCCGCTGTCCTTGCGCAAGACGGCGCTTCGCCTCATGCCGGCGATCGTCACCGGCGCGCTCGTCCTGCGTTACGTCGTCGTCTCCGAGCGCCTCAAGGCACCTTCGATTCGCGCGGTGCCGACGAGCTTCGTCGCGATCGACGTGAAGCTCGCGCAGCTCCCGGGCGCGCTCTTCGGCGGCGCCTACGACGTCACGATCACCACCGCGCTCCTCGCGCTCGTCGTCGCCGCGACGCTCCTCTTCGTTGTCCCGCGACCGCGCGCCGTGACGAAAGACGCCGCGCCGCCCGCCGATTCGGAGCCCACGTCGACGCGCGACACCTTCCACCGTCACCGCTTCTTCCTCCTCGGCATCGCCTGCTTCGTGGCGTACCTCGCGATGCCCCTCGCGCTCAGCGGATCGACGCTCGTCTACCACCGCTTCCTCGCGCCGGCGTACGCGCTCGTCGTCCTCGGCGCCGTCGCGGGGCGCGCGTCTCTCGGTGCGCCGCGTCCGATCGCGATCGTCGCGGCGTGCGCGTTGCCGCTCGCGGTGCTGCTCCCGCTTCTCCCGCGCTTCGCCGAGTCGACGCGGACTCATCGCGATCTCGACACGCTCCTTCCGCTC
>JBBQXV010000483.1:0-3927 GCA_038209335.1 Polyangiales bacterium | reverse complement strand
ACGATGCGCGACGTCGATCCGTCGGCGACGGCCGGCGTCCACGTGAACGTCGTCGTCAGCGGGCTCGCGCCGCCCACGGCCGGAAGCAGAGTCGATCCGGCCGGCGCGTTGACCGTGCTCGCCGCAATCGCCCCCGCCGTCGTCCACGTCGCCGTCGTCGTGTGCGTGAACACTTGACCGACGGTCGCCGCGAAGACGCCGGAGCCCGCGCACTGCGGCGGCGGCGGCGCCACGATCTCGACGATGAGATCGATCGCCGAAGCGCTGACGACGCCTCCGTGCGTCGACTCGTAGACGTTGTGGAGCACGTACTGCTGCCCCGCGACGGCGAGCGTCAGGTTCCACGTGAGCGTGCACACGTTGACGCCGTTGGTCAGCACCGGCTGCGCGCCGCCGACCGGCACGGCAGGAACCGTCTGCCCCGCCGGCAGCCCCGACTCCGCCGCCGTCGCGAAGCGGCACGTCACTGGATCGCCGTCGGCGTCGAACATCGGGAACGAGTACGTGCGGGTGTTGCCCGCTTGAAGCTGGATGATCGCAGGCGCGGCGGAAATCGGCCCGGCGGTGTTTCCGGCGACGAGGCTCACGATCGTTTGCACGGTGAAGTTGCCGCCCGCGCCGTTCTGTAGTCCGGCGATGCGGCAGCAGTTGGTGAAGAACGCGGTGAACGTCCCGACCGCCGCGTACGTGTGCGCGACCTGGTACTGCGTGACGGTGTACGCGTTGCCGAGGCTGTCGGTGCCGCTGCCGATCGTCGCGCCCGTCGTGAGCGGGTTGACGTTGCCGTCACCGAAATCGAGCGACGTCCCATCGACGAACGCCGCGCGCCACGCCGACACGACGGTGAACTGCACCGTGCGCGGCGCGCCCACCGGATCCGGAACCGTCCAGGTGATCGCGCCGTATCGGAAGTGCGACGCCTGCGCCGTTCCGATCGTGAGGAGAAACGTAACGAGCGTAGTCGCGATGAACGCGACGAGCTTGAGCGCGGCGCGCGTCTTGAGCCTGCGCGTCATCGTGCGCACGGCGAACGAAGCCTGGTCCATGGTACTTCTCCCTCGGGCCGCGAGCGGCTCCGGTACGTCAAGAAACAATTCCCACGCTACAGTATCCGGCTATTGGCATCGCCCGCTAGGTAGACATTCGCCGTTGCAGTCGGCGCTCGACACACACCTTTGGCCCGGCGCGCAGGCGACGCAGAAAGGCCCGCCGCAGTCGAGATCGGTCTCGGCGTTGTCTTGCGTGGCGTTCGTGCACGTCGGGGCGGGGCGGCAATGATCGCCGTGACCGATGTAGGAGCAGAGCGCGGTCGTGCAGTCGGCCGGGCCGAGGCAATCGCGGTTCGGACGGCACGGCGGGCACGGGCCGCCGCAGTCGAGATCCGTCTCAGAACCATCGATGAAGCCGTCGGTGCACGACGGCTGGCAGGCGTGCGTCATCGCGTCGCAGACGCCGCCGCGGCAGTCGGCGCCGCTGACGCAACCTTGGAAAGGAAGGCATTTCAGCGGGCAGGATCCTCCGCAGTCGTAGTCGGTCTCGTCGCCGTTCTTCATTTGATCGTGGCAAGACGGCGCGGAGCAGGTCGCGCCGCCGTCGACGGGCGTGCAGACCTGGCTCGCGCAGTCGGTCGGCGCGGCGCACGCGGCGCCGGGCGCGCACGACGGGCACTGCGCGCCGCCGCAGTCGACGTCGGACTCGCTGCCGTTCCGCATGCCGTCGCTGCACGACGCAGCGACGCACGTCATCGCGCTCCCGCACGAGCTGCTCGCGCAATCGGCAGCCACGGCGCACGCGCGTCCGTCGGCGCACGCGGGGCACGCCGGCCCGCCGCAGTCGACATCGGTCTCGCCGCCGTCGCGCGTCGTGTTCGCGCACGTCGCGGGAGAGGCGCACCGCTTCGTCGTGTCGCAGAGGCTGTGGCGACAGTCGCGGTCGACGCCGCACACGCTCCCCGCGGCGCATCCGCGCGCGCACGATCCGCCGCAGTCGACGTCGGTCTCGTCGCCGTTGCGCGCTCCGTCGAAGCAGCTCGCCGACGCGCACGCGCCGCCCGCGCACACGCTCGACGCGCAATCGACCGCGCGACGGCACGTCTTCCCTTTTCCGCACGGATCGGGGCAGGCGCCGCCGCAGTCGACGTCGCTCTCTTTGCCGTCGACGAGTCCGTCGCGGCAAGACGGCGTCACGCATCGCGACGGCGCGCCGATGCATCCGCCGCCCGTGCAGTCGACCGAGCTCCGGCACAGCGATCCGTCGAAGCACGGCACGCACGCGGCGCCTCCGCAGTCGACGTCCGACTCGGCGCCATCACGAACGCCGTTCTTGCAAGCGTCGACGGCGGCGTCGCCACCCGTCCCCGCGTCGTCGCTCGGCGTCGCCGGCGCGCTCGTCGTGCCGCACGCGAGGACCAACGCGAGCGCGCACGCGGCGATCGCCGACGACGCGAGAGAGTGCATCAACGCATTATGACGGCTTCTGCCGCCGCGCGAACGCGAAGCTCAGGTGGTGGTGCCGTCGCCGCCGGACGTCTGACCGTCCCCGCCGGACGCCGTACCCCCGTCGTCGTCGGCGCGATGCGCGATGTTGCGGAGCGCCTCGGCGAGCGCTTCGCGCGTGTGCGGCCCGACGACGCCGTCGGCGCTGATTCCAACGCCTTCCTGGAACGCCTTCAACGCCGTCCGCGTGTGCGGTCCGTCGAACCCGTCGACGGTTCCGGGATCGAGCCCGAGCTTCACGAGCGCCTGCTGCACGCCGAGCATCGACTGGAGATTGACGGCCGCGAGATCTTCTTCGCTCATGATCGTGTTCCTTTCTGCGTGATGGATTGGAGAGCTTACCGCGATGCGAGCTTCTCGTGGACGTAGCGGACGAGAAACGGCGTCACCGTCGCAGCGATGAGCCCGGTCGTCTCTTGGGGGAGGCCCGTCCTGTCGGCGAGCACCTCGCCGATGTGGCCGCCGATGAGCGCCATGCCGCCGTCCTCGAGTGAGCCGAGCACGCCGTCGCCGCGGACGATCCCCTCGGTGAGGCCGATCAGAAATTCTTTTCCCGCGTGACCGCCGAAGAGGTTGAACAGGCCGACATGCGGCTCGGCATGGTTCTCGGTCTGCTTCGTCATCGCGGCGGCGGCCGCTGGGATCGCGTGGCCGATGTAGTCGCGCGCGTCGCCCTCGGGGAAGCCCTTCGCGACGAGCGCAGCGACGGCGCTCTCGCAGTGAGGTGACGACGTGAACTCGGAGAGTGTGTCTTCGAACATGGGAGGTCTCCTCGAAAAGAGGGACCACGCTATCAGACTGCGCGCGACGCGAGCACGATGACACCTTCGCGTTCGAGCTCTTCGAGCGCAGAGAAGAGGGCGTCGACGTCGACGAGCTTCGCCTCCATCAGCGCGTGAACCGTCGTCTCGCCGTCGAGGTGCGCGAGAAGGATGCGCGCCGACTCCGAGAGCTCGAGCCACGCCATGTCCTCCTCGGACATCACGACGCGCGGCCGCGCCGACAGCGACGGCATCTTGCCTTCGATCGTCGTGGCCGTGTGCTGGTGCTGCTCGGCCGCGCGGATCTTGTGCTCGGAGGCCTTCGCGAACTCCCCCGGGTCGAACGGCGGCGGCTTGGTCGACGGATCGCCGCGTTTCCCTGGCATGGCCTGAAGATATCACACCGCCCGTGCTAGTTTCCGGCGCGACGTCCCATGCGAGTTCTCTCCGGCATTCAACCCAGCGGCACGCTGCACCTCGGCAACTTCTTCGGCGCGATCCAGCAGCACGTCGAGCTTCAAGAGACCGCGGGCGGCGCGGCGAACGCGTTCTACTTCATCGCGAACTACCACACGCTCACGTCGCTCCACGACGCGCCGCGCCTGCGTGCGCTCACGCGCGACGTCGCGGTCGACTACCTGACGCTCGGCCTCGATCCAGCGAAGGCGACG
>JBBQXV010000482.1:0-3979 GCA_038209335.1 Polyangiales bacterium | reverse complement strand
GGACGATCGATCAGCGGACCGATCTGTACGGCGTCGGCGCCGTGCTCTACGAGGCGCTGACGGGCGTCGCGGCGTTCGCACCGAAGCGTGACGTGAAGTCGACCGTGTTCATGCGAATCTTGCGCGAGGTGCCGCCGCACGTCGTCGGTCTGCGCGAGCCGGTGCCCGACACGCTCGTCGAGCTCGTCGATCAGCTCCTCGCCAAATCGCCGGACGGTCGTCCCGCGTCGGCGCTCGACGCGCTGCACATCGTCGACGAGATGAACATCGTGCAGCCGAACTCGATGCCGTCGATCCGCGTCGCGCTCAAGCGCTGACCGCGCGCGAAACGCGAACGCTTCACATCCAAGTCGCGCCGTAGATGCACGCCGCGTCGCCGACGCCCTCGCACGCCGTCTTGTTCACCTCGACGTGACGCGCGCCGAGTCGGATGAGCGTCTCGGTGAGCATCGCGGTGAAGCACGCGCAGACCGCGAGCGACGGCTCGGGGTGCTCGCGGAGCTCGAGGCGCGCGTACCCACGCCCCACGTGCGTCGCGCGCGCTTGGCGATGACCGAGGCGGCGCGCCCAATCGGTCGCGGCTTGATCGAAGAAGAGCTCGGGCGTCATCGGGCCTTGCTCGCGTTCGAGGAGTCGCGCGAGCTCGTCGTGCGCGGCGCGTTCGCCGACGACGGTGCAAAAGAGGCGATCGTTCGCGCCGAGACAAGCGTCGCCCGCTTCGAGCGCGGCCGCGACGAGCGCGTACGGGACGCGCGCGCCCGAAGGATGCTCGAGGTGCTCGGCGAGGTTCGGCAATCCGTGCGCGACCTCGTCCCATCGGCCCGCGACGCTCGCTCGCAACGCGCGCAGTACGGCGCCGCCGAGCGCCGCTTCGACCGTCGCGCGCGGCTCTGCGCCTTCCGGAGCGAGGAGTCGGATGCGCGCGCTCGAGGTCCCCTGCACGCGCTCGCGGCGGCTCAGCATCCGAAGATCGCTGATGTGCGTCTCGGTGACGGAGCTCGGATCGTCGTCGTCGAGGCCGCAGTACGGGAGGAGATGCTCACGCAGCTCGTCGGCGGTGTCGAAGCGCGCGGACGGGCTCGTCGCGGTGGCGCGCGCGACGATCGCTTCGATCGTCGGCGACACGCCGAGCGCGACGAGCGCGGAGCCGAGGTGCGGAACTCCGTTCGGTGAGAGACACGCCGCGAGCGTGACGCCCGCGCCGAAGATGTCTTCGCGTCGATGCGGCGCCGCGCCGCGCTCGCGCTCGGGAGGAACGTACGACGTAGGGACGAACACCTTCGGAAGATCCGCCGTGCGAAGCGCCTCGCCGAGCGATCCCGTCTCGGGCGGCGCTTCGAGCGCACCGGCACCGAAGTTCGTCAGGACGGCGCGCTCGATCCCCGACTGCGACATCTGGAGGAGCACCGACTCCGGCGACACCGCGCGATGAACGAACCCCGACTCGTGAATGGCGACGAGCGCTTCGAGCATGTCGCAGACGATCGTCGCCGCGAATTCGAGCGGGAACGGGCCTTCGACGGTGAGCGCACCCGCGAGGCTGCGACCGCGAATGTATTCGTACGCGACGTACGCGAGCCCTTCGGACGAGAGCCCGGCGTCGAGTAGCGAGTGAAGCCGCCGACCCGCGAGCGAGCTCATCAAGCGTGCTTCACGGAAGAAGCGATTGAGGAGGACGGGATGTTGAACGAGCGCGCTCGGCAGGATGCGCAGCGCGACGTGCCGCCCGACGGTCACGTGCTCGGCTTTGTAGACGGCGCCGAGCGGACCGTCGCCGAGGATGCGAACGATTCGGTAGCGCTTGTCGATGAGTTGCCCGACGAGACGCGGGTCTCCGCCGAGCGCGCGGCCCGTCTTGCTGCAGCGCCGCCGTCCTGCGCGGTGCGTTCCGCCGCAGTGCGGGCACGAGACGCGCGAGGCGCCCGATGTGTCCTCGCCGCTCATCGTCCAACCTCTCTTATATCGCGAAGCGGCGTGCCTGCTGTAGATCCTCTGGGCGGATGGACGCTTCTCGGATCGCCACATCATCGTCACAGACGTCGCCGTCGCGCCTGCTTCTGCGTTGGCTCGATCGCAAGGACGACGATGGTGTCGCCGTTTACGAAAGCTCGTCGACGCTCTCCTACCGGGCGGTGTGCGCAGGGGCGCGATCGGTCGCTACGTCGTTGCTCGGTGCGCGCGCGTCGCTCGCGGGCGAGCGCGTCGCGATTCTCGTCGCGCCGGGCGCCGCGTTCGTCGAGGCGTTCTTCGGTGTGCTCCAAGCAGGCGGATGCGTCGTCGTGCTGTCGACGCTGCATCCACCGGCCGAGACGGCGTACTTCTGCGACGACGCCGAGGTCGCGACGATCGTCGTCTCGCCCGCGCTCGTCGATCGCGTCGCGACCGTCGCCGCGGGACGTCGCGTCGTGACGATCGACGAAGCGCGACGCGCGACACCACGCGCCGACCTCGCGACCGCCGACGCGCACGACGCCGCGCTGCAGCTCTACACGAGCGGAACGACCGGCAAGCCCAAGGGCGCGATCATCACCCACGAGAACCTCGCGGTGCAGCAGGAGCTCCTCGCGGACGCTTGGGGATGGAACGCGCGCGACGTCCTCCTTCACACGTTGCCGCTCCATCACATGCACGGCCTCGCGATCGCGCTCTTGTCGGCGATCGGCGCGGGCGCGAGCGCGCGGATGCTCCCGCACTTCGACGCGCGCGCGGTGTGGGACGCGATGGCCGAATCGACGGTCTTCATGGCCGTGCCGACGATCTACGCGAAGCTCCTCGCGGCGTTCGACGCGGGCGACGATGCCATGCGCGCGCGATGGAGCGCGAACGCGCGCGCGCTTCGTCTCGCGACGAGCGGAAGCGCGGCGCTCCCCGTCACGCTCGCCGAGCGTTGGCGTGCGATCGCCGGCGTGTACCCGCTCGAACGATTCGGCATGACCGAGATCGGCGTCGGCACGTCGAACCCGCTCGTCGGCGAGCGCCGCCCGGGCAGCGTCGGCAAGCCGCTCGCGACCGTCCGCACGCGCGTCGTCGACGACGAGCTGTGGATCGCCGGACCGAGTGTGTTCGCAGGTTACTGGAGGCGCGACGACGCCACCGCGCAGGCGTTCGTCGTCATCGACGGCGAGCGCTGGTTTCGCACCGGCGACACGGTGGCGATCGATCCCGACGGCTACGTGAAGATCCTCGGCCGCACGAGCGTCGACATCCTGAAGAGCGGTGGATACAAACTGAGCGCGCTCGAGATCGAAGAGGTGCTGCGCGAGCATCCGGCGATCGGCGAGGTCGCGGTCGTCGGGCTCCCCGATGCCGAGTGGGGAGATCGCGTCGTCGCGTGCGTCGTGCCGCGCGAAGGTCGCGACGACGAGTGCAGCGAAGACGCCGTGCGCGCGTTCGCGAAAGAGCGCCTCGCGACTTACAAAGTACCGCGCGTCGTCGTCGCCATGCGCGATCTCCCGCGCAACGCGGTCGGCAAGGTGATGAAGCCCGAGCTCGTGAGGCGACTCGCCGAGCAAAAACCAGTGGAGGGGCACTCATGATCATTTCAGGAATGTCGGGGAACGAAATCTACTGCCTGTCGCTCAAGGGCTTTCAACCCGGCGAGCTCACGGTCGGCAACAGCGTGCGCTCGCTCGGGATCGCCGGATCGCTCGGATCGTCGCTACGCACGCTCGCCGGCGGCGAGGCGGTCGCGATCACGCAGCTCATCTCCGAAGGACGGCACGCGGCGATCTCTCGAATGCAAGCGGAGGCCGCGAAGCACGGTGCGGTCGGCGTCACCGGCGTCACGAGCGAGCTGAAGACGCTCTCGGGTTACACCGAGTTTCTCTCGCAAGGCACCGCCGTCCACTCCGACGCGCCCGGCGCGCATCCGCTCTTCACCACGTCGGCGTCGGGGATCGAGCTCTACTGCCACCTCGACGCGGGCTACCAGCCGGTGCGGTTCGTCATGGGGAACGTCGCGTACGCGCTTGGCGTCGGA
>JBBQXV010000481.1:0-3996 GCA_038209335.1 Polyangiales bacterium | reverse complement strand
CTCCGAGCCGCGCGCCGGTCGCGACGTAGCGCTTCACGGCCGCGACGTCGCCGTCCGCCTTCGCGCGCGCGAGCATCGGAAAGAGGATCTGCGTGATGCTGAAGAGGAGCTGGTACGGGAGGAACGCGAAGAGCTGGCAGGCGTTGTAATAGCCCGCCCACGTGTCCGCGTCGGCCGCGGTCAATCCGCCGGCGGTCGCGCTCTCGCCGAGAAAGCGCCGCAGCAAGATCGCGTCGGCTTGCAGAATGATGTTCGTGCAGAGCTGCGCGGCCGTCAGCGGGAAGAGCTCGAGCATGTACGCCATCGGCTTGGGCGACCACGGTCCATCGACGCCGCGTTTTCCGATGCCGGTCCAGCGGAGTGCGATCGGGAGGATGCACGCGGCGGCCGCGACGAAGCCGATCGTCGCGCCGAGCGCGCCGCTCATCCCGCGCGTCACGAACACGTAGCCGACGCCGACCATCCCCGCGGTTCGGAGCACGGCGAACGTGACGTCGAGCGCCGCCTGCCGGCCGAAGCGACGCCGGCCGTTGATCGCACCGATGAGCGGCGCGTAGAGGCCGTAGAGAAACATCACGCCGCCGAGGACCATGAGCGGCGTCGTGACGTGAGGCGCGCGCACCCACGACGCGAGCGCCGGTGCGAGCGCGACGAACGCGACGCCGATCACGACCGCGAGCGGAACGTGCACGCGCAACGTCGCCCGGAGCGCTTCGTCCTCGTGCCCGCGCGCGCGAGCGACGGCGCGGCTGACCCCTTGCGTCGCTCCCGAAACGACGACGTTGTTCGGGATGTTGGCGATGTTCTGGATGACCGACAACGCGCCGTATCCCGCGGCGCCGATGGCGCGTGCGAGGAGCGCCTTCTGCACGAAGCCGGCGAGGATGAAGAAGACCTTCGCGCCGAGCACGGCGATGCCGCCGCGCCCGGCTGTGCGCGTCTCGTCGTCGTTGGTTTCGGTGGAAGGGGCGGGAGTCGGAGCGGCCGTCACGATGACCGACTTACTGCCACCGCTCGCGGAGCATGTCGTCGAGCGACGAGACGAGGCCGACGATGCTCATCAAGATCGAGATACAGCCGAGGACGAGCCCCGCGATCGCGAGGCCGCGTCCTCGGAGCGCCTGCGGGTTCTTGTTCACCTGCGCGATGCCGATCGCGCCGGTGATGATCGCCGTGAGCCCGAGCGGAGAGCTGAGCGGCAGCCACGCGCAGCAGCACTGAATGAGCATGAGCGGCATCGCGATGCAGCCGGTGACGAGCGACGTGATCGCGAGACCCGACATGCGTGGACCGCCACCGGGAGGTGCGAAGCCGCCGCCGGGAGGACCGAAGCCACCACCGGGGGGCGGGCCGTAGCCGCCTGCACCTTGAGGAGGTCCGCCGTAACCGCCGCCGCCTTGAGGAGGTCCGCCGTAACCGCCGCCACCGGGCGGAGCTCCGCCCCCGCCGTAACCGCCGCCGCCGGGAGGTCCGCCTTGCGGAGGTCCTCCGCCGTAACCGCCACCCGGCGGAGGTCCGCCGTAGCCCGGAGGTCCGCCGCCCGGCGGAGGTCCCCATCCAGCGGCGTTCACGGCATCGACTTCGGCGTGCGTTGAAGAAGCGATTTGCATGGCGTGAGTGTGCGCGAAGCGTCTCACGCTTCCCCGTGCGATGGTACTTTGTTCGTCGATGAACGAAGCGCGCGCCACAGGATCGCCGACGCTGTCGACCATGCCGCCCCTGCCGACTCCGGCGCCGCTTCCGTCCGCGGCGACGCGCGCGCTCCGTGCGCTCGGCGTGGTCGGCGCGTGGCTCCTCGGCGTCGCGCCGGTCCTCATCGGAACGCCGCGATGCAACGTCGCGGCGGTCTTGCATCGACCGTGTCCCGGCTGCGGCATGACGCGCGCGGTTCATCTCCTGCGCGACGGCGAGGTGCTCGCGTCGCTCCGCCTTCATCCGTTGACGGTGCCGATCATCGCGATCACGATCTTCTTCGCCGGCGTGACCGTGTGGCTGACGTGGTCGCAAGGGACGCCACTGCGGATTTGGGAATCACGCCTCGGGCGCGGCGCGACGTGGGCGATGGTCGCGGTGCACGTCGCGGTGCTCGTCTTCTGGGGCTTGCGCGCGTTCGGGCTCTTCGGTGGCCCGGTTTCGGTGGATTGATCGTCAGGCGCGTCAGGCGGTCACGGCAGCGCGCGGAGCGCGACGGGTTTTTGTGCGAGAAAAACCGCGTCGGGGCGCATGTGTAGAGTGCACGCATCGCTCCGCTCGAAGACGTGCACCGCGTAGCCGCGTCCTCCCGAAGCGCCGCGGCGATCGCCGACGAGCAGGAGCGGCGCGCCGTCGGCCGCCTTGACCCACGCGAGCGCGCGGAGATCGAAGCCGTCCGTCGCGAGCACCGGTGCGCTCGCCGTCGTGAGCGCAACGCCGGACGCGGGATCGAACGTGACGAGCGACGTGCGATTCACGGACGACGCGTCGGTGACGATCGCGACCCCGCATCCGTCGGTGACCGCGACCTCCGCGACGCTCCCACCAAGATCGTGCTCGCGGACGAGCAGGCGCGTCGTCGACGTCGCGACGTCGAAGCGCTCGATACCCGCCGCCGGCTCGTCGAGCGTGTCGAAGTTCCCGGGCGTCGCGACGAAGAGTCCACCGTCGTGCGGAACCATCACGTTGAAAGCGTTGCGCCCTTCGAGCGACACCCGCGCTTCGATCGCGCTCGTGGCGACGTCGATGCGCGCGATCATCGACGGTCGCGTCGAACGGTAGCCGGCCGCGTCGTCGAGCCGCGCGATCGCGACGAATGCTTTAGCGGCGCCGCCGACGTCGGCGATCACGATCGAGCTCGCGTTCGGGTTGCCGTCGTCGTCGAGCGACGAGAGATCGACCGTGCCGCGGATCGCGCCGTTCGGATCGACGATCGCGATCGACGGGACGTTGAAGCGCGGCACCCACAACGCGCCGTCCGGTGCGACCGCGACGTCTTGCGGGTTGGTCGAGCCGCTTCGCGCGGGATCGTGCGTCGACCATTTCGTCGTCGGCGCGCCGCACCGCGCGTCGAGCTCGAAAATGGCGTCTTGGTCGCGCGCGACGAAGAACGCGCGACCGCGCGACACCGACAGCGCGGGATCGCCGCCGAGATCGACGCCGCCGCGCAACGTCTCGGCGCCGTTCGATCCGACCGCGCCGACGCGGCTCGACGTGTAGTCGCTCGCCGCGACGAGCGCCTGGACGTCGCCGCACGCCGACGGCGCGATCGCGGACGACGCGCCGCCGCACGCACCGAGCCCGATGACGAAAACGGAAGCCACGAGGAGACGTCGCATCGCGTGCGTTTTTCCCACACGCGCGCGCACCGCGCCAGCCGCTACTCGAGGTGCTTCGGATCGAGGAGCTTGCCGTCCTTCGTGAGGCCGACGGCCTTCCAGCGATCTTCTTCACTCGGAAGATCCGCGACGGGCGGAGGAGTCGAATCGAAGAGCTCGACCTTCGTCCCGACGCCGCCGATTTCGTTGAGGCGGATGCGGAGCTCGCGTCCGGGGCGTCCCGGGACTTTGACGTGCTCGAAGGTCGCCGTGAATTGCCCCTTCGCGAGCGTTCCGTCGCGAACGCGCGCGCGGAGATAGTCGACGACGGGACCGATCTTCGCGCTGACCGTCGCGTTGACGGCGTTGCCGAACGCGCCGTCGATGTGCGTCCCGCGCGGCAGCACGATGCCGAGCCCGTTCTCGGTCCCTTCGAGGAGCTCGTCGGGCGCGAGACGATCGGGCGGACGCGCGCTCACCGACGACGGCGGCGGCGGTGCTTCGCTCGTCTCGTCCGGCACCTTGTTCTTGCAACCGACAAGCGTCGGCGCAGCCGCCAGCGACGCGAGCGCGACGAGAGAGGCGAGACCGGGGCGAGACGACGGCGACGATCGCATCGCGCTCACTCCACGACCGCGGCCCACGAGTCGATGACCGTCGCGGTCTGCGGCGGCGGCAAGTCGAGCTTGTAGGTGCCGACCGCCGC
>JBBQXV010000480.1:0-3997 GCA_038209335.1 Polyangiales bacterium | reverse complement strand
GATGATGGCGCGGTCGGGCGGGTTCAACGTGCCGGCGGATTATTTCCGATCGGGCGCCATGCCGCAGCCGGTGCCCGCGTCGCCGATGAGCATTCCGCATCGCAGTCGCTGGCCGCTCTATGCGGCGATGGGTGCCGTCGCGACTGTGATCGGCGTGGCGGCGGTCGTGCTCGTTGCGAAGAGCGGACCTGGGAACGCGCAGACGAACGTGCCGAGCGCGTCGCAGATTGCGGCGCCTCCTCCGACGCCGTCCACCGCAGCGACTACGCCGCCGAAAGCGATCGCGATGAAGTCGACGGCGCTCGTCGCGACGCCGCTCAAAGCGACGATCAAGCGTGGCGATCTGACATTGAAGAACCCGGCGGCGATCGAAGTGGCCGAGGGGACGACCGTCGATCTCGTCGTTACGCTCGCCGGCTACGATGATCAGACCGTCACGCTCGCGGCGGGTGAGTCGAAGTCGATCACGCTGCAGAAGACCCCAGCGCCGCTACCGACGGGAAAGCTCCCGCCCGGCGTGAAGCCTCCGCCGACGCCGACGCAGACACCGACGACGACGCCGACCGTGAAGCCGCCCGGACCGAAGTGCGATCCGGACGATCCGTTCTGTAAGCACTGAGCGGCCGTGCGAAATTGCTGGGGCGGCGCGCGGCTCAGGGGCCCGTGTAATCGGGCGCACGGCACACGTGAAAGCTGCCGGAGAGCGTGTGCGAGACGTTGTTCTTGGTGGAGGTCGCGGCGAACGTTCCCTCGATGAGGGCGCCTTGCGCGCCGAACGTCGTCACGACGACGTTGAAGGGATCGGTGCCTTTGCCCAAGACCATCCCGTTGCCGTCGCTGTACTTGGGGGAGCCGACGACGTACGTGCCGACGCCGACCGCGTTGTTCGCGTAGAGCGCGATGCCTTCGCTGTTCTGTGCGCCGCTCTTGCAGCCGACGATCTTGAGGCCGTGCGGATCGCCGCCGTTGATTCGGTACAAGTAACCGAGCGGCGTCGAATACTGGTTGGCGTAGAGCTCGCCCAAGCACTCGGACGTCCAGTGTTGGAGCGGTCCGTTGTCGACGACGATGTCGATGCTCCCGATGCAACTCGCGGCGTCCTGACCGGCGTCGACCGGGCTCGAATCGCCGGCGTTGCTCGCGTCGACGATCGATGCCGCGTCGGAGATCGCGTCCCGCGATCCGTCGAGCGCCGATGCGTCGGCGAACGTGGCAGCGTCACCGCCGCTCGCATCGCCGTCCGTGATTGTCGTCGCCTCTGCGCCGGCGTCGCCGCCGGGTCCGAGCGGCGCCGGATCGTCCGCTCCTCCGCAGGCGACGAGCGCGACGATCGAAACGGACCACACCAGCGTCAGCAAGGAAGCTCGTTTCACGTTGCCCTCCGCGGGAAGGGATGAGCACCTTCGGCAGAGCATCGAACATGCCGCGCCCTTTTTCGCGGACTTCGCGCGAACCGACGCGCCTCGACGCGGAAGAAAGGTCAATGTGGCCGCAACTCTTTCCGGGGCCGAATTGGGCGTGCGATGACGCGGTGTCGACGATCGCGCTGGCGCGAGTCGGACGGTGCGCGGCGGCTTCGTGGTCGTGGCGCGAGCGTCGTCACGCCTTCGCTTTGGAACGTCGCGCGGCGATGCGCTCCTCGGCGCCCGTCCATCCCGCGTCGAACGCGCGCCCTGGCTCGTCGAGATCGACGACGAGCGGCGCGTGGTCGGAAGGGATCGGTTTGCCTTTGCGCGCCTCGCGATCGATCTCCGCGGCGACGGTCCGCGCGGCGACCGGCGCGCTCACGAGCAGGTGATCGATCCGCATGCCGATGTTCTTCTGAAAGTTCCCCGCGCGGTAATCCCACCACGTGTAGCGCGCGGCCTCGGGGTGATGCTTGCGGTATGCATCGACGAGCCCCCACGCGCCGAGTCGCGCGAAGGCTGCACGCTCCGGCGGCGAGACGTGCGTGCCGCCGTGGCACGCGCGCGGATCCCACACGTCGACGTCGGCGGGCGCGACGTTGAAGTCGCCGCCGAGGACGAGCGGCTCGTCGGTGCGTCGCGTCTCGAGCCAACGCGCGAGGCGATCGAACCACTTGAGCTTCGCTGCGTAGAATGGGCTGTCGAGCGTGCGACCGTTCGGCGCGTAGAGGCTGACGACGCGCACGCCAGAGACGACGCCGGCGATCATGCGCGCCTCCGCGAACGGCTCGTCTTCGGGCGCGTCGGGCGTCGGCGGCTTCAGCGGATCGCCGAAGCTCGTCTCGACGTCGGCGATCGGCGTGCGGCTCGCGATGGCGACGCCGTTTCTGCCGCCCGAGCCATGATGCGCCAGCTCGTAGCCGACCTTCGCGAGCTCGTCGCGCGGCGCGTCGGCGTCGGTGCATTTGGTCTCTTGCAGGAGGAGCACATCGGGGCTCGTGCGTTCGAGCCACCAGGTGAGCTTCTCGAGTCGCGCTTTCAGTGAGTTCACGTTCCAGGTGGCGATGCGCATGGCGGTGAGTCGCAGTCATAGCCGCGATTCTCGTCGCAGGAAACGGCGGGGCGCGCGTTCACGAGCGGTGGAGCGCACGATTGCCGACTACACGCCCGCCATCGAGTGCCGGCCGGATGTGCCCTAGGCGAGGCGAGGGCGACCGCGTATCGGTCAGCGACTGTGCAGGTCATGCGCGCGTGGCGCGCTATGCTGCGCGAAATGAAACGCGCCCTCCTTCTCCTCGTCTCGATCTCGCATCTCGCGGCATGCTCCTCTTCTTCGGGTACCGCGACGCCGCAGACGGACGCCGGCTCCGATAGCGGAACCGTCGCGGACTCCGCGCCCGGCACCGTCGCTGACTATGGGCGCGCCCTCGACTACGGCACGATGAAGCCGATGGCGGGCGTGACGATCACCGAAAACGGCGGGACGGCGACGACGGGCGCGGACGGCAAGTGGTCGTTTAACGTGCCGATGGGCACACCGATGCGGCCGAAGCTGACGCTGGGCGGGTACATCAACGTCCACCTGCCGGAGGCGCTCTTGAATGCCGACAACGATCGCCTCGATGTCCCGATGCCGGACCTCTCGACGTTCATGCTCGGGCAGTTCGCGCAGAAGGGCTATGACGTGACCAAGGCTTCGGTGTCTGTCGTCGTGTACGCGCTTCCGCCTTGCACGAGCGCCGAAGGCGGGACCCTGTCGGTCGTCTCTCCGGCAGGCGCGTCGGTGGAGTACTTCAACGCGAGCTTCCCGACGACCACCGTGTCGGCGATCGTCGCGGGGCAGACGCCGGCAGTGACCGTCTACAACTTGCCGCCCGGCGTCGACTTCGTCTTCCAGCTCTCGCACCCGACGTGCAAACAGCTTCCGTATCCGGTGACGGTCGGGACGAGGACGTATACGGGCAAGGTCACGACCGAGGCGGGCGACTCGAACTCGGTCTTTGTGATGTACATGCAGTAGACTGGTCGATCAGACCACCGCGCTTCGAAGGTCCGCCACGTCGGCATCGGGTACGACGATGCCGCGCTCCGCGAGCGGCGCGACGACGTCGTTCGCCACCGCGTCGAGGAACGTCCCGTCGAAGCGTGCGCACGGGAGTGCGCCGAGCCCCTCGTTCCCCGCGCACTCGCGGCCGAAGATGACGCTGAACGATCGAACCGTCGCCCCCGCGACGACGGCAAGATGCGCGCGGTCGCCGTCGGTGAGGTCGGCCCAATCGAGAAACCACCACCCGAGCTCGGCGTGCTGCGCTTCGTCGCGCAGGATGCGCGAGATGACGGCCTCGATCGTGGGCGATCCCGCGGCGCGCCGCGATTGCTTCAACATCGGGACGGTCAGCGACTCGCCGACGCAGCACGAACGCACGACGAGCTCGGCGGCGCGGAGGAGCGCGCCGTCGCCTTCGGGCGGGCGAACGAGCTTTTCGTAGTTCACCTCGAGTGGAAGCGCACCGCCAAGCGCCATCGCGACGCGCGACGCGAGATCGGCGTGGAACATCTCGTCGCCGACGAAGTCGCCGGCGGCTGCGATC
>JBBQXV010000479.1:0-4035 GCA_038209335.1 Polyangiales bacterium | reverse complement strand
CGACGCCGAGATCGCCGCAGTCGCCTAGGAAGAGCGCGACGGCGCGCGTCCGCACGACGATCGGAACGACGAGCACCGACGCGCGCGTCGATCGCTGGAGATCCGCGATGAGGACCGCGTCGAGGCCGTCGTTCGCCGGCGGCATCGTCACGGGCGTGCGCCGTTCCTTCGCGGTCGACAGCAAGCTCGGCATGTCGAGCGGCACGCCGATGCCGACGACGCGCTCGCGCGACGCGCCTGCGCCCCACGCGTCGCGCCCTTCGGCGATGTCGCCGTGGACGATGAAGATGACGGAGTAGTCGAAGAACTGGCGCGCGAAGTCGAAGAACAAATCGAGGAGAGCGTCGCGATCGGCGGCGTCCTCGACCTCGCGCTTCGCGTCGTCGAACGTCACCGGTCCGCGACGGCGACGCGGCGGACGCGACGCGTGCACGACGTCGCGCATCAAGAGCGCAGGGCGCATCGACGGCGACGGCGGACGCGATCCTCCCGTGACGACGGGCGTCGGCGGACCGTCGACCGACGGAGGCGCGGGGGTCGTCGACTTGGCCGCCGGCGGCGGAACCGTGACCGGTGGCGCGGGTGCGTTCGCGGGGATCTCCGCGGTCACCGCAGGAAAGCCCGCCGACGTGATCCGATGCGACGGGAGCGCGGTGATCGCGATCCCACGCGACGGGCTGTGCTTGAACGGCGGCGAGCTCCGCATCTTCGGGGGCTCGACGACGTCGGGCGGACGACTCAAGAGCGGCGGCATCGATCCGCCCGTCGTCGACGGCGCGCCACCGAGTCGCGCGATGAGGCGCTCGAAGCGACGCTCCAGCGGAAACCCGAAGCCCACCGTGAGCGCTTGCCGAATCCGAACCATCGGCGCGACGCGCTGATCGATCGGCAAGCCGAGCGCGAACTCGAGCTGCTCCTCGATCTCCGCCGGCAGCCGCTCCGCGACCGCGAGCACGAGCCGCTCGGACTCGACCGACAGCGGGACCATCGCACGCTCGGCCGCCATCTCGGGCGGAACCATCGCGCGCGCGCGATCCGTGGGAAGCGGAAGCTCGCCCGCGGGGGCCGGCGGCAACCCGAGCGACTCGGCCAAGAGCTCGGTTACGGTCGCTTCGTCGACGCGCGCGACCTCGAGCAGGTTGGTGACGAGGTCGCCGCCGTAGACCACTTGGCGGGCGAGCGCCTCCTCGACCTGGCGGATCGTGGCGATCTCGCGCTGGACGATGAGGGAGCTCAAGGACATGGCGGGGGCGCGCAGCGACGACGGTCGTAACGCGCTGCCGGCGAGGATCGCCGCCCGGCGCCGGCCTTGTCAATTAAACCTTCGACTCTGGTCAGGCTCTTTTTGCCTCAGTCGGCTCGCGCGGCTCGCTCCAGCGCGTCGACGAGGGCGGCGACGGTCGGCTCGGCGGCGGTCACGTCGATGCGAACGCCGCGGCGGGACGCGGCCTCGGAGGTGATCGGGCCGATGCTCGCGACCCGCGTATGGCCGAGGAGATCGGCGGCGCGCGCGCCGAGGCAATCGCACAGGTTGTCGACAGTGCTGCCGGAAGTGAGCATGACGGCGTCGATCTCGCCGCGCGCGAGGGCTCCGGTGAGCTCGGCGATCGTCGCGCTGTCGGGCAAGCGGGTCGAATAGACCGCGACGACGTCGACCTCGCATCCCGCCGCGCGCAACGCATCGGGGAGAACGTCGCGCGCGATCTCCGCGCGGGCGACGAGGACGCTCGGACGCGCATCGCCGAACGCGCCGATCAGAGCGTCGGCGAGCCCTTCGCCGCGCAGCTCTTTCGCGACCACGTCGACGACGACGCCGCGCGCTTCGAGCGCCTTCGCCGTTCCCGGACCGATCGCCGCGATCTTCGCCGCGCCGAGCCCCTTCGCCGCGAGCCCTTGACGATCGATCTCGCGCGCCACGCGATCGACGCCGTTCGCGCTCGTGAACGCGATCCACTCGTAACGCGCGAGGTTCGCGATCGCGCGACGCATCGGCTCCGGATCGCTCGGCTCGTCGATCGCGATCGTCGGCACCACGACCGGCACGGCGCCGCGCGCGCGCAGGAGATCCGCCGTCGATCCCGCCTGCTCGATCGCGCGCGTGACGAGGACGCGCTTCCCGGAGAGTGCGCTCGCGGTGCCCGGACTCACGGAATCGCTCAATTCTGCGGAGCGCAGGTCGAGACGCCCGCGCCGACGATCACCTGACGCAGCGACGTGAGCGGCGTGATCGTCCCGTCGCTCGGCCGGAAGCGCGTCACTTCGGACAGCATCGTCCTCGTCGGCGAGGTGAAGAGGTAGAAGTCGCCACCCCAGAACGCGAACGCCCAGCCGTCGCCTTGGCTCACGTCGGTCATGCGCGTCTCGCCGACGATGCGCCCACTCTGCTTGTCGACTTGACCGATGAACGAATCGGGATCGGTGTTCTTGTCGCTGTAGAACGCGTAGAGATCGCCGCTCCCCGTCCCGGTGAGCTCGGCTTGCTTGATCGTCGGAACGAACTGCCCGATCGGATGCAGGACGTAGCTCGCGTCGATGCTCGCGAGGCCGGTCGCGCTGCTGCTGTTGTTGTCGCCGGCGACGTAGAGCGTCTCGTTCGGGCCGTTCGTGTCGCTGGCGTAGCCCATCCCGAAACGGAAGAAGCCCGACTGGCTCGGCTGGAACGTCGTCCCCTGGCACGCGGCCGTCGACGTGCTCACGCGGTAGAGCGTGCCGTCGGTGAAGACGATCTTCGCGATCCCTTTGCGATCGACCGCCATCGAGAACGGCGTCGCGCCCGATGTGGACGGACAGGCGATCTTCCCGATCTGCTTGAAGTCCGCGGTCGGCGGATAAAAGCTGTAGAGCACGTAGTCGGTCGTGATGAGGTAGATGAGCGTCGCGTCGGCGTCCGGGCAGTCGCGCTTGTCGACGTCCGGTCGGATCGCGACGTCGATCATCGGCAGGCCGTCGTGGTGCACGTCGGAGAACGCGTCGCGTCCGGCGTCGCGCGGAGACGCATCGTCGCCGCCGTACGTGTCGTCGACGACGAGCCCGGTGCGATCGCCGCAGGCGAGACCGAGCGCGAGCGACAGGACGACACCCGCAAGACAAGCACGCTTGAGCATCTACGAACCAAGATGGCGCGCGCATGGTCCGCGGACAAATGCTATTTCGCCCGCATGGGGTTTCCGACGATAAGACCGCGCCGACTCCGTGTGAGCCCCGCCATTCGCGCGCTCGTTCGCGAGACGACGCTGGCGCCGAGCGATCTCGTCTACCCGATGTTCTTCCACGCGGGCATCGACGCGCCCAAACCGATCGCGACGATGCCCGGGATCTCGCAGCTCCCGGTGAAGGCCGCGGCCGAGCAAGCGCGTGAGCTCGTCAAGCGCGGGATCGGCGGCGCGCTCCTCTTCGGTCTGCCGAAGACGAAAGACGCGACGGGCTCGAGCGGCCTCGATCCGGACGGCCCGGTGCCGCGCGCCGTCGCCGAGATGAAGAGCGCAGCGCCCGGTCTCGTGGTGATCACCGACGTCTGCGTCGACGAGTACACCGACCACGGGCACTGCGGCATCTTGCGGAAGCGCTCGAACGGAGAGATGGAAGTCGACAACGACGCGACGCTCGAGATTCTCGCGAAGATGGCGGTGATGCACGCGCGCGCGGGCGCCGACATCATCGCGCCGAGCGACATGATGGACGGGCGCGTCGCGAAGATCCGCGCGGCGCTCGACGCGGCGTCGTTCGAGACGACGGCGATCATGAGCTACGCGGTGAAGTACGCGAGCTGCTTCTACGGACCGTTCCGCGAGGCAGCAGATTGCGCGCCGCAGTTTGGCGATCGCGCGGGGTACCAGATGGATCCGGCGAACGCGCGCGAGGCACTTCGCGAAGCAGCGCTCGACGAAGCCGAAGGCGCGGACATGCTGATGGTGAAGCCGGCGCTTCCGTACCTCGACGTGGTGCGCGACGTCCGCGCGGCGACGCAGCTGCCGCTCGCGGCGTACAACGTGTCGGGCGAATACTCGATGGTGCATGCGGCGGCGGCCGCGGGGA
>JBBQXV010000478.1:0-4049 GCA_038209335.1 Polyangiales bacterium | reverse complement strand
CCGCCGCGACGTCGCTCAGCGGGCCGTCGCTCAGCGGGCCGTCGCTCAGCGGGCCGTCGTTCGTCGCCGCGTCGCCAGCATCGGAATGAGTCGCGTCATTGGCTTGCGCGTCGCTCGATGCATCGGGGCCGGGCCCCGAGTCGTCGCCGCTGCACCCGCCGATCGCGCCGGCGAGCGCGAACGCTGCGGCGACGAAGAGCGAGATCGGTCGCATACGACCTACATCTGGCGCCCGCGACACCGGCCTGTCAAGCGCCCGGCTCGCGCGTCGCGTAGCGCGTCGCGATCTCCCCGGCAATCCGAAGCACGAACGCCGTCGCGTCCGCCGCGACGCTGAGCTCGAGTCCCGGGAGCAGCGTCACGCGACGCCAAACATGACCCGCGATCTCCATGGTCGTCGTCGCGGCCGCCGCCTGCATCGTTGGCTGAGCGGGCGGAGCGGGTGGAGCCGCCGGAGCCGCCGGATACGCGAGCGCGCGAAGCTCCGCCGCGCTCAGCTTCGACAGCGCGTGCCGCATCTCGCTCAGCAAGTACCCCTGCGCCTTCAAGACCTGAATCGCCGCGATGCGCGTCACTTGCTCCGGTGGATACGTCGTGTGCCGCCCGCGGAGCTTCGGGCGCGCGATGAGACCGAGATCGGCGTACTTCGAGAGCGTTCGCGGTCCGGTGCCGTAGCGCGCGTGGATCTCGGCGGACGTCGCGCCCCGTTCGCTCGCATCGTTGGCTGGGCTCATGTCCTGTCCTCGTGCGGGAGAGGGGTTCGTTGGATCTCGGAGTCGTCCACCAAGATTGCAGAGCGTGTTCTGCAATCAGGCGCGATGACGAAGAAGATATCAGAACGCTCGAAGAGGATCCCGGAATGCGCCGGCAAGATCGCAGAATGGGCCATGACGATCCCGGAATGGGCCACGACAATCGACGAACGGCCGACGACGAATGCGGAACGCTCGAAGATGATCTCGGAGCCCCTCCGACGCGGTCACTGAAAGACAGTGTCGATCGGCGAAGGCATGGACGTAGGCGATGCCGCGGGTTGCGGCGGTGACGCGGCGCTCGTCGCGGGCGGGGCGGACGACGCGCTGACACGCGCGCCGTTCGGTACGGAAGGAGGTGCGGGCGCTCGTGCGGGCGCGCGCGATGGCCCCGCATCGACGTCCCGCGCTTGCGACGTCGACGACGCCGCGCGCGCGACGGAGGGTTGCGACACGCTCGGCGGCGGCGTCGTCGCGGCGTCGACGGGCGACGGCGGAACGCTGGTCGCGAGCGTGCTCGGCAACTGCGGCGCTGCGGGGACCACGCTAACCGGCGCGCGCGTCGCCCACAGGAGCGTCAGCATGCCTAGGCTCGAAGCGAGCGCCGCGACGACGAGCGCCATCAGCAGCACGCTAACGTGGCGGCGCGGCGCCGGTGCGGTAGCAGACGGCGGCAAGCTCGACGGAGCGACGCTGTTCGGCGGCATGTCGTTCTGCAGCGGCGACGCCTGCGCCGGCCAAGCCTGCAGCGGCGAGCCTCCGACCGGCAACGCGCCGAGCAGAGAGTCCGCACCGATCGGCTGCGCGCGCTTCGGCTGTCGCCGCAGTCTGGCGTGTCCGCCGAGCCCCTCGAGAAGTCCGGTAGCGCTGAGCGCGCGGCTGTCCGCGCCGCTGCTGATCGCGTCCCGTCGCCCACGCTCTTCCGCGGTGAGCGGCGTGAACGCGAGCTCGTTCAGCGACGCGCCTTGGGGCAACAACGCCCGCAACGCACACGACATCGCCTCCGCGCTCGCGAAGCGACGCTCGGGACGCAACGTCAACGCGGTGTGTGTGATCTCCGCGAGAGTCGCAGGCACCCACGGCGCGCGCTCGCGAACGCTGCGCGGAGGACGCGTGCACACGGAGACGACCAGCTCGCCGAGCCCGACGACATGCTGCCACGGCGCGCGCCCCGTCAGCGCCGCGTAGAGCACGACGCCGAGGGACCACACGTCCGATCGATGATCGACCTCCCGCCCTCGCGTCATCTGCTCCGGCGACATGTACATCGGCGAGCCGAGCACGCTCCCCGTGCGCGTGAGCGCCGCGCCGTCGCGCGCATCGAGCGGGTTCTTCATGACCTTCGCGATGCCGAAGTCGAGGAGCTTGACGATTACTTCGCCGCGGTCGGAGCGCGCGAGAAAGATGTTCGCCGGTTTGATGTCGCGATGCACGACGCCCGCTTCGTGCGCCCTCGCGAGACCGGCGCACGCCTGCGCGAGAATCGCGACGGCGAGGCTCGGACGGAGCGGACCCATGCGCTCGATGACGTGGTGCAGATCCTCGCCCGCGAGGAGATCCATCACGATGAAGTGGCTCCCCGTCCCAGCGTCGCAACCCATGTCGAGCATCTGGACGATGTGCCGCGAGTCGATCGCGCCCGCCGCGCGCGCCTCGCGCTGAAAGCGCTGGACGGCGTCGTCGCTCGCGGAGAGATCGCCGCTCGCGATCACTTTGACGGCGACGCGGCGGCCGGTCCCCATGTGGACGGCCTCGTAGACCGCGCCCATGCCTCCCGCGCCGATCCACCGGACGATGCGGTACTTGCCGCCAATCACGGCGCCGATCACGCCCGAGCCTCGAACGAACGCAGAGCTTCGTGACTCATGACTGTCTTGTCGGGATTCGTCGGCGACAGTTGCGCGATCATCGCCTCGTGCGCGTCGATTTCGCTCCTCTTGATGCACGCCGCCGTGGGCGTCAAGCGCCCCGTTGTCGCCGGCGCGCGGCGCCGTTAGTCTCGGACGCCAAGGATTGCCTGTGCAAAAATACACGATCGAGACTCGGCTCAAGGCGCTCCGCGACGCGCTCCCCGGCCAAGTGCTCCAAGGCACCGGCGGGCAACGCTATCCGGTCGGCGAGCCGCTCGGCGAAGGCGGACAAGGCTGGGTCTTCAAGGCGAGCTGGAACGAGCCGCACGGCTACGACGTCGTCGTGAAGGTCCTGCGTCCCGACGTCGCGTCGAAGGACTCGCTCGCGCGCTTTCAACGCGAGGCAGAGGTGCTCCGCATGCTCTCGCAGCAAGCGACGCCGAATCCGCACATCGTCCGGTTCTTCGATCACGCGCAGGCGACGATTCGCATCCCCGAGATGAACGACACGTGGACGTTGCCGTTCACCGTGCTCGAGTACGTGCGCGGCTCCACGCTCGAGCAGGTGCTCGCCGCGTCGGACGGACGCGGTCTCGGCGTCGAGCGGACGCGCCGCCTCCTTCGTCACGTCGTCCTCGCGCTCGAGCACGTTCACGCGCAGAACGTCGTGCATCGCGATCTGAAACCGTCGAACATCCTCGTCGACAGCTCCGGCGGACAAGAGCTCGCGAAGGTGACCGACTTCGGTCTCGTGAAGCTCTTCGCTCCGGGTCTCGCGAAGACGACGGCGCTCGCTGGCGCGAGCGTCGGGTACGCGCCGCCCGAGCAGTTCGAGCACGGCAACGCGCGCGTCGGCCGCCACACCGACGTCTTCTCGCTCGCGGCGATCGTCTACGAGATGCTCACCGGACGCCCCGCGTTTCCGTTCCACGCAGGCGATCATCCGCTGCTCGTCGTGACGCGCATCCTCAACGACGCGCGCCCGGCGCTCGCACGCGTCGCGAGCACGCTGCCGGGAGAGATCCAGAACGCGCCGGAGCTCATCGCGATGATCGACGCGGAGCTCGCACGCGCGCTCAGCCCCGATCCGCACGCGAGGCACGAGACGGTGACGGCGCTTTGGGAAGGGCTCGAGCGCGCGCTCGCGCTCACGACGAAGCGGGTGTCGATGCCGCCGACGTCCGACGCGCGGATCTCCGTCGCGCGCCTTGGGCTCGCCCGCGACTCGACGCCGGCCACGAGCGCGCCGACGATGTTCGCCGGCGAGGACCTGTCGAAGACGACCGTCATGCAGGACGCACCGGGCGAAGCGATGTCCACGCGCGGATCGCAGCACGCGAAGGCGGCGTCGGCGTCGTCGCAGTGGTCGTGGCGCGTGAGGACGCCGGCGATCGCGATGGGGGCCGCGCGCGCCGCGTCGATCGCGCCGGGCGGAGCGACGGCGGTC
>JBBQXV010000477.1:0-4058 GCA_038209335.1 Polyangiales bacterium | reverse complement strand
CGTCGCGTCCCACTCGACGACGAACGGCCGATCGTGGCTCTTCGCGACGGTGCAGCGGTTCTGTCCCGCGGTCGTGCGATCCATGAGGTTTGCATGCTTTATCGGCGAGCCGCCGCATGCAACGAGGAGGAGCGCGGAGACCGTAGTGGCGGCGAGGGCGATGCGTGCGACGTGCATGGTGGGCGGTTATACGCCTCCGGCGACCGTCGTGAAATCGACCGAGGCGAGCGCTTTCCTCGCAACCGTCGGCTTGCGGTACCGACATCACCTTCATGAAGAGTCATCTCGTCCGCGGTCTCGCTTGGTTGGGAATGGTGTCGTGCGCGATCGTCGGAGCGTCGAGCGTGACGGCATGCGGCGCGGCGTTCACCGAGGACACGAGCGACGGCGGGGCCTCGGGAGAGCCGGGCAGCGCGATCACCGCGGACAGCTCGGACGAAGGCAACGGGCTCGAAGGGAGCCTCGTCGACGCGACGGCGCCCGACGTTGCGACGCACGCGGATGCCACGAGCGACGGCGGCGCCGACGGCACGACCGCGATCGACGGCGCGACCGCGATCGACGCCATGATCGGCATGGACAGCACGACGGGCGTGGACAGCACGACGGGCGCGGACAGCGCGATCGCCATGGACAGTGCGATTCCAGATTCCCCGCCCGACGCCCCCGTCCTCGACGCGTGCACGCTGGCGACCGCGACCGATGCGAATGGCACGTTCGTGCAACAAGGCGGGAGCGGCGGGCTCTGCACGAAAGCCGCGCCGTGCGGCAGCATCACGACGGCGATCGGCGCACTGGGCACTCGTTCGACTGTGTACGTCGCGCAAGGGACGTACGTCGAGCAAGTGACGCTCGCGTCGAACGTCCTCGTCCAGGGCGGCTGGCTCCCCGGCGCATGGACGCGCAACTGCGGGTCGACGAACGCCAACGCGACGATCGTGCAGGCGCCGTCGAACGCGAACAAAACCATCCTCGCGAACGGCGTGACGAACGTGACGCTCGACACACTGAGCGTGAGCAGCAAGGCCGCAGCGAACGTCGCGATCGGCGAATCGATCTATGGCATCTTCGCGACGGGCGGATCGCTCACGTTGACGAACGTGAACGTGCAAGTCGTCAAAGCAGGCGACGGTGCGGCGGGCGCGGTCGGTTCGACGGGATCGATCGGCAGCAACACGTGCGCGCGCACGAGCGCGTCGAATGGGCAGGGCGTCGGTCCCGGATCCGGCGGCAGCGGCGCATCTGCGGGGACGTTCTCGAGCGGCGGGTACGCGCCGGCGAATGGCGGTGACGGATCGACGGGGGCCACCGGAAACAACGGCATGGCAGGTGTGGATGCGCTCTCTCAGTGCGCGAACGGCACGACGTGCACCTACGACGGCAACACCGGGCTCTGCTTCACCGACCAACCCGATCAGAGTTGCGGAACCGACGGCACCGAAGGATGCGGCGGAGGTCCCGGTGGGATCGGTCGAGGCGGCGGGGGCGGAGGCAGCAGCGTCGCGCTCTTCGCGTGGGGCGCGACGGTCGTCATCAACGGCGGATCGCTCGCGTCCGGCAACGGCGGCACGGGTGGCGACGGTGGGCTCGGCGGAACGGGTGGCGCTGGCGGCGGCGTTGGCGTCGCTGGACAGCAGGGGCCGCAGATCGTCAAGACGTGCAAGAACAACCCGCCGACGTGCGGCGGGAACACGTTCGTCAAAGGCGGCGCGGGCGGTGCGGGCGGCACGGGCGGCAAAGGGGCGGACGGCGGGCGTGGTGGTGGCGGCTCCGGCGGCTCGTCGTACGCGTACTACTTCGGCGGCGGCGCCGCGGTGTCGCCGAGCGGGGCGACGATGACGTTCGGCAGCGCGGGCGCGGGCGGTACCGGCGCAAACGCCGGCGCGTCGGGTTCATCGGCGCAGCACAACTGAGGCCCACGAAGGATCGATTTCTACTTCCCCGCGCGAAGCTTTCTCGCCTCCGCCGCGAGCGCGCGATCCATCGCCTTCTCGCGCACGCCGAGCACGACCGACACCGTCTTCGCGATCCGCTTCTCGCGCGTCGTCTCCATCACCGCCTCTTCGACCCAGCGGATGATGTGGTTGCGCTTGCCGCGCGCGAGCTTCTCCCACGTCGCGAGCGCGTCCTCGTCGCGGAGCGCGAACGCGAGATCCGGCGGCGTCGGATCTTCGGGCGGGTGATGATCGTAGGCCACCGTCAGCTTCACGAGGTCCCCGACCTCGACGCCCGCGCGCTTGCGGACCTTGCTGTTGAGGTGGAGCACGTGCCGCCCTCCCCCCTTCGGAATCAGCGTCGCGTGCACATCCGGCACCGCGTTGACCGTCACGAGCACCGGCACGTACCCGCGCATCCCGAACGCCTGACTCACCTTCGCGGGAACGGTGATGAGGAACATCGGCACGCCGCGACCGACGCGCGCGATGCGGACCGAGAACGTGTGCGCGCCGGGGGATCGCTTCGCCGCCATCGGCCCCGGATTGTACCCAAGTGGCGGCCCCGCGCGATCGGCGGTATGCAAGGCCTCCGGCGCAGCATGAGAAGAAGGACGCAACCTTTCTGGCCATGACCCGATGATCTCTTCATCCATGAGACGCCGACTTTCTTGCCTCACGATGATCGCCGCGATGAGCGGCTCGGCGGTCGGCGCATCGCACGTCGCGTTCGCCGACGAAGCGACCGAGGTCCGCGAGGCGAAGAAGCGCTTCGGCGAGGGACTCGATCGCGCGCGCGCCGCGGACTTCGAGGCCGCGCGCCTCAAGTTTCTGCAGGCGTACGCGATCATCAAGAGCCCGGACATTCTGTGGAACCTCGCGCTCGCGGAAGAGAAGACGAAGCGCGACGTCGACGCGATTCGGCATTTTCGGATCTACCTGCACGACTCGCGGATCAAGGAAGACGATCGCGTGAGCGCGCAGAAGCACATCGCGACGCTCGCGACGACGACGGGGCATCTCGAGATCAGCGCATCGATGGGCGCGTCGATCACGGTCGACGTGACGTACGCCGCGGGGACGGCGCCGCTCGGGGATCCGGTCGACGTCGAGCCGGGGAAGCATCACGTGACGGCGCGCGGGACGGACGGGACGTACGAGCAGGACGTCAACGTCGAGGCGGGGAAGACCGTGCGCGTGGCGTTCGTCGCGAGCGGGAGTGCGGGGACGCCGACCGCGCCGGTGAGCAGCTCCGCGCAGCCGCCGACCGCGCCGGCGACATCGGCAAGCGCGACGGGAGCTGCGCCGACGAGCACGGCGGCGGGCGTCGCGGATCCGCCGCCGGACAGCGGAACGACGACGGGCGGGACGTTTTGGACGACGCGGAACGTGGTGGTGATCGCGCTCGGCGTGGGCGCGGTGGCGGCTGCAGGCGTCGGCGTCGGATTCTTCCTGGGCGCTTCGAGCCAAGACGACAAGGTCACCTCGCTCAAGGCCGCGAATCCGAATTGCGCGGGATCGACATCGAGCGGCTGCGGTGATCTCGCAGCAGCAGCGGACGCGCGGGCGAGCGATCGCAATGTCGGTACGGCCTTCGTCATCGGAGGCGGCTTGCTCGGCGTCGGCGCGGTGGCAACCTTTCTTCTTTGGCCGAAGAGCGCGCCGAAGGCCGGTGGCGCGATGATCGTTCCGATGGTGACGCCGGGAGCGGCCGGACTTCGATTCGTGGGGAACTTTTGATTTCTAACTTCCGTTCAGCGTGATGGAGCAAGCCATGCGTTCATTTCTGATTACGTGCGCGGTCCTCTCGACGGCGAGTCTCGCGATCGCCATCGCGGCAAGCGGCTGCTCGTCGGCGACGTGCGACGATACGAACTCGTGCGGGTTGACGGACGGCGACTCGTCCGCGGACGGAGCGGGGGGGGATAGCGCCACGGTCGAAGGCGGCCGCGACGGAAACGGCGGCGGGGATGGGGCGCTGGATGGCGCGGATGGCGGCGGAGGGGATGCGCCGGGGGATTCGATCGCGGATCGGTCCGATGGGTTCGATGGGTTTTTCTGTGATCCGAATTGGACACCGAAGGACAACGCTTGCGTGACGGCGGACATGTTTGGAGTGTTTGT
>JBBQXV010000476.1:0-4217 GCA_038209335.1 Polyangiales bacterium | reverse complement strand
GATTGCTCAAACGCAACGCATCCGGTCAGTGGGCGACGACTTCGTTCACGAGCATGCCGGCGAATGCGCGACCAGGATTGGCGTACGTCCCGAGCGCGAACGATCCGTCGAAGGGTAAGCTCTATGCCGTCTACCCGACGGGCACCAACAACCTCCTCCGCATGCGGACGAGCGGTGTCGTGGTGTCGACCGTGAACGGAACGATAGTGAAGACGCCGGTCTTCGGTTTCGATTCGACGTTCGACGACGGCTGGGCGACGGGCTCGGGAGTCGACCTCATGTTCGAGCCGGGGCGCGATTCGAACCTGCGCGCAGCGGTGGTCTACAACTTCGGACCGTGGAACGCGCGCGTGACGTTCCAGCCCATCGCCGATGGCATCGTCGATCTGACGTATGGCTCGTTCAATGATTGGGCGCAAATCGCCAAAGGTCTGTGTGCCGGCGTCGTGAACCCCGGCGGCAACACGGTCGCGAGCCCGATGCCCTGTCCCTGACGGTTCGCGGAGCGGCTCGAACTAGTGCCACCCCCGCGTGGAACGGCACGTGCTCGCCTCCGCGGTCACATGCGATTGTCCGCCGTCCTCCTCGGCACCTCGTTGCTCCTCGCGACCCGCCTCGCGGGCGCTCGCGACTGGCGGCGGATAAGCGGTGGAAGCGGGTAGCGCGCGAGAAGCGCCGGAGGCGGCGGAGGTGACCGATCAGTTCTTATGCGCGTATGTTGATCGGCAGGAATCGCCTACTCTTTGGTGTTCGGTACGGGCCAATCGGATGGAATGCTCATGCGACTCGCGAAGCCCTAGCGGAGACCGCCGAACACGTGGCGATGGATTCGCCGGACGATTTCTCGGAGGTGCCGGCGCCCACCAGCAGTCCTCCTGACTAGCGATGCCTGCGCAACGGCGCAACGGCGCAAAGGTCAGTCCGCGAGCGTGCCGCGGTTTGTCCACGAGAGGTCCGCGCTCCCCGGTTCGGTCGGACTCTAGACGAGCGACCGCAGATCCGGGTCGGCCAGCTGGTCCGCCGTTGCGCCTTCCGCGCGCGCGGTCTTCACGTAGCCTTTCGCTCGCGCGAGGTCGCCGATCATCGCCGCGACGGACGCTGCGTTCACGAAGAAGCTCGCCGTGTCGTTGAAGCGCGGCTTGGTGCGGGCCTTCTTCCAGATTGCATCGAAGGCATCGAGCGCGCTCTTCGCGGCGCCCACGTCGTGCGCGGCCTTCAGCGCGAACAGGTAGTGCTTGTACTGGTTCACGTAGACCGAGCCGCCGCCGCCGCGCCATCGCTCGAACACGCGGCACGCGCGCTCGGGCTGTCCGAGATCGCTGAGGAGTCGTACGAGCGTGCAGACGAGATCGTCGTAGCCGAGGGGGAAATCGCGCCACTCGCGCGTGTCGTCGTGAGCGATCTCGTGATCGATCGCCGCGATCACCGCGTCGAAAATCGGCGCCGCTTCGGCCGGTTTCGCGCCCTCGAACGCGGCGAGGAACGTGCGACCGACGATGGGCACGATCGGCAGACCGGCCGCCATGTACTCGCCGACGGCCTTGCGCGCAGCCTTGTAGCTCTCGTTCATCACGTGAACCCAGACCTTGTCTTGCGCCTCCTCCGGCGTCGTTGTCTTGACGACCTTCGCCTTGTGCTTCGGCACAAATCGCGATCGCGCCTTTTGCACGACGATGCGATCGTCGAGGTCCACGCCCTCGCCCGTGAAGACGAGCTCGCCCTCACCGCCGAAGCGCGACGCCGAGCGCCACAGCGTCGCGACGAGCCCGGCCATGTCGTTGAAGCTGTCGTCCTGGAGCAACCCCTCGATCGTGAGCGCGTTGCCCTCGAGCGAGAGGCGTACGTAGTCGTGCTCCGCCACGTCTCCCCATTTCTCGTAGCGCGCGAGGAGCTTGCCGACCGTGGGCGTCTCGTCGGACTCCGCGTAACGAGTGCCCGCCCAATCGGCGAACTTCGCCGGGTTGACCTTGCCGCGCTTCCATCCCGAAAGCTCCGCCACGTTGAGCTTGCCCGCGACCTTGACCTGAAACTTCATGCGCAGCGAAGGTAGGACGAGACACGCGAGCCGTGCAACGTCGTGAGGTACGCGCACGGAGATGACCATGACCTCGGTGCTGACCTCGAGCTGCTTCGCGAGCTCGGTCTGCTTCCAGACGCGGCGTTGGACGAAGGCTTGGTAGATGCCGGCGAGGGTTTCGGTTTGGGAGCGTTGGCCGATGGGGGGGCGAGGATACTGCGGGCGGAGGGCCTATTGCTGCCAGGTGTCGGGATGACGAGCGCTGTGGAGCACCGCGAGCACCAGTGATCTGTCCGCGTCGGTGTGGAAGTACACGACGAACTTGGTGAACGGGCTGCCGAGGATTGCCCTGCGAACGCCTGGTCGCTCGAGCACGGGCGAGAACGAGTCCGGCAGCGCCGCGATCCCGCGAAAGACTTTGGCCACAGCATCCACGAAGAGCACGCCGTAGCCGGCGCCTCCCGCTCGAGATACCGGGCGATCGCGGCGACTTGTTCGTGCGCGCGTTTGCGCACGCGTACCTCTTTCACGCTCGTGTGATCTCGTCGCGGACCTTCTCCAGCGCTTGCTCCCAGGGCTCAGCGATGTCGTCGTTTTCCGCGAGAGCCTTGTCGATGATCTCGAGGTGCCACGCGGGCGTCCCGCCCTGCGCCTCGAGCTCGCTTGCGACCTCACGGAGAGCCTCGGGAAACGTCTCGCCGCGCTCGACGCGTTCTGCGACGGCGCGAAGTACGTCGGCGAGGTTGCGAGCTGCGCTCATGGCAAAATCCCAGCACGACGCGCTCGGCGTGCGGTGAAGCCCGCCGCGTTGGGGCGTAAGGGCGGGCGTCTTTCGCAACGCTTCGGCGCGCAGCGCGTGACCATCCGCACGAACGGCGCGTACGCGCTCGACGACCGCCGGCGCGATGGTCTCAATTGCTGGTAAGCGACGAGAGAGCGGGCGCTGTCGGATCGCACGCGAACGGACCGAAGCACGTGAGCTCGTATCCTTCGCCGCGGGCGTTGCGTCCCGTGGGGATCTGGTGACCGTCTCCGTCGGACGGCGCGGTCGGTACGCAGGCGCAAGCGCGGACACGGTTCGCGCGCCTTGCCGATCGCGTGCCTCGAGGCGCGCTCTGCGATATCGAGCGGTTGGACGATGTCGCCCCTGTCCCGGACAGTTTCGAGGGCGTCCTAGGACAGATCGGGCCAACGCGAGCACGCCATGGAGCGAAAGCCTTCGTGCCGGAGGCTGAAGCCTTCGCGGCCACGTCGACGACGCCCACTCTGCATCGTATTGGCAGCTCCGTTGCGATGCGTTCACCGCGTCACGCTTCAACGGAAACGCAGCGTCCGTGGATCGCGCTCGCGTCCACCCAGCCGTTGATGCGCCCGACGTTGTTCCCGATCTGAAACTCGCTGCCGCGTACGGCCTTGATGAGATGCAGGTACTGCTGCCCGCGCACGGTGCAGAGCACGACGTCGCCGACGGTGAGCGCGGCGACGTCGACGGGAGCGACGGTGCAGCGTCGGCCGGACTCGATGCGGCCGCGCATCGATTGACCGTGAGGGCGAAACGAAACGCTCTCTCCTCTACCAAGCGCGGCAATGTATGTGGAGGCCCAACCCATCGACGGGCAACGACGCGCGACGGCGGCGCGCCTGACGACTGGCCGACCGCCGACGCGGCACCCGGCGTATCTGCACACGCTCGTCGCGCGCGAATCTCGCAGGTTCGACCCCACGCCGCTCCGCGCGTTCGCAGCCGAGTGAGCGACGAACCGGTACCCGAGTCGACGCGAGATGGTTCGGAGAAACCACTCCCCACTGTCCACTCAGCGCCGCTTCGTCTCGAACATCGCTCGCGCCGTGCGCGCGTCGACGCCCACCTCGCCGATCGCCGCCAGGATCGGCACGAGCGCGGCGCGCAGGTTGGCGGCGGGCACGTTGAGCGCGTCGGCCGCCGCGTAGACCGCGGCGTCGAGAATCGCGCGCGCTCGCTCGGGAACGGGCGCCGACGCTTATCTAGCAGCGATGCCACCGATTCGCGGGTCGACGCCGAGACACGCTGCGAGTCGCGCGACGAGATCGGGCGGCAAGTCTCGAAGCGCGGCGACGATCGCGACACGCCGCGCCGGCGCGGGCATCTCGCGGTGATGGACCCATCGGACGAGAGTGCGTGGCGTAACGCCCATCGCCTTCGCGAAGGCGTTCGACTTCA
>JBBQXV010000475.1:0-4221 GCA_038209335.1 Polyangiales bacterium | reverse complement strand
TGGATCGAGCTCGCGAGGCGGCGTGCGCGGGCTCGCGGCGCTCGTGCGGTCCATGAAGCGCGAAGGGCGCGATGCCGCGTTCGCCGTCGACGGACCGCGCGGACCGTACGGCGTCGTGAAAGAGGGCGCGCTCGTCGCGGCGCGCGCCACAGGAGCGCTCCTGGTGCCAATGGGGAGCGCCGCGTCGAACGCGCTCGTCCTGAAGCGCGCGTGGGACAGGTTCACCCTGGCATGGCCGTTCACGCGCGTGACCGTGACGCTCGGCGCGCCGATCGATCCGACCGCGGACGACGCGCGCGCGCGGCTCGAGCTCGCGATCGCCGACGCGAACGAGCAGGCCGAGGCGCTCGCGTGAGCGCGAATGCCGCGGCGGTCGTCGCGATCGATGGCGAGATCGTCTCGCCCGACCGCGCGACCGTCAGCGTCTTCGATCGCGGCTTTCTCTACGGCGACGCTGTCTTCGAGGTCTTCCGTACGTACCGGGGCGTGCCCTTCGGTCTCGACGATCACCTCGCGCGCCTTCGTCGCTCCGCGGCGCTCATGCACATCCGGGTGCCGATCGACGACGCGGTGCTCTCCGCGGAGATCGCGCGAGCGCTCGCCGTCGCGATGTCACGCGCATCCGATCCGTCGTCCGACGTGTACGCGCGCCTGATGCTCACGCGCGGCACGGGCCCCATGGGTCTCGATCCGGATCTCGCGGGCGCGCCGTTGCGCGTGCTCGTCGTCGCGCCCGTCGCGCCGCCTGTTCGCGAGGCGTACGAGCGCGGCGTCGCGGTCGCCCTCGTCGCGACGACACGCGCGATCGACGGAACCAGCGCCGTTGGTGCCAAGGTGACGAGCTACCTCGCCGCGATTCTCGCGGTCCGAGAAGCGAAGGCGCGCGGCGGCGCGGAGGCGCTCATCGTCGATGGTCGCGGCAATGTCGTTGAAGGCGCGACGTCGAACGTCATGATCGTCAAGGCCGGCGCGCTCACGACGCCGCCGGAGAGCGCCGGCATCCTCGCCGGAATCACGCGCACCTACGTCCTCGAGGCGGCGCGCGAACGCGGCATCGCGACGTCCCTCGCGCCGCTCGCGCCGAGCGATCTCTTCGCCGCCGACGAGGTCTTCATCACGTCGAGCATCCGTGAGGTCCTCCCCGTCGTCGCCGTCGATGGCCGCACGATCGGCAACGGAGAGCCCGGCCCGATCAGCCGCCTTTTGCACCGCGATCTGCGCGTCCGCGCAGGGGTAGGGGACCTGCCCATGCCGTGGGACTGAATGCGCGCGCGCCGATCTCCGTCCAACCGCGAGGAACGCTTATCCCCGCGCCCGCGGGAGGAGACCTTCACATGTCACTCACATCGTCGCTGATTCGCTCTTCGATCCTCGTCGGCCTCGGCGCATCGCTCGTGCTCGGCTGCACCGTCACCGTCAAGACACAGACCAAGTACGTCCCGCCGTCCGCCGTGTCGAAGACAGCGACGGGCGCGTGGACCGGACAGGCGATCCAGATCGAGAACGCGAACGGCACCACGACCGTCGTGGGCGACGCGAGCGCGACGACCGTCAGCCTCTCCGCCAAACCGTTCGCGTTCGCCGACAACGAAGCCGACGGCACCGCCGCGATCAACGACGAGGCGGCGACGATCAAGCTCGACGAGTCCGGTGGTCGCTTCTCCGTCGCATGCGGTCAGGCTTCGGCGTCGCACGGCACGGCGGGCGTCGGCACCACCGGATGCGATCTCACCGTGACGATCCCCGCGGGGAGCGCCGCGAGCGGCGTCGTCCTCACGGTTCACTCGAACAACGGCGGCGTCTCCGTCAGCAACGTCTACGCGGCCGACGCCCCCAATCAGCTGACCATCGTCACCGACAACGGCGAAGCCACAGCGACCGGGATCAACGGCGGCGCGAAGGTTCGCACCGAGAACGGAGGCGCCAGCGGATCGATCACGCCGCGCAAAGGATCGGTCGTCGAAGTGTCGTCTGGCAACGGCGACGTCGCGCTCTCGCTCCCGAGCGACTTCGCCGCGGACAAGCTCGCGCTCCACGCCAAGAAGGTCACCGTCACCGGCTTCGGCGATCTCATGAACACGAGCACGTCGCGCGGTACCGCCGGAACCGGCGCCGCGAGCGTCACGGCGTCGTGCGACAACCTCGGCGACGTGACGGTCAAGCCGCAGTAATTCGCGCGCGACGCGCCTAGCCGCGAATCGCGATCGCGTCGATCTCGACCTGCGCGCCTTTCGGGAGCGCAGACACTTGCACCGTCGCGCGCGCCGGGAACGGCTCGGAAAAAAACTTCGCGTACACCGCGTTGACCGCCTGGAACGCCCCGAGGTCGGTCAGGTAGATCGTCGTCTTGACGACGTTCGCAAACCCGCACCCCGCCGCCTCGAGCACCGCGCCGAGGTTTTTCAAAACGCGCTCGGCTTGCGCGCTCGCGTCACCGGCGACCATCTCACCCGTCGCCGGATCGAGCGGAATCTGCCCGCTGAGAAAAATCATTTCCCCCTGCCGTGTCGCCTGCGAATAAGGCCCAATCGCCCCCGGCGCCGCGCTCGTCTTGATCGCATCCATCCCGATTCTCCTCTTCTCCCAATCGTCCCGTTCAATCTCTCGCTCGCGCGTCAGAGCCGCTGCCGCCCCGAGAGCGCCCGCCCCATCGTGATCGGATCCGCGAACTCGAGATCCCCGCCGTGCGGCACGCCGCTCGCGATGCGCGTGAGCACAACACCGAGCGGCGCGAGCTCGCGCTTGAGCAAGAGCGCCGTCGCCTCGCCGTCGACGCTCGGTGGCGTGGCGACGATCACCTCGCGCACTTGATCCTCGCGGATACGCGCGACGAGCTTCGGCAGCGGCAGCTCGTCGGGCCCGACCCCCTCGAGCGGCGACAACAGCTTGCCGAGCACGAAGTAGCGACCGCGCATCGATCCGGTGCGTTCGATCGCGAGGAGATCATGAACGCGCGCGACGACGCACACGATCGACGCGTCGCGTTTGTTGTCCGTGCAGATTGCACATATCGCCGTCGCATGGCCCGGCTCGATCTCCGCGATGTTTCCGCACCGCTCGCAAGGCCGCAGACGATCGCGCAGCTCGCCGATCTCGACGCCGAGATCGCGCGCGAGCGACTCCTCCGCCGTGAGAAGAAACAGCACGTACCTCTGCGCGGTCTTCTCGCCAACGCCGGGTAGCCGCGACAACAGCTTGACGAGGCGCTGGACGCGCTGAGTCTGCGCCGATAGCACGCGCGCGCCTTACACCATGCCGGGGATCTTCACTCCGCCGGTGACCTTCTCGAGCTCGACCTCCATCGCCTTGTCGGCCTGCTCGAGCGCCTGATTGAGCGCCGCGCACGCGCCGTCGAGCGCGAGATCGATCCCTTCGGATTTCACGAATTCGGGATCGAGCTCGATGCGTTTGACCTGCCGTCCGAGCGTGACGGTCGCTTTGACCTTTCCGCCCAGCGCCTCGGCGACGACCTCGCGGTCCTTCACCTCGGTCTTCACCTGCTCGATCTTTCGCTGCATGCGCGCGGCCTGGCGCATGAGCTCGTTCATTCCGCCGCGGAATTGCATGGCTCCCTCATAGCTCAAACGGCGTCATTCGTCTTCGCGCACCTTGATTTCACGCACCTCGGCGCCGAAGAGCCGAATGGCTTCGGCCACGAGCGGATGCTTCTCGACGGCGGCGCGCGCTTCGACGAGCTGCGCCTTTCGCTTCTCGGCTTCCATCGTGGCGATCGTCTGCAGACCGGGCGTCTGCTTCGCGGAGAGATCGAGCGCGACCTCGGTCGGCGCGCCGAAGTATGCGCGCACTTCGCGCGTGAGCGTCTCGAGGGCTTCCGGATCTTTCGCTTGATCGGAGAGGAACGTGTTCTGCGCGCCGTAGCCGAGGAGGACGCGTGCGGGGCCGATCTCGATAGGCATCGCGTGCTGGAGGATCGCGGCGAGCGGCGGGTGCACCACGCGAACGCGGTCGAGGATTGCGCGCCACGCGGTGAGATCGGCAGCGGGCGCCGGGGGGGGTGAGATCGAGATCGACGTCGAGATCGAGGTCGAAGTCGAAGTCGAAGTCGACGGCGCGGGCGCGGGCGGCGGTCGAGGTCGAGGCGGCGGGGGAGGCGGAGGAGCGATCTGCGGCTCGGTCTCCGCGAGTGCGAGCGATCCGTGCGTCCGCTCGGGCGATTCGTTCGCGCCGAAGATCGTCTGCGGCGCCGACGTGACGCTCGGT
>JBBQXV010000474.1:0-4286 GCA_038209335.1 Polyangiales bacterium | reverse complement strand
CGTCGCTCCTGCGCTACGACTCGGCGCTGAGGGTCCATCTGCGGCCGACGTTCGGCGCAATGGCGCTGCGCTCGATCACACCCGCCCGCATCGACGCCTGGTACGCCGCGCAGCACGCGCAGGGACTCTCCGACAACTCCGTGCGCCAGCACCACGATCTGTTGTCGAACATCCTGCGTTACGCGGTGCGCACGCTGAAGTGGCTGCCGTCGAATCCGGCCGACGACGCGAACCCGCCCAAGCGCGCGTCGACCGTCGTGCACCTGCCGGGCGCCGAGCGGCTCGCTGCGCTCATCGAGGCCGCCGACGACGACGGCCTGTTGTTCGGCACCTTCGTGCGCATGATCGTCTGCACCGGCGCGCGCCGGGGCGAGATCTGCGCGCTCCAGTGGAAGCACGTCGACCTCGTCGCCGGTCGGATCGCGGTGCAGGCATCGATCGCGCTGGGTCCGAACGGCTTCTACCGCAAGCTCCCGAAGAGCGGACGAGTCCGGACGATCGCGCTGCCGTCGGCGATGGTCGATCACCTCGCGCTCTTCCGTTCGTACCGCGTCGTGCTCGCCGAGCAGCTCGGCGGCAAGTTCGACGACGATTGCTATCTGTTCGACTGTCATCCCGAAGGCCGCCGCACGGGCCACCCGGGAACGATGAGCGAGAAGTTCCAGACGGCCAAGCGCGTCGCCGGCATGAAAGAGGTTCGGCTGCACGACCTCCGCCACCACGCCGCGACCGTCCTGCTCAACAACCGGGTCAGTCCGCGCGTTGTCGCCGAACGACTCGGTCACACGCGCGTGAGCACGACGCTCGACATCTACGCACAGTTCATCGACCTCGCCGACGACGAAGCCGCCGCGATCATGGGCGCGTTCATCGCACCGAGATCGCCGGTCGAATGAGCGACGAGCGTCGAGAGCTCCGCGCGTTCGTACGCACCGAGGAACCGCCGCCAAGCGGCGCGAGAGTTGTGCTGCGCGGCGGGAGGGATACCCAAGCCTTGCTGGGTACTCACGCCCGCCGACTGAACCGAACGTTCGTGCTCGACGGCCAGGAGTTGTACGGCATATCGGTCTTCGTCGCGCTGGACGACGTCGGGCCTGCGTCGCAGCGCGGGCTGCTGACCGGGAAGCTTCTGAGCTCCCCGTTGGTGTACACACCGACCGTGGGCGAGCTCGTCGATGCCGGCTTCGATCTACTGCCCACGTTCGACCGTCCGCACTTCACCGTCGTCTTCGCCTCGCTCGCTGATGTCCCGAGACTCCTCGCGGCGCTCGGCCCGCTCCGGCCCAACCGGTACGCTTGGGCCGCCCCGATGGAGCAGCCATGACCCACATCGACATTGCCGCCGACCTCAACAGCGAAGACGAGACCGGTCTCGTGTGGACCTATCTCGATGAAGCGCGCGAGCCCGCGGTCATTCGTCCCCGCGAGATCGTCGTCGCCGGCACGGAGCTCACCTCCGCGGTGTGCGAGGTCGTCGACCTGGTCGAGCAGCCAACCGGAACGATCGTGCATCTCCGCGTCCTTCCCGGCACCCTCGCGCAGTACCGCAAGCTCGTGGAGCGCGTCGGGCGCTGAAGTCGCGCTGCTCACGAATCGGCCGATCGCTCGGCTACGACGTCGAGGAGCCGCTCGAGCGCGCGGCGCGGGATCACGCTTCGGCGGCCCAGCCGCACGTGGCCGAGCTCGCCACGGGATACGAGCTCGTATGCGTGAGTGCGTGAGATGCCCAACAGCGACGCGGTCTGGGTGACCGTGTACACGAGCGGCCGATCGACCGGTTCAATCACGGGCCGCTCCTTGTCTGAGAATGCGGACGCGGCGGACGATGTCGTCGAGATGTTCGGTCGAGGGCTGCGGTTGGCGAGCTGGGCGGGGAGGCGACGCGATGGGTTCACGGTCGTTGTGTGCGAATCCGCGAGCGCGATCGGAACCAGTTTCTTCAGATCGGGCGAGAAATCTTTGGTGGGGTTGTTGGTGAGTAATTACTAGGTAGAGCACATATGGTGGTTCCGCCCCAGCGGAACCACCGAGATGGTCTGGTGAGCTTCGGCCGAGCGCGCGCGCCTTCCGCGCAGGCGCTGAGACGTCGCAGTTCTGGGTCGTCGTGCCGGACGGATGGCGGCCAAAAGGTGCCGACGCGTGGACTCGTCGACGCCGACTGGTCGCCGAATCCACGCCGTGAACGCTTTCGCCGCAGGGTTCGCTTCGGCGTGTTCGATCTCGAGCGGAGGGCGCGTCGGCGTTGGTGAGCGCGGATCGCGCTCCTGAAAGCCCACCAAAGAGCCCACCAAGAAGCCCACCAGCCGTGCGTCGCGTGTCGACGCGATCGCTGGAACGCCCAGTGTCCAGCATCGCGTCGGTCGGTTCCGAGACGACGCGCGGAAGGTGTTCGACAGCTCAGAGAGCGATGGTGTGTTGCCGCGCGATCGCTGCGCACACGTCGCGCACGTCCATCGCAGTTCGTTCCGCCGCGGCACGGATCAGAATCACCGCGGAGTACATCGCGTAGATCCAGAAGTCGTCGGCCTGATACCAGGCGACGTCCTCGAGTAGATCCGGTCGCGCGCCGCCGTGCAGCGCCGCGGAGGCAAACAACGCGTAGCGCATCTTTTGCCTTGCGGTGTTCCCGCTGACCCGAAGCTCGGCAAGGTGACGCTCGACGATTCCTTCGAAGTCGACCGGCGTTGCCCGGTCGCCTTCCGAAGGCACAACCGACTTCGCCACGCTGAAACGGTAGACGGCTTCAAGGCTCCTCGTCTCTTCGCGCTCGGAGTCGATCCCGACGCGTGGCTACATCGTGCACGACCTGGCGTACGCGCTTCCGCGCTTGCATAACGAGCGCAGAGCGGGCAATCTTTAGGGCGTGGGCGAATCCTTGGTGACGTTGCCGATGCCTGAGGAGCCGACGTTGTCCGCTTGGGCGTCGGCGCTGAATGATGCCGGCCATTGGGTCTACCTGTACGACGCGTCGTGGCGGCTCGTCTTCGTGAGCGACGAGTTGCGGCGAGGTTACGGAGATGCGGGTCCCGAAACGGTGTTCCCCATCGGGTCTCACTTCTACGGCGCGGAGATGATCAAGTTCCGAACCACAACGATCGGTGGGTCGTACGGGATGCGCGAGCTCCGTCGAGAGCAGTTTCTCGCGAATGCCGGCTTCGTGCTCGGTTCGACGCCAGGCGGACGCGACGCCTTTCGTCGCCTTGTCGATCCAGACTTCGCGGACCTCGTCGATCAGGTTCAACCCGAGGCCCTACCGCGGGCGCGACACACGCGGACCGACTTCACATTGGCGAATACCTCGGTCGCCGGCTCGAACGTCTTGCTTCGGATTGACGACAGCGAAGGCCGCTTTGCCGGCGTGTGTTGCTTGCTCAAGCCCGCCGCGGGGATGTCCCAGCTTGCCGCGGCTGCCGGGACTGCAGATCTGGCGCATCTGGAACGCATGCGTCTCGTCGACTATCCCGATCGGCGCTCGGCGGCCATCTTGATGGCCGACCTTGAAGCGTCGTCGCCGCTGGCGCGCAGCCTGTCGACCGAGCAGTACTTCGCGTTCATGCGCCGTCTGGTGCGCGCCGCAGACCAACACGTTGTCGATGCCGGAGGTGTCGTAGGACGCCACGCAGGCGACGGCGTCGTCGCCTTCTTCCTCACCGAGACCGCGCGCTCGGAATCTGCCGCGGCGCGGTCCTGTATCAAAACAGCCCGCGCACTCCGCGATGCACTGTCACACGTTGCGACGCGCAGTGAGATTGCCGATGCCAACCTGTCGTTGCGGTTCGGACTTCACTGGGGGGGAACGCTGTACATCGGACGTGTTCTCACCGCTGGTCGCAGTGAGATCACCGCGCTCGGCGACGAGGTAAACGAGGCGGCAAGGATCGAGGCGTGCGCCACCGGCGGCCGAACTCTGGCTTCGAAGTCCCTCATCGAGCGCCTCAGCCGAACCGATGCCGAGGCGCTGGAAATTGATCCACGCCGTACCAGATACGTGCGGCTCGGCGACCTCCCAAGCGCGACCGACAAAGCACGGCGCGACGCATCCGGGATCGCTGTATGCGAACTATGACCCGAACATGACTGCCAGTGAGAGTGTGCGGTCCGCCTCCCCCGCCGTTTTCCTGACCACGTGCGCGCGGTTGCGTTCGGTGCAGCCGTCCATGACATCGGTAAGGCGCTACACCCGCGCGAACTGACGGGACCGGGCAATGCGCACGAGGCCGCCGGCTACGAAGCACTACAACGACTCGGCATCTCGCCAGACCGCGCTCGCTTCGCGCGTACGCACA
>JBBQXV010000473.1:0-4298 GCA_038209335.1 Polyangiales bacterium | reverse complement strand
ACATGGAACGCCTTGAGCTTCTCGCGAACGCGCGCGGCGCATACGAGCGAGGCCGACGACGCCTCGCGTGGCGCACGATGCTGCTCTCCGTTCCGATGGCGGGGCTCGCGCTCCTCGGTTGCCATCACGTCGACGTCGGTGTGCCGCTCGGGATGACGCTCGTCGTGATCAGCGCCGTGCTCGCGTGGCGCGGAGGCGTCGCCGGACGTGCCGTGACGACGGGGCTCTTCGCTGGCATCGCTCCTATGTTCTTGCCGCTCCTCGCGAGCGCCAGCTGCTCGATCGGCGGCGCGAGCGTGGAGCGGCTCTGTTTCCCCGCGTGCATCGCGGGCGGATTGATCGGCGGCACGATCCTCTGGAGCCGCGCGTCGCGCGTGGTCGAAGGACGCACGGAGTTCGTGCTGGTGGCAGGCGGGCTCGCGGCGATCGCAGGCTCGCTCGGCTGCGTCGTGCTCGGCGTCGGCGGCGTGGTCGCGATGGTCGCGGCGCTGGCCGTGTTGTCCGTGCCGGCCATGCTTTCGCCGGCGCGTGCGAACTGATCGGTGAGCGCGCTCACCCCGCCCAGAAGTACGTCAGCTTCAACAGCACGACGTCCGCCGCCGGCGCGCGGCTCACCGGCGAGAAGCTGATCCCCGCCGTCTCGCCCGGAAGCAGCGCAACCGACGGGACCTGCGACCGCGTATAGACGAGGAAGAGCGTCGAGCCCAACGCGTACTCCCATCGCATTACGACATTGAGGTTCAACACGCCTTCGACGAAGTCGGGATTCTGCGCGAGCGCCCCCGCATACGGTGTCAGCGCGTCGAGGTGCACGACCGTGCGCGGCCCGGCGGCTTGCAAGAACGACAGCTGATCGTAGTGCCCCGCCGCGAGGAAGAGCTGCCCGTACGCCTGCAGCGTGAGGTGCGGCGTAAACGTGTAGGTTGCACGCACCGTCGTCCCGATGCTGGTCGCTTCGAGGCGCCCGAAGACGTACTGCCCGGTTCCGGTGAGCGTGCCCGTGTAGCGCGGCTCGCCCTTGGTATAGACGACCTTGGGGAGCACCTCGAAGTCGAGCTGCGGAAGCGCGCGAAAGAGCACACCCGCGCTCGCGTTGACGATGACGCCGTTCGACGTGAACTGCGGATAGATGTCGGCGCTGAAGCTGACCGGGTTCGCCGGGTTGCTGTCGATCTCGAGCTCGTAGCCGAAGAGCCCAGCGCGTTGCAGCGCCGTGCCGTCGCCGACCTCGCGATCGTCGTAGTACGTCGGCCGCCAATGCATCTCGGTGAAGAACTGCCAGAAGTTCGCGAACGTCCCGGACGCGTTGACCTGATACCCGCTGCCAATCCACAGACCGTCGAGGTTCGTTCGCCCGAAGTACTCGAAGCGCACGTGCCGCTCGAGCATCCCGCGCCACGGTTTCAGATCGCGCCACTCGCCGTCGACGCGCCAGCGGTAGTCGTTCGAGCGCTGGTTGAAACCGAGATCGTTGTAGTCGAGCTTCTTCCCCTCGTACTCGAACGACACGTCGCCGACCCAGTGCTCGCCGCCTTCTTTGTTGAGGTAGACGAACGCGCCGGTGCCGACGTCGCCCGGCCGAATCACGTTGCCGTCGCGCACGAGTCGCCCCGGTCCGTTCGCGAGCGACGACGCGATGACCTGCGCGCCGGTGACCCATGCGCCGCCTTTCGACCGCCACTTCCAATCGGCGCTGCCGACGTACGCGTCGTTGAAGCACCGCGCGCCCGAAGCGACTTGGATCGACGACGATTGCGCATCGCGGCCCGGGCACAGCCGCGTCGCGTTCGGCGCGAGGCCGGGGGGCGCGGGATTGACCGGGTAGTTGTCGGTCGGCTCCGCGCGCGTCACACCCGTCGCCATCACGCCGACATATCCGTTGCCGTCGAGATCACGCTTCACGCGCACGACCCCGAACGCCGAGAGCGGATCGATGAGTCTCCGCTGCCGCGATCCGTCCGCGACTTGGACGTCGACGTCGTTGCGACCGGTCACCGCTTGGAGCGTACCTACCGTCCAACCCGGCGCGAGCGATCCCGTGAGCTTGCTCGCGCCGAAGATCCGCGCCGGCTCGGGAACGTCGACGAGCTGCTCCGCGAACGGCGCGCCGAGGCGGAGCGACGGGAGCGGCGCCGCGCGACCGATGCGTCGCGTATAGAGGAGCTGCCGCGGCGTCGAGAACGTGTCGAGCCCCTCGAGGAAGAACGCGCGTTTCTCCGGGTAGTAGACCTCGAACGTCGTCAAGTTGAGGATCTGCTGATCGGCCTCGACCTGCGCGAAGTCGGGATTGAGCGTCGCGTCGATCGTGAGCGACTGCGTCGGATGCCACTTGAGATCGATCCCGGCCGATCCGTTGAAATCGTTTCCGGACGCGAGCGACGTCGTCGCGGCGTCGCGACGTCGAAACCGACCGAGGACGAACGGCCGCGTCTCGAGCGGCGCGCTCGCCCGCAAATCGCGCAGCCCTTCGAGCGTGCCGTAGTGCGAGACTTCACCCGCGGTGTCGCGCGGGATGAACGACCATTCGTCGATCTCTTGTCGTTCCGAAACGTAACGCCGCGCTTGCATGTCCCACGACTGAACCGACGCCGTCGTGAAGCGCAGGACGCGCAGCGGGATCCGCATCTCGGCCGACCAGCCGCGCGACGTTCGCGCGACGCGCGCGTCCCAGTTCTCGTCCCAGTCGGCGGACGAGTCGGTGTCATTGAAGAGGACGGCGTCGGTGAGCACGCCGCCGGCGTTCAGCGTGAAGCGGAACGCGCTCTTGCGATCGTGGCGCGTGCCGAGATCGATCTCGACGCGATCCGCTTCGACGAGGCGATCGCGCCGCGACAGGTGCTCGACGATTGGCGAGTGCGCTTGCTCGCAATCGAATGCGACGTACACCGAGTCGTCGTCGTAAAGGATGCGCAGCGTCGTCTTCTCGCTCGGCGCCGCGCCCTCCTTCGGGAACTTCTGCGTGAACGACGACGTCGACGCGGCCTGCTTCCACCCCGCGTCTTCGAGCACCCCGTCGATCGTCGGAGGCGTGGTGGTGCGCACAGCGACGAGGCGCGGCGGCTCGGCGAGCGCGGTCGGAATCATCGGCGACAACTGCTATATCACTCCGTCGTGATGCCTCGTGTCTCCGAACCAATGCTGCCGTTCCGACTCGTCGCGCATCGATGGCTCTCCGTCGGCATGTCGTTGGCCACGCTCACGCTCGGGTCGACGGCGTTCGCCGGGCCGGAGACCGCGCTTCGCGAGTTCGCCGGCGGGCAGATCAAGAAGGGCGTTCGCACGATCGGCATGGGCGGCGATGGCGCCACGACCGGCAACTACGCGACCGTCTACAAAGACGCCGGCGGCGCCATCTTCGATCAAGGGATCGTCCGCTTCGGCGACACCGGCAACCTCTTCACGTTCAGCGCCGTCGGCTTCACGACGCCGACGTTCTGGGACGACGCGGCGTTCTACGTGATCGCCCTCGGGCAAAACGCGACGGGAATCCGTGTGTGGAGCTTGACCGCGCCGAGCGTCGCGAAGCCGCCGTCGACGGGAAACCTCTCGGACACCTCCGTCTTCATCAAGTTCGCGAAGCCGATCACCAAGACGCTGAGCATCGGCTTCATGGGCGCGTACGAGCTGTCGCAAGCCGTCTTGCTGCCGGATACCGGCGCGCCACCGATCCGGTTCGATACTTCGTATAGGCCGTCGGGCGGCGCCGGATTGCATTGGCATCCGGACGAGCATTGGCAGGTCGGAGCTCGCGTCATTCTCAATCACGACGTCGAGACGCGCGCGCAAGGCGCCTCGTCGAAGACCGGGCTGCTCCGTTCGTACGAGTACCGTCTCGGCGCGGCGTACTCGCCGTGGAAAGGGACGATCTTCGACGTCGGCGCCGCCGCGCTCGATCGATCGAACGACGTCGAGGGGACGTCGACGTTCGTGATCCATCCGACGGTGGGCGCGGAGCAGGCGCTCGTGCACAAGCGCGTCTGGGTGCGCGGCGGTCTCGACGAGACGACGTGGACGACCGGCGGGAGCGTCGCGTTCTCGCCGCTGAAGATCGACGTCGCGTATCTCTACAACCTTGCGGAGGCGCGCACAGGTGATGTCTTCGGCAAGCGCAACACGAGCCTCATCGTGACGATCGGGCTCGACTACGAGCGGATGTTCGCGAAGACGCCGCACCGGAAGTGATCATGAAAACGCGAACGGCGACGACGCGACGCTTGGTCAGCGGGTGCCTGCTTGCAGCGATCGTCGTCGCTGGCGGTTGTCGAAACAAGGAGAGCGCGCCGCTCTCGATGCCAGCG
>JBBQXV010000472.1:0-4357 GCA_038209335.1 Polyangiales bacterium | reverse complement strand
GACCTCCGCTCTATCCGACGATCGCGCCCGCTTGATAGGTGATGTGCGCACGGTCTTGGTCGAACTTCACCGCGGCCACGTCGATGCGGACGCGCTCCACGTCACGCATGCCGCGGAGCGTGTCCCTCCAGAGGCGTTCTGCCGCACGCAAGAGGCGCACGCGCTTCGTGTGCGTGACGCTCGCGAACGGCCCCGTGAAGCTGCCTGGGCCGCGTGTTCGAACCTCGACGATCGCGACGAGCGGGCCTTGCTTCATCACGAGATCGAGCTCGAGCGCGCCGAGCCGAAGGTTGCGCGCGAGCAAGCGAAAGCCGCGCGCCTCCAGGTACACCTGCACGGCGTCCTCGGCGCGCTTGCCGATCGCGCGCCGATCCACGCTCACGTCACGCCACGCGATAACGCGTCCTGCCTACTGGCAGTTCGCGTTCTTCACGTTGGCGTCGCAGGTGACCTGGCACGCCTTGTTGCGGTCGTAGTCGGTGCCGTTCTTGATGCAGTACGCGCCGGTGAGGCCGGTGTCGCCCTGGCCGATCGACGTGACGAGCTGCGTGCACGCGAACCCGTCCGGGCACTTGCAGTAGTTGGCGCCGTCGTCCGTCTTGTTGTCGATGTTCGCGCAGCGGCACGAGCAGTAGACGGCCTTGTCGCTGATGCGGTCGGTGCACTGCGCAGGGACGGCGGCCTTCTTCTTCGCGTCGGCCTGGTTGCCGACGATCGCGTCCTTCGCGCCGGGGACGGTGCACGAGTTCTTGGAGCCGTTCGCGGGCTGGCCGTTCTCGTCCTGCCCGTACGCACACGACACGCGGCCGCGGAAATGATTCACGAGGCAGAGGCGCGTCTGGCACTGAAAGCTCTTGCTCTCGACGTTGACCTCTTGCTCGTCGAAGCCGTTGAACGTCGGCTCGTACTCCTGCTCGGGAATGCACGGATCGCCGACGCCGGTAGCCTTACAGCCGGCAAAAAGAGGGCTCCCCAAGCCCGCGCCAACGACCGCGGCCACCGTCATGACTACTTTGCCACGCGTCCAGATCGAACGAATCATCGCGTCTCCAGGTTGGTCCTGCTCACCGGCTCACGAGGGCTTACGAGGGAGTGGGGAGAGGGGGTACTGCAGATCTGTGCGCGCGGAACGTAACGCGCGGCGCTTTCTCCCGTCAACAACACGAATGGCCAGTTGGCCATAGACCCTTCGAATCTTCTACTCTTCTCGTCTGCGAGTCTTGGCGACTTTGCTTGGCGACTTGGGAGAGGCTCGCGCGGGCCCGAGCGAGAGTCACGCCGCGCGACGAGAAAGTCGAGACCAACCGACCCAACGTGCGGCCATCTGGTGTCTCAAAGGCAGACGAGCACCCACGCGAGACGACGCTTTTGTTCCCATCTCCGCGGCTTTGCCTTGACAAAAGCGAAATTCGCTTCGTACCATCTCGCCGCTCGATGCGAGTATCTTTTCAACATCGTTGGGAAATTCGCCGAGCTCTTTCGCGGGTTCTCTGAGCTCCACACCCGGTAAGCTTCTGACCCGCCTTCTGCACCACCTGCACCACCTGCACCGCCTTCCGATGCAAAGACCTTCCCCGCGCGGCTGAGCCGCGGGCCACAGACACGAACGCGACACTCGACACTCGACACGTCAAGGCCGGTCCTCCCCCCGATTCGGCCGCGACGAGGAGCATGACGATGCGTATTTCCGTAGCGCGTACGACTCGCCTGGTTCTGGCGTTCTCTGCGCTCTCGCTCGGCGCCCTCACCTTCGCGTCGCACGCCGAGGCGCAGAGGAGGAAGCCGAAGCCGAAGCCGCCGGTCACGCAGCCGACGACGACGACGAAGCCGGCCGACATCGAGCTGGACGATCCGCAGCCCGCCGCCAAACCCGGCCAGAAGCCGACCGCCGCCGTCGCGAGCTCAGACAACTCGCCGCCGCCCGCCGCAGGTCAGATGACCGAGCAGGCCGCGCAGGCCAAGCGCTTGTTCGACGGCGAGAAGTGGGCGGACGCGTCGCTCGCGCTCTACCGCGTCTACAAGGGGGAGACGGGGGACGACGAGGGCAACAAGCAGCTCGCGCAGTACCACCTCGCGATCGCGCTCTACCGCCTGAAGTTCTACCAAGCGGCGTACGGCATCTTCAGCGAGATCGCCGACAAGCCGAACCACCTCAAGTTCAAGGAGACGCTCCTGTGGCTCTCCAAGCTCGCCACCGACTTGCCCGAGCCCGCCGACATCGTCGAGCGCGTCGGCAAGTACTCCGACGGCGACATCGCGAAGTTCGACAACCCGAACCAGCGCGATCTCTACTGGCAGCTCAATTATCTCCTCGGCCGCTACAAGTACCGCAACCGCCAGTACGAGGAGGCGCTCCGCCTCTTCGGCAAGGTCGCGCGCGAGTCGAAGTACTACGTCAAAGGCCAGTTTTTCTCGGGCATCTCGAACGTCCAGCTCCGCAAATCGGTGCCGGCCGTCCAGTCGTTCCAGAAGATCGTCGGCGCGATCGACGAGGGCGCCGAGGGCGTCGAGGACGAGTCGCGCATGCGCGATCTCGCCTTCCTCTCGCAGGCGCGCACGTACTACTCGGCATCGATTCGCCTCGACGAGAACAACACGCCGACCATCGACGGGCAGAAGCTCTCGGCGGCCGTGAAGTACTGGAACAAGGTCGACGTCGCGAGCGAGTACTGGCTCGACGCGCTCTTCGAAGAGTCGTGGGCGTACTTCATGGCCGGCGACTACTCGCACGCGCTCGGCAACATCCACACGCTCCAGGCCCCGTACTTCCCGAACAGCTACTACCCGGAGGCCGAGGTCCTGAAGGCGGTCATCTACTTCGCCAACTGCCAGTACGACGACGCCACCGTCATCGTCGCGCGGTTTCAGCAGAAGTATCAGCCGATCTTCAACGATCTCTCGGCGGTCATGAAGCGCTTCCAGGGTGACAACCAAGAAGAGGCCTTCTTCAAGTTTCTGAAGGAGGTGCGGGACGGCAAGGTCGACGTTCCGCCGCGGATCAAGATCGTCGTGGAAAACGCCCTCTCCGATCGCCAGCTCCTCAGGAACCTGCAGTACGTGCAGGTCTTGGACGACGAAGGCGTGCGCTTCAAGAAGGCGCCGCAGTCGTTCCAGGACTCACCGCTCGGCAACGACACGAAGGACGCGCTGCAGCTCGCGCGCGACATCGCCGTTCGTAACGCCGGCCAGCTCGCGAAGGATCGCTACCAGCGAAACCTCGACGAGCTCAACGAGCATCTCCGCGACAGCGCGAAGATCCTCATCGACATCACCGCCGCGCAACGTAACCAGCTCGACGCGGCCATCGCCGGCGCGCAGGTCACCGCCAGCGAGTCCGCGCGCAACATCGTGAAGCCCGACGAGGAGCACGTCATCTGGCCGTTCGACGGCGAGTACTGGCGCGACGAGCTCGGCTTCTATCGACAGACCATCACCTCGAAGTGTGGGAGGTAGGCGGATGCTCATCGGCAAGCGTGTCGTTCAAATTTCCATTCTCAGCGCGATCACCGTGGGCTCGGTTGCCGTCTCGTCGCGCGCCATCGCGGCGGGCGAGGTGTGCATCGACGACAAGGCGAAGGCGTCCCTCAATGCCTGCGGCGGCAACGGACCGAAGGAGTTCGACGTCGGCAAGCACGGCAAAACTCCGCAGATGAACTTCCACTCGGCTCCGCCTCCGGCGGATCTGAAGAAGCGTGATCAGCAGACGAAGCCGAACGCCCCGTCCCTCCAGGACGCGCCACGCGACGAGCGCAAGAGCCGCTTGCAGGCCCGCCAGCGCGCGCTGCTCGTCACCGAGATCCAGGGCATCGAGCGCCTCTTCGAGACCACGAAGAAGAACGCGCCCGATCGTCCGCAGCTCGCGCGCCGGCTCGCCGAAGCGTACGTCGAGCTCGAGGCCGCCGCCTTCCGCGACAAAACGGAAGCCGAAATCAAGCGTGACGGCATCTAGAAGACGAATCCGACCCAGGCTGGCCAGCAGCAGACGCAGGCCAATCAGGCGGACGCGGTCATGAAGGCTGCGCGCAAGAAGGCCATCGAGAACTACACGCTCGTCGTCAACGACTACCCGGCATACGCCGCGCTCGACGAGGTCCTCTACTACCTCGCGTACGAGTACGAGCAGGCGAGCGATCTCAAGAACGCGCGCTCGGTCTATTACGACCTCATCAAGAAGCGTCCCGATTCGAAGTACATCCCGAACGCGTACCTCGCGTTCGGAGAGCTGAACTTAAACGAGGCCCAGGGCGATCCGTCGAAGTGGGATCTCGCCGCGCAGGCGTACTCCGAGGTCATCAAGTACCCGGCGCCCGCGAACAAGGTCTACGGCTACGCCTGGTACAAGCTCGCGTACGTCTTC